>CALXDF010000051.1 GCA_944386995.1 uncultured Oscillospiraceae bacterium
CGGTCTCCAGGGCCAGCTTGCCGGTGCCCTGGATCATCTGGGCGGCATAGAGCAGGGCCTTGGCCCGGGGCAGGCCGCAGGCCACGCCGCCGTCCGCCAGCCCCTCCATGATCTGAAGGATATAGGCACCGCCGCAGCCGGCGATGGCGGTGGCAGCCTCGATAAGAGACTCATCCAAGGGATCCATGGTGCCGGAGGCGGACATATAGTGGAGAAACGCCTCCAGCGCCTCCTTGGTGACGGCGCTGTTGGCGGTGTAGTTGGTGAGCCCGGCCCCCACGGCACAGGGGGTATTGGGCATAATGCGAATCACCGGAAAACTGCCGCCGGCCAGGGCGGAGATCTTCTCCATGGTGAGCCCTGCGGCTATGGACACGAGAACAAAGGGGTCCTTGCGGAAAAGAAATACCTGCTGAAGGGGAGCCAGGGTTTCCGCCATCATCTGGGGTTTGACCCCGAGAAAGATATACCTGCACTGGGAGGCTACCTCCTCGTTGGTGCCCACTGTGCAGCCAAGACGCTGTGCCAGAGCCTCCGCTTTGGCCCGGGTGCGGTTGGAGAGCAGGACACTTTTTGGGTCCGCAACCTTGCAGACCGCCTGTGCCAGGGCCCCGCCCATGTTTCCTGTTCCAATAAAACCGAGTTCATAGCTCGCCATATAAGATCCATCCTTTCCTGTATCCATGCTGGCAGTCAGCGGATCTGTCCGTTGCCGGTGATGATGTATTTATAGGTGCACAGTTCCTCCAGCCCCATGGGGCCCCGGGCGTGGAGCTTCTGAGTAGAAATGCCCATCTCGCATCCTAAACCGAACTCTCCGCCGTCGGTAAAGCGGGTGGAGGCGTTCCAGTACACAGCGGCGCTGTCCACTGAGCGGAGGAACACCTGAGCGGCCCGGGCGTCCCGGGTGATGATGGCATCGCTGTGACCGGTAGAGTGTTCCCCGATGTGGACGATGGCATCCTCCAGGCTGTCCACCACCTTCACCGCCAAGATGTAGTCGAGAAACTCTGTATCAAAGTCTATGTCTCCGGCGGGGGTACCGGGAATGATGGCGGCGGCGCGAGGACACAGCCGCAGTTCCACCTGAGGGATCCGGGCCTTGAGTCTGGGGAGAAATTCTTCAGCGATGTCCCTGTGGACCAGCAGGACCTCCTCGGCGTTGCAGACGCTGGGACGGCTGGTCTTGGCGTTTTCTACGATATCAAGAGCCATGTCCGGGTCCGCTTCTGCGTCCACATAGACGTGGCAGATGCCGGTGCCTGTCTCGATAACGTTTACTGTGGCGTTCTCCACACAGGCGCGAATCAGGCCTGCGCCGCCCCGGGGGATCAGCAGATCCACCAGCCCTACGGCGGTCATCAGCTCATTGGCGCTCTGACGGGTGGTATCCTCTACCAGCTGTAGAGCATCCTGAGGGAGTCCGGAACGCTCCAGCCCAAGGCGCAGGGCCTCCACAATGGCAGCGGCGGAGCGGTGGGCCTCCTTGCCGCCGCGCAGTACACAGGCGCTGCCGGCCTTCAGTGCCAGGGCAGCGGCGTCGCTGGTGACGTTGGGGCGGCTCTCATAAATGATGGCGATGACGCCCATAGGCACCGCCGTTTTTTCAATGTGCAGTCCGTTGGGCCGGTCCACGATCCGCAGTACCTGGCCCACCGGGTCGGGCAGCGCGGCCACCTGACGAATTCCCTCGGCCATGGAGGCGATGCGATTTTCGTTCAGGGACAGCCGGTCCAGCATCACATCGCTGATGTGCCCCTGGGCGGACTCCAGATCCAAGGCGTTGGCGGAGAGAATGGAGGCGCAGCGGGCCTCCAGGGCATCTGCCATGGCCAGCAGCGCCCGGTTTTTCTGCTCGGTGGAGGCGGCGGCCATGGCGGCCTTGGCAGCGCTGGCACGCTCCAGCTGTTCAAATGTGGTCATAAAATGGTCCCCCCTTATTCGTGTTCGGCAGCCGGCCGGAGCCAGGCTGCAATTTTTTTGGCAATCAGCTCAGGAGCCAGCTGATAGAGGTTGTGAGGCAGGTCCAAGAGTACATATTCGCTATAGACCATGTTCCCCAGAAAATCCATGCAGTGCTGCCGCCAGACGGCGGAAGGCATGGAAGTACCCCTGCCATTGGAGAGAAAGAACAGGGTGGGAGTGGCACGGGGGAGGGGGGCCTCTTTTATGGTGGTGAGATTTTCCGGCAGAGCCTGCGCTTCCGCCAGCCATACCGGGCTGGCGAAGTTGTGCAGTGCCTTGGCCTGAAGATCGGCGCGCCGCTGATTAGGAATGTCCAGCCGGCGGAATAGCTGCCGGCAGTAGCGGTCGGCAGTCATTTTCCGCAGGAGAGGCTTCTGGGAGAGGGCGGTGAGCTGCTTGACAGCCTTGTGGGTATCAAAATCCTGGTAACTGCCCGGCGTGGCAGGATCAATGCCTACCAGGGCGGACACCTCCCCTGGATAGTGCTGTGCCCAGTACAGGGCCTCCAGAAAGCCCATGCTGTGCGCGGCCAGGACCACCGGCAGCGGCACGTCCAGCGACGCCAGAGCCTCCCGGTACTCCTCCACCACATGCTGGAGATCCCGGCGCTGGCTGGTGGTGTCGCTGCCGCCGTAGCCAAATTTTTCCAGGAGAACCACCAGCGCCTCCTGGGACATGGCCTTGATAAGAGGTCGGTACTCCAACTGGGGCAGGGGGATGCAGGAGCCCGAGAGCAGGACAATGGTGGTATCCCCGCCGCCCAGAAGGCAGGCGTGCATCCGCCGGCCGCGAATCGTTACATCGCGATTCATTGTGCCGCCTCCTGCTTACCCAGAAAGCGGGTGCCGACATCCTCGCCGTCGGCGATCCGGTAGAGATCGTCGGGTCGGATGCCGTTGGTGATGATCATGTCACATCCGGATTCCATGCATAGCTTTGCAGCTTTCAGCTTGGTGACCATGCCGCCGGTGCCCAGGTCGCTCCCGCTGCCGCCAGCCAGGGCCAGAATCTCCGGCGTCAGCGCCCGCACCAGGGGAATCAGCGTCGCATCAGGATCCTGGTGGGGATCGGCGGTGTAGAGCCCCTCAATATCGCTCATCAGTACCAGCAGATCTGCGTGAATATTCACGGCCACAATGGCGCCCAGGGTATCGTTGTCCCCCACGGCGATCTCTGCTGTGGCCACAGTGTCGTTTTCATTGATGACCGGCAGAGCGCCCATTTCCAACAGGCGGAACATGGTGTTCTGGAAATTCCGGTGGCGCTGGGGATCCTCCACGTCCGAGCCGGTGAGCAGGATCTGGGCTACGGTGTGATGGTACTCAGAAAACAGCTTGTCATAGATATACATCAGCTCACACTGGCCAATGGCGGCGGCAGCCTGTTTGGTGGGCATGTCAGTGGGGCGCGACTGGAGATTCATCTTCCCCACGCCCATAGCGATGGCGCCGGAGGACACGAGTACCAGCTCATGTCCGGCGTTTTTCAGGTCGCTCATCACCTTGCACAATTTTTCCACCCGACGAATGTTCAGCTTGCCGGTGCCGTGTGTCAGCGTGGACGTACCTACCTTGACAACAATGCGCATTGTTTTTGTTCCTCCTAGCGTACTATGGGGACAGTATAGCACAGGAAACCTGAAATTGCATTAACAAATTGAGAATTAGAACTGGGCGTGGCAGGATTTTTTTGTTATACTGATGGCATATGGAACGGTTGAATGCGTCTGATCAGGTGAAAGGAGGAGATCGCATGGAGGATCTGCAGATCATCGACCTCTACTGGCAGCGGGACGAACAGGCGATCCGGGAGACGGATGGAAAATACGGTGCCCTTTGCCACCGGATCGCCATGAACATTTTGTCCAGCTTTCAGGACAGCGAGGAGTGCGTCAGCGACACCTATGGCCGCTGCTGGGATACCATGCCGCCCCAGCGGCCCTTTTCCCTGCGTGCCTATGTGGGGCGCATTGTCCGAAATCTCTCCATCAGCCGCTACCGGGCCAACCACGCCCAGAAGCGTTTTGCCGGGGCGGAGGTGTTGCTCAGTGAGCTGGAGGACTGTGTCCCAATGCCGGACAATGTCCAGCGGACGGTGGAGAGCGGGGAACTGGGCGGCCTCATCAGTGATTGGCTGGAAACGCTGACGGCGGAGGAGCGGGCGCTGTTCCTCCGGCGGTACTGGAGCGGGGACAGCGTCCAGGAACTGGCGCGGGAGCTGGGGGTCCGGCCCAATGCCCTGACGAAGCGGCTGCTGCGGCTGCGAGGGCAGCTGCGGAAGTATTTGGAGGAGAGGGGGGTGGAGATATGAGGGGCGCAGAGAAGCTCTTTGATGCCATTACAGAGGTCCGGGAGGATCTGGTGGAGGAGGCCCTGGACCACCGCTTCCAGGCAAAGAAGGCCATCCCCTGGCAGCGGTACGCCAAGTGGGCGGCGTGCCTGGCGCTGGTGGTGTGCATCGGCTATCTGGCGGCCAACCTGGACCTGCGCATGGGCGGTATGAACAGCGCCGCCGGAAACAGCGGAAGCAACAGTGCTGCTGGGGAGACCACCGGCGATACAGCTGACGACACCGGGGACGGCAGCACATCCGGCAGCGACGGCGCGGCACCGGAGAACGGCGGCAGCGGCGGTGAGAGTGAACCCACCCCCAGCAGCGAGGTGCCGGCCCTCTCCCTGGCGGAGGAGGACAGCGGCGTTACGGCAGTCCGAACGTTGACGCTGGAGTTTGCGCCGGACGGTACAGCGTCTGCCACAGACCGCTACACCCTGACCAACGGCGGGGAGACAGCGGTTACAGTGACGCTGTGTTATGAGGGAACGGACGTGTTCTTCTGCACTCTGAACGGTGACGAGATTTCCTCTGGGACACAGCTGACCCTGGAGAGCGGCGGCACGGCGGAGGTAGTGCTGTACAGTGCCGTGATGCCGGAGGACAACACCCTGACCCTGGCGGTGCCCGGAAATCTGGAGGTGCCGGAGGCCACGCTGCACCTCGTCGACCAGCCAGACGGACTGTCCATCCACGAGCTGGGAAATTTTGAACAGATGGATCCGTCCTGAGAAATCCCATTTCCAGAAACAGGGGGCTTGCCAAGGGCAGGCCCTCTGTTTTATACTGATTGCGAAGAAATATGGACGGCAAACCATTGCGGCAGAAGGACTGCAACCTGTGGTTGACAAAAAGAAGCCCCTGGTTGGTGGCCTTTTTGGGAGGGGCTTTGCTATGCTCGGAGGGAAAGGAAGTGGTAACACATGACGATTGGAGAGCGGATCGCCCAGAAACGGAAGGAGAACAATCTCTCCCAGGAGGCGCTGGGGGAGGCCCTGGGCGTCTCCCGGCAGTCCATCAGCAAGTGGGAGAGCAACAACGCCCTGCCGGAGATCGAGAAGCTCATCGCCATGAGCAAACTGTTTTCCGTCAGCGTGGGCTGGCTCCTGGGCGTGGAGGAAACAGAACAGCGGGCGGAAACGGACGAAGGGGGAGCCGCGGAAAGCGCCCCGGAGGGCAGCGATGAACTCAGCGAGGAGCAACTGAAGATGGTGGAGGAGATTGTCTCCCGGTACATCGCCGCCCAGCCGAAGCCCCAGACCCTGTCCCCCCGCCGGCGGCGGATCGTCAAGGTGTGCATTGTGGCCGCCGCGGTGTGCCTGGCCATGGGCCTGTTCTGGCTTTCCAGCCAGATGGACCAGATGGAGAACCAGTACAACAACCTCCAGTACGCCCTGGACCGGGTCACCGACTCGGTGAACAGCCAGATCAACGGCATCGGCAGCCGGGTGGAGGAGATTCTCCAGTCCCAGAACAACCTGACCGCCGACTACGCGGTGGACTGGGTGGAGACGGACATCCCCGCCGGGACCGTGACCATCTCCGCCTGGGCGGTGCCGAAAACCTACCGGGAGGGGATGACCGCCTCCTTCCTGGCGGTGTGCGGCGGGGAGACGCTGGAGATCCCGGCGGAACTGACGGAGGGGCAGACCTTCTCCGCCGCCTTTGACTGCCCCCTGGTGGACGACATCCAGGTGTCGGTGGTGTTCCAATCCGGGGACACCCGGGAGACCCAGTTCCTGCAGGACTTTTACGACCTGTATATCGAGACGGTGCCGATGGTGAATGTGTTTGACGGCTGGCGTCTCGATGACGTAACCATGGAGGGTGGCAGTCTGAAGATCCCCACCAATGTGCTCTGGTATCATGTGGAGGATACCAACTACTACGGGGAGAGAGACAACGTCACGGAAGTGACCCAGGTGAGGGTTGGCCTGTTCCAGAACCGGGAACTGGTGGCCTGGGGGGAGCCCATCGAACAGCCCAGCAATTACCATGGCTTTGAGGCCTGTGATTTCGTCCAGTTCGACCCGGTGTCCCTCTCTGTGGAGCAGGGGGACCTCCTGTGCTACGCACTGGTGGTCACAGATGAATACGGCCGCACCACCGTCCGGGGCGGGGAGGAGTATGTGGTCACCGGGGCCTCCGGGGAGGACGGAGAACAGGCGGTGCCGGAGGAGGATGAGAACGGCGGCGCTCCCTCCGTCCAGGTGCCCAATGCCCTGGAGACCACCGGACTGATATACATTTACAACTACGACGACCCGGACGACTGGGGCCTGACGGGCTACCGCTACCGGTAAGAGAGGAGGGAGACTATGCCGATTTTCGCGTTTTTTTTGACCATCTTTGTGGGATTCTTTGCCACGGGCATCTTCGGCAGTTGGCTCAACTGGCCGGATGCCGGGGCGGTGTTTGCCATAGCCACCATGGGGGCCTTCCTGATGTGGGAGGTGCGGAAGCTGACCCGGGAGGAACAGGAAGAACTGTACGAGGACCCGTGGAAAAAGCGGGAGCGGGAGGCGGAGGAACAGGCCAAAAGTGACCCGGAGGACAGCCAGATATAAAGTTTACAGTTCGTTCACAGAAAATTAGCACTCTCGACATGTGAGTGCTAATTTTTCTCTTTACAAGGGAATCGAACAGGTGTACAATAGGGTCAAAAGCAGAGAAGGCCCCGGAGTGCGGGGCCGAAGGAGGAATGGATTATGAATTTTGACAAGTACACCCAAAACG
>CALXDF010000052.1 GCA_944386995.1 uncultured Oscillospiraceae bacterium
CCCGCCGCTATTTGCCTGTGTTCTAAACCAAGAAAAAGTGTCCCGCGTAAAAAGTATCCGGCTTCAAGCCGACCTCCTGCATGGCGGCGTTGACCGTTATTTCCCCGGCCTTCCACCGCCTGCAAGCGTTCTTGGCAATTGGGATTTCCTTCCGTTGCCGCTCCAAGATGTTCTCCCGTTCCTGTTCCGCCAGAGCGCCAAACACGGTCAGCATAAAACGGCCTTAATATATTCTATTATTCATGCGAATTTATCAGCTAATTTGCATTTCATACTGCCATCTCTATTTCATAAAAATCTGTTCATACAAAGCCAGATATCAACAGCGATGGAGTCAAGCATTACAGTTTTTTCCAGATACAAAGGCGGAATGACAGTTTATTGACTAGAGTCGTATTATTTGTAGTTCTTCCCATATTTTATTTGCAGTTTACGAATTGCGAAGGAAAATGTGCTATGATATCAGATGCAGGAAGGGGGAGGCGGAATGACCATCAAAAAGCGCCTGTTCTGTTCCAATATCCTGATGATCGTAGTTCCCGCGGTAATCGTAGCTTTTGTTGGCTTGTTGTGCATGGCCCTGCTCTGGATTACACTCCAGAGTGGGAGCGGTATGCACCTGGAGGATGGAGAAGACCTCAGATATATCGGCCGGGACATGGCAGACCAAATCGAGGGGTTTATGACCGACACCCCGGACGCATGGACCAGCCAGATGAGCAGCCTGGAGTCCATGACAGAGGACGGCACCCTCCGTATTGTCGTAATGCAGAACGGCGGCCTTGCGTATGCTGCGGGCAAAGAACAGCCGACGGACAGCCAGCTGGTACAGGCTGCGGACAGCATCGACGAGACAGATGCTTTTATTTCTGTTGGGGACCGCAGTGTATATCGAATTGACAATACGCTCAGCGGCGGCAACTGGTCTCTGTATCTCTTTGGCACCAGGCAGGATCATCTGGACAGCGGCTTGAAGGTCATCCTCGCACTGGCAGCCATCGGCCTGATCTTTATCGTATTTCTGACCATCCTGATGACCAACCGCTTTCTCACCCGGTTCGTGGTCCGCAAGATCGAAGGACCTCTTGACCTGCTGAGCGAGGGGGCACGCAGGCTTGGAGACGGCGATTTGGACTACCGGATCGCCTATACTGGGAGGGACGAATTTGCCCCGGTATGCGGCGCGTTCAATGAGATGGCCGCCCGCCTGAAGGAATCCGTGGAGCGCACCCGCCGGGACGAGGAGAGCCGCAAGGAGCTGCTGGCAGGTATTTCCCACGACCTGCGCTCTCCGCTGACCTCCATCCGCGCCTATGTGGAGGGCCTGCTGGACGGCGTGGCAAAAACGGAAGAAGCCAAGCAGCGGTATCTCCACACGATCAATACCAAAGCAGAGGATATTGACCGGCTGGTGTCCCAGCTCTTTCTTTACTCTAAGCTGGATCTGGAAGGCGTGCCTATGGAGATGCGCTCTTTCCGTCTGGACGAATTTGTTACCGGCTTTGTGGAGGAGGCAGTTCTGGACAGCCGGACACACGGGCTGGAGATCACGGCGGAGCAGTTGGCTCCGGTGACCGTCTCCGCCGATCCCGAGCAGTTACGCCGGGTGCTCTCCAACATTTTAGAAAACAGCATCAAATATAAGAACAAAGAGATGGGACATCTGCGAATCACCTTGGAGGAAAGCGGCCGCCTGGTTCTGGCGGATGACGGTCCCGGTGTCCCGGAAGATGCCCTGCCCAAACTGTTCGACGTCTTTTACCGCAGTGACCCGGCCCGGAAAAATCCCGCTGGGGGCAGCGGCCTGGGGCTGGCCATCGCCTCTAAGGCGGTCCAGGGCATGGGTGGGACGATTCGCGCCTACAACGTCCCCGATGGTGGACTGGCCATTGAGATCACACTTCCAAAGGAGGAACACTGCGATGCAGAAGATCCTGATCATAGAGGATGACAAAGATATTGCCGCCATCGAACGAGATTACCTGGAACTAAACAACTTTCAGGTAGAGATCGCCGCAGACGGGATTACCGGACTGGAGTTGGGACTTCACGGGACCTTCGACCTGATTCTGCTGGATTTGATGCTGCCGGGCATGGACGGCTTTGCGGTCTGCCGGCGGATGCGGGAGGAGACCGACATTCCTATCCTCATGGTAACTGCACGGCGGGAGGACATTGATAAGATCCGGGGCCTCGGCCTGGGGGCGGACGACTACATAGAAAAGCCGTTCTCTCCCAGTGTACTGGTGGCCCGGGTCCGTGCCCACCTGGCCCGGTACGAGCGCCTGACCGGCGGGCAGAAGAAGGCAAACCCGGAACTCCGGGCGGGCAACCTGCGGCTGAACACGGTGACCCGCCGGGTCTTTGTGAACGACCAGGAAGTAGAACTGAAAAACCGGGAATATGAGCTGCTCCAGTTCCTGATGCTCCACCCGGATATGGTGCTCAGCCGGGAGGAGCTGTACGAAAAGATCTGGGGTCTGGATGCCATGGGGGACAACGCCACCGTGGCCGTCCACATCAACCGTGTCCGGGAAAAGATCGAACCGGACCCCAGCCGCCCCCGTTATATCCAGACCGTGTGGGGCGCGGGCTACCGCTTCAAGGGACAGTGATCGGAAAGAAGGGAAACGGAGATGTGGCTCCTGTTTGCGATCGGCTCCGCGTTTTTCGCGGGCGTGACGGCCATCCTGGCCAAGTGCGGCATCCGAAAGACGGACTCCACGGTGGCCACCGCGATCCGCACCATCGTCGTCCTGATTTTCGCGTGGGTCATGGTATTGGTGGTGGGGTCCCAGGATCAGATCCAAAGCATAGGCCGGACGACGCTCTTGTTCCTGGCCTTGTCCGGCCTGGCCACCGGCGCCTCCTGGCTGTGCTATTTTAAGGCGCTCCAGATCGGTGACATCAACAAAGTGGTCCCCATCGACA
>CALXDF010000053.1 GCA_944386995.1 uncultured Oscillospiraceae bacterium
TGAGGCGTGGATGGCGCAGAACATACTTGCCTAATCCTGCCGTCAGAGTTACAATGCAGGCGGACAACGGCATAAAAATGCTCCCCGTTCAAGCCGGGAACCCATTTCCGGCAAAGGGCGGGGAGCGTTTTTGACCACAGGAGCCACCACAGACAGCGGCGTACCACATGGAGATTTGAGTTCTAAAGAGTAGCGGAAAGAAAGAGAACCTGAGCGGAAACCGCTATAAATAATTAGAAATAATACAAAAAATGTTCAGATGACTTTTCGCATCGCAGAGGTCGAGGGTTCGATCCCCTTCGAGTCCACCAAAAATGGAAATCGCCGCAGTTTTCACTGCGGCGATTTTTCGTTTGACCACAGACAGGTTTTGGTTTTGACCACTTGAAGGGCACCCCTTTTCGGAAGGAGTGCCCTTCTCTTGTTTGCTGCGGTGCAAGATTTGAAGGTTATTCTCAGGCAAGGAACAACATCATATTTTCGATTGTTACAGAAACGACGCCATCTCCTTCATATAGGCGGGCACGTCCAGTCCCTGGGGACAGTGGGCGGTACACGCGCCGCAGCCGATACAGGCAGAGGGCCGCTTGTCCTCCGGCAGGGCACCCAGCCGGTCCAGACGCCAGGAGGACAGGTCCTTTTCTCCCCCGGTCTTGTATTCGTTATAGGCGGCAAGCAGGAAGGGAATGTCCAGCTGTCGGGGGCAGTCGGCACAGCAGTAGCGGCAGCCCGTGCAGGGCACCGCATAGAGGCCATGGATTACGTCGCTGACCTGCCGCACCAGGGAGATCTCCTCCTCAGACAGAAGCTTGTCATCTGAGAAGGTCTGAATATTGTCCTTGACCTGCCCCAGCTCCGACATTCCGCTCAAAACCACGGCGATCCCCGGCAGCGTCCGCAGGAACCGGAAGGCCCACGATGCTGCCGTAGCGTCAGGCTTGGCGGTCAGAAGGAGATCGCGGCCCGCCCCGGGCAGGTCGGCCAGCATCCCGCCGTGGGCCGGTTCCATCACCCTAATGGGGACGTCGTGTTCCCGGAGGAGCTCATACTGCTCCCGGGCTGTCCCGTGAAACCAGTCGTAGTAGTTCAGCTGGATCTGCACAAAGTCCCAGGGGCCGCGGGCAAGTATCTGCCGCAGGGCATCGGGGGAGCCGTGGAAGGAGAAGCCGAAATATCGGATCTTCCCCAGCCGTTTCTGCTCCCGAAAATATGCGGGCGCGCCGTGATCCAGGTAATCTGAAATCAGCTTGTCCGTTACACCGTGGAGCAGATAGAAGTCGACGCGGTCCATCTGCAGCCGCTCCAGCTGCCGGGCAAACTGCTTTTTGTAGTCCGGCTCCGCCTGCACATTGAATTTGTCCGCCACGTAGAAGCTGTCCCGGGGATGCCGCTTCAGCACCTTGCCCAGGAGCACCTCGGACTGCCCCATGTGGTAGATGTACGCCGTATCAAAGTAGTTGACCCCGTGGGAGATACAGCAATCGATCAGCTCCATGGCCTTCGGATCATCAATGGGCTTTGCAAACCCCGGCTCTGTCTGGGGAAGCCGCATCGCCCCCATACCCAGTTGAGACAACTGGATCCCGTCAAATTGGTGATAACGCATACTTATTAACCTGTCCTCTCATCATATTTCGACCGTTGAACAGCCTGGTTTCACAGAATAGTATAAGGGTAAAGTGAACTTGAGAGTCAATCCTTTTTTCTTGACGGAGCTCTTTTTTTCGCTATACTGTATCCGAGGGGCGATTTGTAATGAACTACACTATCAAGCAGGTATCAGAGATGACCGGTCTGTCTATTCCAACCATCCGATACTACGACAAGGAGGGACTTCTGCCGGACCTTCAGCGAAAGGAGTCCGGCTACCGTGTCTTTTCAGAGCAGGACCTGGAGGCGATTGACCTGATCGCGTGCTTCAAGGAATCAGGGCTGACGATTCGGGAGATCCGACACTTCATGTCTCTGGTCAAGCAAGGGGACGTCACCTTGGACGAGCGCCTTGCTATCTTCCAGATCCATATCGCACGACTGGAAGAGAAGTTGGCCGCTGTGCAGAACGCGCTGGAGCACTCGAGGCGCACCCTGGCATTTTATGAAATTGCTGCAAAAACAGGATCAGAAGAGACTGCGAAAGATCTCTATCTTGCCCTGTATGAGGATGCAGACGAATGAGGGTCCATCCCAATTTGCGAGTTATAATGTGCAGGCAGTCAGCGGCATGAAAAACGCTCCACTCCCCTGTCAGTAAAAGACACAGACAATGGCTAGGGAGCGTTTTTGACCACAGGACGCACCACGGATGGCGGGTAATACACGGGAAGCGGAGCATGTGGTCAAATTTACCACGCAAATGATCATCGCATGCTCCAACTTGTTTTATTAAGATAAAGCGTGGTCACGCCGTTGCTCATCCCATTCAAATCCGCCGGGTTACGGCTTGGTCCGCCGCAGCTGCCCTTTCCAAAAGAAACAAGAACCAGACGAACCGTTCAGTTCGTCTGGTTCTTATCTGTGCAGAACGCCAAGACAGCAGTTAAGCGCGCGTTATAACACTAAAGCAAATCTACTTGTCAGATACTGAAATTACAATGCTAATTCTGCGGCTCCTGCTTCTTTTGCTCGTTATCCAGAAGCCGGAATGACAGGGCAAGGTATACCAATTCATCTGGATCATCCAGCCGGCTGTCCAAGATCTCCTTGATCTTCTCCAGGCGATAAAGGAAGGTGCTCCGGTGAATGAAAAGCTCTTTTGCTGTCTGCATGGCATTGAGATTTTGGTCCAAATAGACCCGCAGAGTTTTCATATACTCTGTGTGCTGGGCAGCATCGTGCCGCTGGAGGGCCAGCAACCCCTCATGACTCACCATGTAGCCTGGCAGACGTCGGGTGGACTGCTCCAGCAGGTAGGGAAAAACCACGCTGTTGAAGTGGTGAATCCAGAGATAGGGACGAATCCGGCTGCCTACATCCAGTGCTACGCAGGCTTGGACATACTGGCGGCGCAAATTACTATGGCCCTGCATCGCACGGCTATATCCGGCTTTCAGGAAGCTCTCCCGGATGAAATACTTCATCTCCCCGGCAATTGTGTCCAGGTCCTTTCCCTCTTTGGTTGCGTCAAAAAAGGTGACAATGTCCTCCTGGTAGAGGAAACTGCAGCTGTAGTGATAGGTCTTTTCTATGTGGCTGCAAATCACATTGGCGGCCAGCTTTTTCTTGTCCAGATAGGTGACTTTAAACACCAGACAAAAATAGGTGTCCTCCTCTTTCCAGTCCAGGCGGGAGAGCTGACGGCTCATCTCGATATAATCCGCCGTCCGGTCCGACAGGATTCGTCGAAAAAGTCCGTGAAGACTGTTTCCGGATTGAGAGGGATCCTGCTCCCACTCCAGCAAATACCCGACATAGGGGGCCAACCGGGACAGCAGCCACCCGTCGCTGACGCGCAAGGAGCGGCTTGTCTCAGCCAGGATCAACCGGTGGGTGCTGTAGCCGCGGTTGACAATGTTCACATTCCAAGAGCGCCAGCCCATAATATGGGCCGGATAGAGAAAAGGCTCCCGGGAACGCTGCATCTGCTGATAGGTTTCGTCCTGCTCCAAGGCGTTGAACAGATCCATAGAATCCGTATCCGGATCAAAAATCCGCTGCTCCGCCGGCAGATCCTCCTCCCCTACCTGCGCCACAAGGGTAAAGTCCATGCCCATGACCATCAGCGGATTTTGAAAGAGGGGGTGTGCTGTATTCAACAGATCCTGAATGGTACCGTGGCGGATCAGGATCTGCTCCAGCCGATCTTCCCACTGGTCAAAACGGTCAAAGATCTTCTGCACAGCGTTAAAAGCTGCGGCGAGCTCAGCATCCAGACAGATGCTGCACCCCACCAGCTTTTCCGGGACAGATCCCTCCAAATAAATGGCACAAAGGTCCTCACGGCATAGGGCGGGAGCGCGCTGTTTGGTAAGGTAGACCTGGCCAGGCAGCAACGGCTCATCCGGGGCATATAAAAGCGGGCGCCCCAACAGGGGGCACCCACCCTCCAGATGGTAATCGGTCACGGAAAACTGCTCCTGCAGAGTCTCCAGCAACAATTCAACAGACAGCTCCATGCTGTATCCCCTCCCTCAGATCAAAAAGGTCTTGGCCAGCTCTGCTGCCTCCACTGCGGTCTCTGAATAAGCATCTGCGCCAATCTCATCGGCAAATTCACGGGTCACCGAACCACCGCCCACCATGATTTTTAGCATCCGGTGATCCTTTGTCTCCCGCAGAGCGCGGACCACCTGACGCATGGCACCCATGCTGGTGGTCAGCAGGGATGAGAGGCAAACAATGGACACATCTGGATTTTCCTTCACTGCACGAAGAAACTGCTTTTCCGATACGTCGACGCCCAGATCAATCACCTGAAAGCCGGCACTGCGAAACATGATGGCCACCAGATTCTTCCCAACATCGTGGAGGTCCCCCTCCACCGTCCCCAGGATTACCTTGCCGAGGATCTGACTGTCCTGATTTTCAATATAAGGTTCCAGTACATCCAGCCCCATGCGCATACACCGGGCGGCTGCAAGAATTTTCGGAATATCGCTCTCGTTGTTTTTATAATGTTCTCCGGCGCTGCGCATGGCCGGGACCATGGCCTGCTCTAGAATCTGGGACGGGGAGCAGCCTTCCGTCAACGCCTGTCGGATAAGCTCCTCCACATAGCGCAGACGGCCGGCTTCCACCACCGTTCGGATCTCTTCTAGCTTTGACATAGGGGTCACTCCTGTGATCAGCGACACAATTTTTCTCTAGTATACCGCCTATTTCAACAGAAAGCAACCCGTATAGGCAATCGTGCACTTCCCGTAATAGTAGGGTAGATTGTTGTCCTTGCAAACTTGGGAGACAAGCATCCCATAAGCTTCCATGGGAATGACGAGCTTCTCAGGAAAGCGGCAGGGCTGATCAGGATAGGTGCAGGTTTTGCACTGCTTGCATCCGCCGGCGCCGATTGCCAGCATCTCCGGATACAGGGGACGCAGCTGCTCATAGAATTTGAGGAAGGTTTCCATATGTTTCTGGTTGGTTTCCGCCATGGCCTCATAGTCCATCTCATCCTCCAGCGTCCCAACCGTCTGGACCAGGATTCCCTCCGTATATTTCTGGACCTTGGCGCGGCAAGTCTCCAGATCTCCGCAGCCCGGCGGGCAGCTCCACTTCTTGCCATAAGCGCCGCAGGTGTTGGCAGCACACATATCCCGTACCTCCGGCATCAGCTGAATGGTGGAAACCTTTAGCGGGGCGACGTGTGTAAACCCAGCGTTCTCCCCCATCCCGATCAGTTCCTGATAGTTCAGCATAGGTTCAATTCTCCTCCCAATTTGGAAATTCAAGTTGATCTACAAATTCATCCTGGAACTGCGGCAGGGATGCCAGCTCCAAAAATTCTGCTTTCCGGGCAAGCTGCTCTGCGCGTGTCCAGGCAAAACGATCCTGCAGGACCATCTTTGCCCCCTCCCCTGCTGCGTTGCCCACAGGGATAACTTTGCTGCGCAGCTCCGGCGGAATCAATCCGATATCGCATGCACTGTTTGGATCCATATAGTTTCCAAAAGCGCCGGCAATACAAACCCGACGGATGTCGGTCAAGGCAATCCCAAGACGCTCTGCCAGCAGATGGATCCCGGCACTGATGGCACCCTTGGCCAGCTGCATCTCCCGGATATCCTTCTGGGTCAGGACAACATCGGTATCCCCAATCCGGTATTCCGGACCGGAGCAGAGCTTACCGCTCTCATCCAATTCACCGGACCGGAGCAGAACCGCCACCAGATCGATGAGACCGGAACCGCAGATTCCGACGGCCTTCCCGCCGCCGATGACCGTCCACTTCACCTCGCCGTTTTCCAACCACACATGTTCGATCGCTCCTTCTGCACCGCGCATCCCGCATTGGATCTTGGCGCCCTCGAATGCAGGGCCGGCGGCGGTAGAACAGGCGATCATCCTGTGACGGTTACCCATGACAATCTCACCGTTGGTGCCGATATCGATCATCAGCGTCAGCTCCTCAAGCTTTTCCCAACCGCCGGCCAAAAGGCATCCCACCGTGTCGGCGCCCACAAATCCGGCGATGACCGGCAGCATCAGCAGCGGTGCACGGGAATTGACATGGAGTCCATAGTCACCGGCACGCAATAGCAGCGGCTCGCTGATAGCCGGATTATAAGGGGCATGGACCAGCGATCCCGGAGAAATCGACAGGAAGAGATGGTGCATACACGTGTTGCCAACCAGACTGACGGCAAAGATATCCTCCCGCTGCACGCCGGCATCCCCGCACAGCCGCCCAATCAGCTGGTCCACTGCATCCCGGACGCAAGAAGCCAGAACATCACAGCCCCGTTCCAGCGCATAATTGGCACGCATGATGACATCAGCCCCATACTGAGCCTGGGGATTGAGAGTGCCTGCCTTGGCCACCGTCTCCATCCGGTCTCCCCGCAGGAGGTAGCCGGCAATGGAGGTTGTCCCCACATCAAAAGCAGCCATATAGAAGGGGGCCGCAGCCTTACGCAGGGCTAAAATCTGATCCTGGCTCACAACGGCCCAGAGTTTTCCTCCGGTCTCACGGGTCAGATCCCCAAGTGTAGAACTTAGTGCTACATCCGGTTTCCAGGAGGAGCGGCCTGTGGCTGCCGCCAGAGCCTCTTTCAACCGAACCCAATCCGCTGTGCTCTCTCCCAGAGGACAGGGCGCCACCTGAAGGGCTACCTGCTCAGCCCAGGGAGCCCAGACATTCTCCTGATCCTGCTCGCCTTCGTCCAAAACACGCAGCTGCTGGTCACGGGGGAGAGTTTTCAGCTCCAGCGGCGTCTCTGCCCGTGTCTGGCAGGCTTTGACCCGCTGCCAGGGCTCACTGTCGGAAAAGCGGATGTCCACCAAGCACTTGCCACAGGTGCCCTGACCGCCGCAGGGGGCGTCGGGATGAAGACCGGCCTCCACCTGTACCTCCAACAATGTGGCACCACGGTTTACAAGGATGGTGCGTTTTTCATTTGTCAGCGTAATCTGTATCTGATCCATAGACTGCCCCCAAAAGAGAATTTTTTCCTTTTCTATTATAAAGGAAAGAGGCCGCCGCGTCTACAATTTCTTGTTTCGCAGCAGCCTCTTTTTTGCTATGTTAGATTGTGGGAATTGCTGTCAAATACCAATACTCAGCAAGCGGCAGCCAGTTCCTTAGCCTTGGCAGCAGCGGAAGCAGCATCGGGAGTGTAGGCATCGGCACCGATCTCGTCAGCAAACTCCTGGGTAATGGGGGCGCCGCCCACCATAACCTTGATCTTGCTGCGGAAGTCAGCAGCATTCAGAGCGGCCACGGTGTCACGCAGAGCGGGCATGGTGGTGGTCAGCAGGGCGCTGCAGGCCACGATCTTGGTGTCGGGGTTGGAGCGGACGGCCTCAATGAACTTATCGGAGGAGACATCCACGCCCAGGTCGATGACCTCGAAGCCAGCGCTCTCGATCATCATAGCAACCAGGTTCTTGCCGATATCGTGCAGGTCGCCGGCCACAGTGCCGATGATAACCTTGCCAGCGGCACCAGCGCTGCCGGAAGCCAGATGGGGCTTCAGAACCTCAACGCCCTTCTTCATGGCGCGGGCGGCAACCAGCATCTCGGGAACAAAGATCTCGTTGTTCTTAAAACGCTCACCCACGACACCCATGGCGTCGATCATGCTGTTGAGGATGGCGGAAGGATCGTTACCCTCGTCCAGAGCCTCCTGAACCAGACCACCAATCAGTTTGGCTTTGCCATTGATGACAACATCAGCGATTTCTTGCAGCTTGCTCATGATAAAATTTCCTCCTCAAAAAATTTTCTATATGGAATATTGTTTCCCCGAAGGGATGGCTGACAAATGAGTTAGTTCTTCACCGGCCCGAAGAGACCATCGCGGTAAGCACTGATGTACTCCATGCAGTAGTCGTCCTGACCCAGCAGAGCCTCGGTCGCGTAGATGATGCCCATCATATCCCGGTTGGTGGGGTCCAGGATTGCGCTGTCAAGGCCGGCGTTCATCGCCAGGACGGTGAAGCCCAGGTTGATCATCTTGCGCACAGGCAGATTGAAGGAGATGTTGCTCACAGCAGCGGTGATATGGATATCAGGATACTGCTTGCGGACGGAAGAAATAACCTCGATATTGGTCTCAATTCCGTTATCAGAGGTGCACAGCATCTCTACCAGCGGATCGATGTGGATGCGGCTGGGAGCAATGCCGTACTCCTTGGCCTTAGCCATGATTTTGTCGAACACCCGCAGACGGTCAGCAGCACTCTTGGGGATGCCGGTGTCGTCGCTGCACAGGGCAATAACCTGCCAGCCCTTGTTTTCGGGCTGCGCCATAATTGGGAACAGCGTGTCGATCTTGTCGCCCTCGCCAGAGACGGAGTTGAACAGACCTGGGCGCTTGCAGAACTTGTAGGCCTGGGCCAGAACGTGGGCGCTGGGGCTGTCCACAGAGATGGGCAGGTCGGTGACCTCCTGGATGCAGTCGATCATCCATTTCAGGGTCTCAACTTCCTCAGCCTCGGGCACGGACGCGCAGCAGTCAATGAATGTAGCGCCGGCCTTCTCCTGAGCAATCGCGCGGTTTTTGATGAACTCTGCATCCCGCTTGGCGATTGCTTCCGCCACAGAGGGGATGGAGCCATTGATTTTTTCACCAATAATGATCATGGCAAACCTCCGTATCTTGTACTTTCTGGATGAATTATAGCAGATGTCAGACGTAAATGAAATCCCACAAACTATATGTGTTTTTTGCATTTCTTCCTACACTTTGTAGGATGGCCCCTGCACCGCGTCTCCATGACGGGGAATGCTATAAAAAGATGGAAAACATCCAATATTTTATCACATTTCACGGAAAATGAGGCAAAAAATAGGGGCAAGGAGCCGGGAAGCCGACTGCCCGTCCGAAATGTACCGCACCGTGTTGGCTACACTGTACAGTAAAACACATTGTTAATGAGACGACAAAACCTCCGCATCTCTTATACATTATAACAGATTTACCCTGGAAACTCAACTAGATTTTCGTGATTTTTTGACGGATAGCGGCGCGGCCACATGTGTGAGCGGCAGCACGCGAAAACATGTCTCAAACGTGTGCATATATAGCGGCCGCCCAAAGCGCCAGGAAAAACGGGAACGGTCTGTTTCCTTTTCGAAAACAGACCGTTCTAATCCCTTTTGGTGGAGATAAGCGGGATCGAACCGCTGACCTCTTGAATGCCATTCAAGCGCTCTCCCCCTACAAGCGTGTAACACCCCCCTAAAAGGGGTGGGGAGAGTGCTTTCTGTACGCAGGAATATTCAGATTTTACTGGTGTAGACGAAATATGTTTCGTAAAGAATTAAGCAGTTAAAACATTTTTGCAATTATCCGAAGTATTAGGCATTATACCGTCTTTTCA
>CALXDF010000054.1 GCA_944386995.1 uncultured Oscillospiraceae bacterium
GCGTGCTTCACCTGCTCCGGCGGCAGGATGCCCCGGAGGTGGCTGCGGATGACGAACCCCGCCCCGTCGCTGTCCGTCAGGAGGATGAGGCCCCGCTCCGCCGCCAGGCGCCGGAGAAAGGCGGCCATGGCCTTATCCTTAAAGATGCCAAACCCCCTTGTCTCCAGGATCGTGGCATCCACCACCTGGGACAGGGCGTTCTTGTCGTAGCGCCCCTCCACCACGATAACCTCCCGGACCCGGCGCCTCACCGGCGCACCCCCTGGGCCAGCTCCATGAGGAACTGCTTGAGTTCCGCCTCACCGTCGACTCCGGTGACGCTCTTCATCCGCCGGTCCAGTTCCTGGCAGCGCTTGACTGCCTCCGCCGCCCAAGCAGTGCTCACCCTGCGGGCCGACTCCAGCAGCAGCCTGGCCGGGTAGTCCGAGCGCATGTTCCACCGCTCCATGAGCCAAAACTTGTCACGGCCATTGTCAATGGCCAGGCGGGCGGTGTAGAGCTTGCGCAGCTCCTTCCCCATCACCGCCAGGAGCATGATCGGCTCCTGCTGGAGTTTCAGCAGCGTCCCCAGCAGCTCCGCCGCCCGGTCGTAGTCCCCCTTGGAGATGGCGGCGGTCATATCGAAGACCTGCGCCTCCAGAATAGGGGCGGCCACGGCGTCGATCTCCGCCTTAGTAACTGTTCTCCCCTTGGCATAGGCGGCAATTTTCCCGATCTCGGGAATCAGGCCGTCCATCAAATTTCCGCAGGTAAACAGCAGGTGCTCGGCAGTCTGCGCGTCAATGGTCTTCCCCAACGCCTTGAACCGCCGCCCCACCCAGTTGAGGAGGTCGCTGCGGCTCTGGGCCTCAAATTTCACCACCGCAGCGTGGGCGTCCAGGGCCTTGCATAGGGTCTTCATGGTGCGGTTAGGCTTGTACTCCAGCTGATCGTAGACAAAGATCAGGCAGCAGTAGTCCGGGAAGTCCTCCAGCAGGGCCGCAAATGCCTTGCGCTGCTCGTCATTGAGCTTGAAAATATCGAAGTCCACCACCTGGATCACCGTGCGCTCCGACAGCATGGGCATAGCCTCCACCAGCTCCGAGAGGGTCTGGACGGTCAGGCCCTTGCCCTCCAGCTTGTGGTAGTTGAACTCCTCCATCCCCGCGGGGACCAGCTTCCTCACCGCCTGGTCCAGGTAATACTCCCGGAGATAGGTCTCCTCCCCGCAGAAGATGTACACCGTCCCCAACGTACCGGCGGCAATGTCCTTTTTCAGCTGCTGATAGGCCCCGTTGGCCTTCTTTTCTGCCATGGTTGTTCCTCTCTTGTCTGTCTTACTCGTGCAGGACGATGGACACGCTGCCCTGCAAGTCTGTCCGGTAGATCTCCGCGCCCATCCCCACCAGGCGGCGCAGGGCCTCATCACTGGGGTGTCCGTAAGTATTGTCCGCCCCTACGCTGATGATCCCAACCTCCGGCGTCACCGCCCGGAGCAGGGCCGTGGAGGAGGCGTCCCGGGAGCCGTGGTGGCCCACCAGCAGCACCTCGATGTCCGGCAGTTCCTTGCTTTGTACCAGCACCGCCTCGTTGGCGCTGTTCATGTCCCCGGTGATCAGCAGGTCAAAGTCCCCCGCCGTGCAGAGGATGGTGAGGCCCTCCTCGTTGGTGCCGCCCCGGCCGATGGGGGCGAAAACCTGCAAATCCGCTCCGCCCAGGGGCAAGGAGGTGTCCTCGGTGACATAGGCGATGGTACAGCCGTACCGCGCCGCCAGGGTCACCAGCTTCTCATGGATGGCGGCGTCCGCCTCCTCCGGGGCGGGCACCAGGATGGTCTCCACCGGCACTCTTGCCAGCAGGGTACCGATGCCGTTGGCGTGGTCGTCGTGGTAGTGGGTCAGGATCAGGTAGTCTAAATCAAAATAGCCGTATGTGTTCAGGGTGTCCCCCGCCTCGTCGCCGGCGTTGATGAAGTTCTCACTGCTGCCGCAGTCCACCAGAGCGGTGACTCCCCGGGAGGCCAGCAGAGTGCTGGCCCCCTGCCCCACATCCACCACCGCCGCGTGGAGGCGGCCGGCACGGCCATAGACCGGGACGTACAGCAGCAATGCCAACGTTCCCGCCGCAAGGCCCGTGGCCAAGAGATATTTCCGCTGTCCCTTTGGGGTCAGGGCACAGTAGCCGAAGATGGCTGCCAGAAATACCAGCCAGTACTTGAGATAGGGGTTGGTAAAGTAGATGGCGTGACAGGGGATCCGGGCAAAGAGCCGGGCCACCGCCAGGATGTACCACACCCCCGCCTGGGGCAAAAGCCCTACAAAGCTACCCAGCACCGGGGCAGCCAGCCCCAAGGCCAGGGCTGCCGCGCCGCTGAGGAAGGTAAAGGTCGCCGCCGATCCCACCAGGATGTTGGCGATGGGCCCCACCAGAGGGATGCGGTTGAAGTAGAAGGCCGTCAGCGGGGCGGTGCAGATGGTGGCCCCCAGGCTGGCGGCCAGAGAGCTGCGGGCAAAACGCCAGAGGCGGCCCTTTCCTACCGGGAGCAGCCCATAGATCCGCGGGGAGAGCACCAGCAGCCCCACCATGGAGGCAAAGGACAGCTGCAGCCCCACCCCGGCGATGGAGAGGGGATTGGCGAGCAGCAGCGCCAGCAGCGCCGCGGACAGGGACGTAAGCGGATCGCTCTCCCGGCCCAGCAGAGGGCCGGCCAGGACAAAGAGCATCATGATGCAGGCCCGGACCACCGAGGCGGAGGCCCCCACCAGCAGCATGTACAGCAGCACCACCGGGATGGTGACCGCTGCCAGGCGCTTTGGCCGATGGATCCCCACCAGGAAGGACAGCATCATAAAGAGGTAGCCGAAGTGCATACCGGATACGGCGGTGATGTGGTAGAGCCCCGTCTCACTGAGGTCGCTCTCCTGCTCCTCCGTAAAGCCGCTGTCGTCCCCCAGGAGCAGAGCCTTGAGGAAGGGGGCGCTCTCCGGCGAAAAAATTTCGTCCACCCGCCGCCCCAGGTCATGGGCAATCCGCGCCGGCAGCGTGGAGAGGCTGCGGCGCTCCGGCTGCTCCACGGCAAGCTCCCCGTCCGGGAAGATCATCAGATAGCGGCCCTTGGCGGTAAAGGAGGTGATGGGGGTGTCGTGGATGGTGGCGGCGTCGTTAACGGTGAAGAGGCCTGTGACCTGGTCCCCCGGCTCCAAGGTGTAGAGAACCTCGTCCCCATAGAGCATGGCGCCGTCCCGCAGGAACCCGGCCCCCGCTACACGCACCGGGATGCGGCAGCGGACGCCGCCCTCCTCGGCGTAGCCGGTGACAGTGAGGGTCAGAGGCACCTCCTCCCCGGCATACCGCTCCACCGTCCCCCGGACATACCCGGAGTATCCCCAGAAATAGAGGAGGGACAGGCAGAGGCCCGCTGCCAGCAGGGCACCCCGCTTACGGCTTCTCCCCCGCAAGAGGAGGCACAGCGGCAAGAGCAGGGCGCAGCCCAAGGCCGCCCAGGGCAGCAATTCCCCCGGCAGCAGATACTGGCCCAGGAGGGTGCCGCAGGCAAAGGCCAGGGTGAAAATGGCAAGTTTCCGCATGGCGCCCCCTCTTCCTCTCTGTTTAGGACAGAAGTCTGTTCCAGGGAGCCTCGTGGCATCCCTGTAGATGATTCGCTATTATACCACAAAGCCCCGCCCTTTGAAAGGGGCAAATCCGCCTCTCCCCCGCCGGGTGCGGCCGGGTGTGGTCTGCCAGTTCCCTCCTCTTCCAGGATTTACGCCTTGTCCCCGGGATACTCCATCCATTATACTGAATATGTCAAAAAAGCGCGAAAGGAGTCCCGACATTGAAACGCTATCGACTGTTGCTGCTGTTTGTTTTTCTGGTGATCTTCCTCATCGCCGGCCGGGCGGAGGCCCTGGACGTGGAGGTGGACGGAGAAGTCGTCTTCCGGCAGGCGGAGCTGGTGGAGGGCAGCGCCTACATACCGCTTCGGGAGCTGCTGGATGTCCTGGGGGAGTGGGACCTCACCTGGGACCAGGCCAGCCGCACCACCACAGCGGAAGGGGACCTGTCCCAGATTCCCGGATCGCCGGTCACCGCACCGACTGTGTCGCCACCGGCTTCCACAGGTTTTTCTTGTAAAATACTTGAAAAAGGTCTACAATAGGGACAACGTTTCAAAACTTACAGGAGGAACTTGTCCATGCTGCGCTCCAACCATCCCCGTGAGCACTTCAACACCCCCCAGCTGCGGGAGGTAATCTGCCAGATCCGCTTCCCCGCTATCCTTTCCATTGATACGAAAGAGCCAGCGGACTTTCAGGAGACCATACGGGCCGCTTTCCCACGCTACGTTCTCCATCAGGACCGCCAGCCTCCCAAGCTTACCGTGGTCAACGGCAGCACTCAGGTAACCAATCCGCCCACGATCCCCAACCACAACTTTATATCCGCTGACAACAAGTGGAAGCTGAACCTGACGCGGGACTTCATCTCCCTGTCTACCCTTGCTTACACCTCCTGGGAGGACTTTGGGCAGCGGCTGGACCTGCCTCTGGCCCAGTTCCTTAAGCTCTATCAGCCCGCCTTCCTCCAGCGCATCGGCTTGCGGTATATCAACATGATTTCCAGGCAGGCCCTGGAACTGGAGGGGGAGCCCTGGAGCGAGCTGATCGAGGAGCCGTACCTGGGCATTTTTTCCCAGGAGGACGTGTCCGAGACAGCCACCCGGCAGAGCACCGTGGACTTCGACACCGCCCTGGACAGCAGCTGCCGGGCCAAGGTTCACGCCGGTCCCGGCATGGTCAAGCAGAACACCCCCAATGCCCCGGCAGACAAAGAGGTCAAATTCGTGCTGGACTTCGACCTCTACATGGCTGGAGAGATCCAGCCCATGCTGGCCGCAGGCGCTCTGGAGACTCTTCACGGCCACGCTACGTCTCTGTTCCAGGGGGCTGTCACAGACAAACTCCGCCGGGCCATGGATCCGGACTAACGGTCAAAAAAAGTGGCGCAGGCCACTTTTCTGAGAGGGAAGCACACAGGATGGCCCTTGATTCCTTGGGGAAAAGTCGGCCCATCCTGCGCGAGAAGTGTCATTCCCGCGGCGCATGTCCCCGGAAATGACGGATTTCATTGGCTTTCTGGGGCTGCGGCCCCAGGAACTCTGCGAGGCCTTCTCCTGGAGAAGGTTTTTTGACAGTCTATGGCCGCCCCTGCCGATGCAGGGGCGGCCTTTTTTACTTTGGGGTCTCCGTCCCACCGGGGTGGAACAGCTCGTCTACCGTGGTACTCAGCTCCGCCGCCAGGTGGAAGGCCAGGGCCAGGGTGGGGTCGTACTTGTTGTTCTCAATGGCATTGATGGTCTGGCGGGTGACGCCGCACCGCCTGGCCAGCTCCTCCTGGGAGATCCCCGCCGCCTTCCGCAGCTCCCGAATCCGGTTCTCCATGTCACCCTCCGTATCTCCGCTTATACACCGCCAGGCTGATGGCGTAGACAAAGGAGATCACCGCCAGCTGCACAAAGGGGTTGTTGCCCTCCATGGGCAGGTTGTGGGCGATGGACTGGTAGACGCCATAAATCATGTCAAGCACCAGGGAGCCCACCGTAATGTAGAGGGTCGTGCTGCTGGCCCGGGCGATAATCTCCCGTCGTCTCTCATCCCCTTTTTGGGCCATGGAGACCATCATAAATACAATGGAGAACATACACCCCAGAAGGAACAGCATCACCAAGATCCCTAAAATTGACGTACCGCCGCTTTCCATACTGCCTCCATCCTTTCCGTCAAACTGTAAAATTCTTTTGACATTTTGAGGATAGCATAACGCCGCCGGAATGTCAATAGTTTTTTACATTTTTTCTTCGTGCATTTCCGCCTCCCCTCTGGTATAATAGGGAAAACGAAACGCGAGAGGAGCGGGCATATGTCGAAATATGTGATGGCCCTGGACGCGGGCACCACCAGCAACCGCTGCATCCTGTTTGACCGGGCGGGCAGCATGTGCAGCGTGGCCCAGAAGGAGTTCACCCAGATCTTCCCACAGCCCGGCTGGGTGGAGCACGACGCCAATGAGATCTGGGCCACCCAACTGGGCGTGGCGGTGGAGGCCATGGGGAAAATCGGCGCCAGGGCCCAGGATATCGCCGCCATCGGCATCACCAACCAGCGGGAGACCACCATTGTCTGGGACAGGGCCACCGGCGAGCCGGTGTACAACGCCATTGTCTGGCAGTGCCGCCGCACCAGCCGCTTCTGCGACGAACTGAAAGAACAGGGCCTTACAGACTGGTTCCGGGAGCGCACGGGCCTGGTCATTGACGCCTACTTTTCCGCCACCAAACTCAAATGGATCCTGGACCACGTCCCCGGGGCCCGGAAGCGGGCGGAGCAGGGGCAGTTGCTCTTCGGTACTGTGGAAACCTGGCTCATCTGGAAACTTACCGGCGGCCGGGTCCATGTCACCGACTACTCCAACGCCGCCCGCACCATGCTGTTCAACATCAACACCCTCACCTGGGACCAGGAGATCCTGGACCTGCTGGAGATCCCCGCCTCCCTCCTGCCCACTCCTGTCCCCAGCAGCCAGGTCTACGGCGAAACAGACCCCAGCTTCTTTGGCCGGCCCATCCCCATCGCCGGGGCCGCCGGGGACCAGCAGGCGGCCCTGTTCGGCCAGACCTGCTTTGAACCTGGCCAGGCCAAGAACACCTACGGCACCGGGTGCTTTCTGCTGATGAACACCGGGGAACGGCCTGTGTTCTCCCAAAACGGCCTGGTGACCACCATCGCCTGGGGCCTGGACGGCAAGGTGGACTACGCCCTGGAGGGCTCCATCTTTGTAGCCGGCGCGGCCATCCAGTGGCTCCGGGACGAACTGCGCCTCATCGACTCCGCCGCCGACACGGAATATCTGGCAGGGAAAGTCCCCGATACCAACGGCTGCTATGTGGTGCCCGCCTTCACGGGACTGGGCGCCCCCCACTGGGACCAGTATGCCCGGGGCGCTATCGTGGGGCTCACCCGGGGCGTCAACAAGAACCACATCATCCGGGCCACCCTGGCCTCCATCGCCTATCAGACCTACGATGTGATCGCTGCCATGGAGGCCGACAGCGGCATCCGGCTCTACAACCTGAAGGTGGACGGCGGGGCCAGCGCCAACAACCTCCTGATGCAGATGCAGAGCGACATCATCCAGTCCGCTGTCAGCCGCCCCAAGTGCGTGGAGACCACCGCCCTGGGGGCTGCCTATCTGGCGGGGCTGGCGGTGGGCTACTGGAGCAGCAGAGAGGACGTGGTGCACAACTGGGCCATTGACCGGACCTTTACCCCTGCCATCCCCTCTGCCCAGCGGGACGAGATGGTTCGCGGCTGGGAGCGGGCCGTACAGCGGTCCCTCCAATGGGCAGAAGATTGATTGGCATCTATGAGAGAGGCCTGCATGGAAATTCCATGCAGGCCTCTTTTCTCCGGATATTTACTGCTTTTGCAGGGCGGGCGCCAGGGGCATCTCCCAGGCGTGGTGGTCGGTGTGGAGCAGGTGGTGGGCCGTGTGGCCGCAGGGCTGCCCCAGGAAATCCTGATACAGCGTCTGAACCTCCTGGTTCTCGTGGCTGAACCGTACCTTCATGCTCTTGTCGATAGCCCACAGGGCGTCGCCCCGGTACTCGGCCAGCTCCTTCCCATCCTGGATCGGCTGTCCGCCGCCGCCGGCGCAGCCGCCGGGGCAGGCCATGACCTCCACAAAGTCGTACTCCACCTCTCCCTTTCGGATGGCCTCCATGAGTTTCCGGGTCCGGCCCAGGCTGCTGACCACAGCCACCCGCACCACCCCCGCTCCGGGGATGGTGAACTCCGCCTCCTTCCAGTGCTCCCGGTCCAGGCCCCGGATGGCTTTGAAGGTGTCCGCGTCGGGGTTTTTGCCGGTAACCAGGAAGTAGGCACTGCGGAGAGCCGCATCCATGACGCCGCCGGTGGCACCGAACACCGTACCCGCGCCGGTGCTGGTGCCCAGAGGGCTGTCAAAGTCCGCCTCCTCCAGATACTCCATCTGGATGTGGTCGCTGCGGACCATGCGGACAAATTCCCGGGTGGTGAGGACGATGTCCACATCCGGATCGCCGCAGGCGTCCCGCAGGGGCGGCAGGGCCGCCTCCTCCTTTTTGGCCAGGCAGGGCATGATGGAGATGACCTTCATCTTGTGGGGGTCCACGCCGATCTTCTGGGCAAAGTAGGTCTTGGCCACAGCGCCGAACATCTGCTGGGGGGACTTGGCGGTGGAGAGGTTGTCCGTAAATTCCGGGTAGTTGGACTTGAGGAACCGCACCCAGCCCGGGCAGCAGGAGGTGAACATGGGCCACTGGTACTGGTCCCTGTGGGTAAAGCGCTCCACAAACTCGCTGCCCTCCTCCATGATGGTGAGGTCCGCGGCAAAGTTGGTGTCAAATACATAGTCAAAGCCCAGGCGCTTCAGGGCACCCACCATTTTCTTTGTGGAGACGGTGGAGGCGTCCAGCCCCAGCTGCTCCGCCCAGGCCACCCGCACCGCCGGGGCCACCTGGACCACCGTGGTGATCTCCGGGTCGGCCAGAGCCGCCAAAACATCTTCCGTGTCATCCCGCTCCCGCAGGGCGCCGGTGGGGCAGTGGGTGATGCACTGGCCGCAGAAGGAGCAGTCCGCCTCCCGGATGGTTCGGTTGCGGCTCACGTCCACGCTGACCCGGGAGCCGGTGCCAGAGATATCCCAGATGTGCAGGTTCTGGATCTTGTCGCAGACCTGGATACAGCGCATGCACTTGATGCACTTGCTCTCCTGGCGCACCAGGGGAGAAGTCCGGTCCCAGTTGCCCCGGCGGATATCGCTGGGATAGGGGATGTAGAGGAGATTGGCCTCCATGGCCATCTTCTGCAGGGAGCAGTTGCCGCTGCGCACGCACAGGGCGCACTGGCAGTCGTGCTGGGAGAGGATGAGCCGCAGGTTGCTGCGCCGGGCCTGGCGCACACGGGGGCTGTTGGTGGAAACAACCATGCCCTCCTGGGCCTGGTTGTTGCAGGCGGTGACCAGATGGTCCACACCTTCTACCTCCACCACGCATACCCGGCAGGCGCCGATCTCGTTGAGGCCCTTCCAGTAGCAGAGGCTGGGGACCGGTGTCCCGGCGATTTCCGCCGCCTCCATGAGGGTAGTTCCCTCGTTCACCGCCACCTTGCGGCCGTCGATGGTCAGTCTCACCATTTGGTCTTCCTCCCTCCCTTGAAGATGCCGTAGCCGAAGTGGTCGCACCGCAGGCACCGGCTGCTCTCCTCCATGGCGCCCTGCTCGGTGAGGCCGCACTCGATGCACACAAAGTCGCCCTTGCGCTCGCCGGCCTCCCGCTCGGTGGTGTTGACCCGGCCATGGAGGGGCCGGTTGCTGAGATCCGGTGTGGGGATGTCCACATCCACGGTGATCTCGTGATGGAACCCCAGATACTCGTCGATATTGGCCGCCGCCACCTTGCCGGCAGCAATGGCCTTGATGGCGCTGGCCGGACCGGTGACGCAGTCGCCTCCGGCGAACACACCGTCCATGTCCTTCTTGGGCAGCGTGCTGTCGCTGAGGGCCTCGATGGTCCCACGGTGGACCGGGACGCCGGCAGACTCAAAGGCCTCCGTCTCAATCCCCTGTCCAATGGCCACAATAATGATATCCGCCGGGATCCGCTCCTCCGGCAGGTCCGCCGGCTTAGGGGCCGGACGGCCGCTCCGGACTTCGCCGATCATCTGGGGCTGGACCCACAGGGCCACGGCATTGCCGTCCTCATCGGCCTCGATGCGCGCCGGTGCCTTCAGCGTCAGCAGCTCTGCCCCCTCGGCGATGGCCCCCTCCGCCTCCTCGGGCAGGGCGGTCATGTCCGCCTGACGGCGGCGGTAGACGCAGGACACCTTTTCCGCCCCCATGCGCACGGCAGAGCGGGTCACATCCATGGCCACGTTGCCGCCGCCGATGACCACCACCTTTTTGCCGGTGAAGTCGGCAATGTCGTCATCGCCGATAGCCCGAAGCATCTCCACCGCACTCATAACCCCTCGGCTGTCCTCACCGGGGATGCCGGTCTTTTTATCCGTGTGGGCACCAATGGCGATATATACGCTGTCATACTGCTTGTGAAGCTGCTCAAAGGAGATATCCGTCCCAATATGGGTCTCCGTATGGACGGTGATGCCCAGAGACAGGATGGAATCGATCTCCCGGTCCAGCAGCTCCCGGGGGAAGCGGTAGCTGGGGATGCCGTAGCGCAGCATGCCGCCCAGCTGCTTGCGCTGCTCATACACCGTGACGCTGTGGCCCATGAGGGCCAGGTAGTAGGCAGCGGAGAGGCCGCCGGGCCCCCCGCCGATCACCGCCACGGTCTTGCCCGTGGGCGGGGCGCAGGGGGGCTGGGGCACGTCGCCGGCGTTGTCCACGGCATAGCGCTTGAGGCCCCGGATATTCAGAGGATCGTCCAGCATATTCCGGCGGCACCGGGCCTCGCAGGGGTGCTCGCAGATATAGGCGCAGGCCGTTGGGAACGGGTTGTCCTTCCGGATCAGGCGCACCGCATCGGCGCAGCGCCCCTCGTGGATCAAAGCGATATAGCCGGGGATATCCACCCCCGCCGGGCACAAGGCCACGCAGGGCACCGGATTCTCCAGATTTCCCAAACAGCGGTGGTTCTGGATGTGCTCAATGTAGTCGTCCCGGAAGCCCTCCAGTCCCTTGAGCACCAGTCGGGCAGCGTGGTAGCCGATGGCACAGGAGGCGGTGCATTCGATGGTCCGCGCGGTCTCCTCCAACACCTGCAAGTCCTCCATCTTCCCTCTCCCCTCCAGGATCTTTCCCATCAGGGTGGAGAGCTGTCCCAGGCCGATGCGGCAGGGCACGCACTTCCCGCAGGTCTGGGCGTGGCAGAGGTTCAAAAAATTGCGGGCCATGTCGATGGGGCAGAGCCCAGGCGGCGAGGATGCGATCCGCCGCTCCATGTCGTGGTAGAGCTGGTCCACCACCATCTGGGCCCGGTCCGGCGTCTTGATATCCAATCTGCTCAAATCCGGTCACTCTCCTTTTTCTTCTCAACTTTTATAATTATTAAATTTTTATGCAAAAATTTTCAATTTTCCTCTGTTTTTCAAGAATAATTATACCCTCCGATTCACAGAATGTCCAGAACAAGTTCATGAAAATTTATCAGGGGGACATCCTTCTGCACTTTGGCAGAAGAACATCCCCCTGATGATCCCGCTTTTTATCAGTTTCGACGAATTACTTCACCATTTCCAAGGTCGGCAAACATCCCTTCCACAATGGCGGGAATCCCATTGACCAGCACATAATCCATCCCTTCGGCATACCGGCAGGGTTCGCTGTAACTCCCCCGCTCATGAATCTCTGCCGGGTCAAAGATGCACAAATCTGCATCCCAGCCCTCCCGGAGCAGGCCCTTGCCCCGCAGCCGCAGCCGCTGTGCCGGCAAGGCTGTCATTTTTCGCACTGCCTTGGGGAGTGAGAGCACACGCTGTTCTCCCACATACCGCTCAATCACACGGGCAAAAGTCCCGTAAACCCGTGGATGCGGCTGTCCCTCGGTGGGATAGGTGCTGTCAGAGATCACGGCAGCCGTGTCGTCCTGAAGGATGCGGATGATATCACTCTCATCGGCAATGAAATCGATCATAGTGATCTCGCAGTCCTCGCTGACCAGCAGGTCATAGGCGGTTTCAAAGGGATCCTTCCCCAGACGGCGGGCAATCTCTGCAACAGAAAGTCCCTGATAGGGCTGGTTCTCCGGCTGACGCAGGGTAGAACAGAGGATATTCTCCCACCCCACCATGCCGGCGATGTTGTCAAAATCCGTACCGGTCTGGATCCGGTGTGTCAGGAGCTTTCGCTGCTGGGGACTGTGCAGGCGCCGGGTGATCGCCTGCGTCCCCCCCACCAGGAAGTCGTGGGGCAGAATATGGATGAGTTGGGTGGAGCCAGCGGTATAAGGATAGGCGTCGCAAGACGCCTGTACTCCTCTCTCCCTGGCCTCTGCCAGCATTTCCAAGGCTTTGGGGACCTTGTTGTTCCAGTTCCGCTTGCCCATCGCTTTCAGATGGCTGATCTCCACCGGGAGGTCCAGCGTTTCAGCAACGGTCAGCATCTCCTCCAGGGCTTCCAGTACGCCGTCCCCTTCTTCCCGCATATGGACCGTGATCGGAATGGGCCCGTGAGCAAACGGCCGCAGGGCATCGATCAGTTCCTCGGTGGTATAGAAACACTCCGGCGCATATCCCAGCCCCAGGGATATTCCCAGCGCGCCCTCCGACAGCGCGTCATGGAGACGTGCCTGTACCTGCCCGAGCTGTCCGGCGTTCAGATGTTCACAGGCGTACCCCGCCACCGCCGCTCTGGCCGTGCCGGCCCCTGCCAGCATGCCGACATGGATCGCTGGATGGAGCGACTCCGCTGCGGCCAAATACTCTGCCATAGAGGCTGTAGGCGTTTCCGGTCCCAAGGCCCCGGTAATCGGGCGGAGATAGTCCAGTACCGCCTGGCGGTAGTCCCCATCAATAGGCGCTGCCGAGAGGCCGCAGTTTCCGCTGACGATGGTGGTAAGCCCCTGTTTGAGCTCCAGCTTCCCAAAATCCGGCCGAAACGCAGCGCCGTCAGCGTGGCGGTGAATATCAATGAATCCGGGCGTCACCACCCGTCCGGCAGCATCAATAGTCCGCTCCGCCCCACTCAGATTTTCCCCAACGGCTGCAATTTTTCCTTTCCGAACCGCTACATCCCCCGCAAAGGGATCTTCCCCGCTACCATCTATAATGCAGCAGTTCTTAATGAGCAGATCGTACATACAATCCTCCCGGCCCCACAGGGCGGGGCCTGATTACGCGTTCTACCGCGATTGTACCATCTGGTCAGGATTTGTCAACCGGTAGCCTGTATCACAGCCAGCGTTCGATGCGGTTCCATTCCCGCTCTGCCATGGCGTATACGCCGCCAAAATCCACTGTGTCGTTGTAAACAGCCTCCAGCCGGTCGTGGGATGCCTTGGCTGCACGGAGGCCTTCCATTCCCTCCTCCAGCAGCAGGCCGTGCATCCGGCGGTAGAAACGGCAGCGGGCTTTGTTCTGCCTGCATCGTTTCTGATCCAGCAATGCGTCCAGATGGATCCGGCGGTAGGGTGTACCGGGATACTCCATTCCCGGCCCGGAAGTCACAAAGGCCAGGCTCAATTCCGGCAGGATCAAGTGCTGGATCCGCTCCGGCCGATCCGGATCCATGCAGAGGATCGTGTCGTAGTTCCGCTTTTCGGCGGCACCCTGCACAGCCGCCATCAGGTGGTGGCCGATGCCGCCGCTGTCCAGCAGCTCGTAAACCCGCCCCGCCATGGTGTCCACCGTGTCAAATCTCCAAACCAATCCCTTGTGGGTAGGCCCCCCCAGGTAGCGGCGGTCTGTCTTCCCGGCACCGCTGCCCTGGCGGCCGATTTCCCGGGCGATGATGCCGGCAGTGCGGCGGGAGAGCTTTTCCCGGTCGCAACCCACTGTCAGGACATCCCGCAGGGTATCCTCCACCTCCCCTGCTGCCTGCAGCGCCCGGTAGGCCCGGACGTAGGCCGTTTTATAGTCTGCTGTATGACGGATCAGATCCTCCCGCCGCTGCTTGCAGTCTTCCACGCAGTAGAACTGTCCCAGGTTGACATAGCGGTCTACCGCAGCAGGATATTGGGGTTCCACCACATGGGGCGACGTACCGTCCACTGCAATTACCCCAACCCGGGGCAGGCGCACCGCATCCAGGGAATCCGGGTCCCCGGAGCACCAGATGTATTCCACGTCCTCCCCGGCCTCCTCTGCCCGGCTGCCGATGTACTTCATGAAAGACGACTTCCCTACGCCGGGTCCGCCTTTCAGGACAAGGATGTCAAAATTCCGCTCCGGGTCGATGAACTCCTGATAGAGGCTTCGGAATCCGGCGCTGCTGTTAGCGCCCAGGAAAAAATTCGTTACCATATTTGCCCTCCAATCGGTTTTCTGTACCAATCTATGCAGCTATGGAGGGGATTGACAAAGACGGTCAGGTCCTTTCGGGGAAAACACACCCGGCGGAACACGCCGGCAAAAACGCCGCGCAGCGTCAGCAGCACCCTGTTCTTCCCATAGAAAGAAGTTTTATCTCTTTCTATTTTATTATTGACTTTTATTTTATTATAGTTTATATTCAATTTTATTAAAGCAAACGAGAGGTGATCGCCTGTGTCCATCGAGATCGTACCCAGCTGGATGGCAGATCTGGAGGATGAGGACGTGGTTTTTATCAAGAAGTTCATTCTGGCCTCCGGCTCCCTGAAGGAGATCGCCGGGCAGTATGGGGTTACCTATCCCACTGTGCGGCTGCGGCTGGACCGGCTGATCCAGAAGATCCGGCTCAGCGAGGCCGGGGCGGAGGATCCCTTTGTGGCCCTGGTAAAGCGGCTGGCGGTGAATGAAAAGCTGGACTTTGACACGGCGAAAATATTGATCAACGCCTATAAAAAACGGGAAAGGGAGGGCGCCACATGATTGTCTATCTCCTGCTGTTTGCCGCCGTCGTTCTGGGGCAGATTCAGCTCTCCAAGCAGAAAAGCCCCTGGCCGGGGCTGGGTCTGCCGCTGCTGGTGTTCCTGGCGGTCTGCCTCGGTCTGTGGACCACCTATGCCCAGCGGCCAGGGCCGCCCCCGGACTGGACATTCCTCCTCGGCTCCCTGCTGCTGTGGAATATCCCCACCTATATTTTGCTGGCCATCTACTGGGGCAGCCGGGAGAAGTTCCGCCAGGAGAAGGAATTGGAGGAACAGCGCCGGAAGATCCGGGAGCAGGAGAAAAATCAGGAGTAGCAGCGCATGGCCGCAAAACATATCCAGAATCCATAAAAGGAGGATTTCTCATGTCGTTCTCGTTACGCACCATCATTGTACTGACATTTTTGATGGTTCTTTTGATAGGCTGTATCATCTTGCAGGTCTTCCTCTCCCGGCGGGAGAGCCCGTGGCCCGGGCTGGTGCTGCCGGGGCTGAGTTTCCTATATTCCCTTATCGTAATGCTCAATGTTGTCATTTTGTTCGATTCCAGCGGCTGGGAAATTGCCGCCACGTTCTTCATGGTCTTTCTGCTCTACAACATCCCCACCCTGGTGCTGCTGGCCATCTACTTCGCCTGCCGGCAGCGCTTCCGCCGCCGCCGGGAGATGGACCGGATGAACGCCCAGGATCTGGAGTGACCCCACCGGAAAAAAAGCGCCCCGGCACAGCTCGAGCTGTGCCGGGGCGCTTTCTGCTGCCCTCAAAGGCGGAAATCCTCCTCCTTGAGCTTGCCGGTATCCAGTTTCACTGGGCGGGGCGGGCACCGCTTCATGGGGTCATACCGGAATGCGGCACAATGCCCCGAAATGGGGACAATCCCCCGCTTGCGGCAGATGACCTCCGTCTCGCTGATAACCTCTCCCTTTTTGCAATAAGCGCAGCAGGGATCCATATCCTTTCGAAACAGCATGCCCTCTCTCCCTTCTCCGGCAAATACCGGTAAACACAAAAGCCTTTACAGCGTATAGAGCACCACTTTATCCCCCTCAGCCGTGGCCTTGATCTGCGTGATGGGGTGATCGTAGCTGTCAATAATCCGGGTGGCCAACTCATCCTCCACCTCTTTTTGGATCAGGCGGCGCAGGTTCCGCGCCCCGTAGGTCACAGAGTAGGATTTTTTTACCAGATAATCCACCAGAGGCTCGTCATAAGTGAAGGACAGGCCCTTCTCCCGGAGGGAATCCTGCAGCTCATCCAGCATGATGCGGGCGATAGCCTGGAAATTCTCCTGCGAGAGTTTGTTGAAGCAGATGATCTCATCTACGCGGTTAATAAACTCCGGCCGCAGGAACTGCTGCAGGGCTTTCATCGCCCGCTCCTTATCCTGCTCATTGACGCTCTTGTTAAAGCCCAGACTCCCCACCTTGCTGTCGCTTCCGGCATTGGAGGTCATGACGATCACCGTGTTTTCGAAGTTCACCCGGCGGCCGTGGGCATCCGTAATCTGGCCGTCGTCCAGGATCTGGAGCAGCACATTGAGCACATCCGGGTGTGCCTTCTCGATCTCGTCAAAAAGGATCACGCTGTAGGGTTTGCGGCGAATCTTCTCAGTGAGCTGGCCGGCCTCGTCATAGCCCACATAGCCCGGAGGCGAACCGATGATCCGGGAGACGGAATGCTTCTCCATAAATTCCGACATATCCAGACGGATCAGGCTGTCCGGGGAATCGAACAAATCGTCGGCCAACTGCTTCACCAGTTCTGTCTTGCCAACGCCGGTGCTTCCCACAAAGATAAAGCTCACCGGCTTATGCTTGGGGCTGATGCCGACCCGGTTGCGCCGGATGGCCGCCGCCACAGCGGCAATGGCCTCATTCTGGCCCACAATTTTCTTTTTCAGCCGATCCTCCAGCTCACTCAGACGCTTAAACTCATCCTCCCGGATCTTGCTGGCCGGAATCTTGGTCCACAGTTCAATAACCCGTGCCAGGTTGTCCATGGTAAGCTCCGGGGCTCCCGTTGCCTTGATGGCATCCAGTTCCTTCTGCAGCTGGATTTCCTTGACCTTGATCTCCGCCAGACGCTCGAAATCGGGCTCTCCCTCGGTCTGGTTTTCGATCATGTCCTTCTCTTTGTAGTAGTCTGCCAGTTCCCGCTCGATTTCCATGCGCCGGGAAATGCTGGGGTCTTTCAGGTTCAAGTCCGAACAAGCCTCATCAATCAGGTCGATCGCCTTGTCCGGAAGGTAACGGTCCGTAATATACCGCTCGCTGAGAAGCACCGCCTGACGGAGGATCCCATCGGAGATCTTCACCCCGTGGTAGGACTCATAGTAATGGGCAATTCCCTTCAAAATCTTCAGGGTATCAGCCATATTGGGCTCCGCCACCGTCACCGGCTGGAAACGCCGCTCCAGAGCCGCATCCTTTTCGATATGCTTGCGATACTCATTAAAGGTCGTGGCACCGATGACCTGAATCTCCCCGCGGGAGAGCGCAGGCTTCAAAATATTGGCTGCGTTCATGCTGCCCTCAGCGTCCCCTGCGCCCACGATATTATGGATCTCGTCGATAACCAGGATCACATTGCCGCATTTGCGGATCTCCTCAATCAGCCCCTTCATGCGGCTCTCAAACTGACCGCGGAACTGGGTCCCCGCTACCAGGGCCGTCAGGTCCAGAAGATAGACCTCCTTGTCCCGGAGTTTGAAGGGGACCTCTCCGGCGGCGATGCGCTCTGCCAGTCCTTCGGCAATGGCCGTCTTGCCCACGCCCGGCTCACCGATCAGGCAGGGGTTGTTTTTCTGCCGGCGGTTGAGAATCTGCACCACACGCTCAATCTCCTGCTCCCGGCCCACAACGGTGTCCAGCTTGCCCTGCCGGGCCCGGTCGGTGAGGTTGATGCAGTAGTTGTCCAGGAACTTGTGCTTGGGCGCCTTCTCCCCTTTGCGCTCCTTCTCCCGGCTGCGGCTGGACTCGCCGGCACCGCCGGGGGCAGGGGCGCTGTCATTGTTGAACAGGCGGTTTAAGAAGGGGAAGGTCGCCGTCTTTCCCTCCTCGTCTTCTTCGCCATCCCCGGATTCCTCCGGATTCATAAGCCCCTCCATACTCTCGGCTCCGCCGAAGGCCTGCATCATCTCCTGGGAGAGATTGTCCAGGTCGTCGTCGGTGATGCCCATCTTGTTCATCATCTCATTGACCTGGGGCAGCCCCAAATCCTTGGCACACTTCAGGCACAGGCCCTCGTGAACCATTTTTCCATTCTCCATCTTCGCAATAAACACCACAGCCACATTTTTTTTACATCTGGAACACAAAGTCGGTTGCATACTTGACCTCCAAGGGTTACGTCCGCCCGGGGCTTATGCCTCAGGCGGGCAAAATTTTTAACAAAAATGGGGCGATATACGATCCCTGGACAGCACCGGGGGACAACAGCACTCCCGCCTTGCTGTCCAGCCACAAAATCAGGCAGACAATCAGCACACCTTTGAGCGCGCCAATCAAAATGCCGCCCAAGGTATTCATCTCGTGAAGCACCGGCAGCCGCAGGAGTAGATCCCCCAGATTGATAACAATCCGCAGCACCAGCACGAATACCAGGAATACCGCCAAAAACACCAGCACATAGGCCAGATTGTACAGCAGTGTCTCCACCAGCAGGTCGACGGCCTCCTGTGCTGCATCTCCCGCCAGATCGCCAATCCCCTCCAGTCCGGCAATCGCCCCGCCGAAGGGCACATCAGCAAGGGCGCCGGTGATATAGTCGCTGATTGCCTCGCTGACTTTACTCTCCAGCACCGGCCGCAGCAGCTCCACCACCCGATCCGTCAGAGCGCCGGCAGCAAGAGAGGCGCCGATCAATCCCAGCAGATAAACCACCAGCTCCGCAAGGCTGCGGAACAGTCCCTTTTTCCCGCCGATCCACACCGACAGGGCAAAAATCACCACAATCGCTATATCCAGTATAACAGAAGATTGGAGCATGCGCTACCACCTTTCTTTGGAATTGTCGGCATTCCTTCTGCCGTCAGGGCAGATATCGCCAGGCGCTGCTGCCGCCAATCACCAGCGCCGACCCATCCTCCGCCATGAGAACATGGCTGGCATAGCTGGTGTCCGACAGGCGGCTGTACTCGGTCAGGTCGCTGGTATAGAGTACCAGCGTATTGCTCTGGAGCACCGCCAGATGATCCCCCGCCGCATCGATATCCAGGATCTCGTCGCTGACATCCAGGACCCCCAAAACATTTCCCTGGCTGTCCAGCGTCAACACGGTTCCCACGCTGCCGGACTGATAGCGGGTGAGGAACAGGGCGATAAAGTCATCGCCGAATGCATAATCCTGCAAATACTGTCCGCCAAAGACATAGCCGCCGCTGGTGCTTCCATCCTTCCCCACAAAGGCAACTGCTTGGCTGGAGATGGATCCATAGCACTCCCCAATCTTTCCCATGTCAAATCCCACGTGATTGGGCAGTGATACCGAGGCGACCGGCTCCTCTGCCGACAGATCATACCACACCAAGTTTGTGCAGAACGCGCCGTTCTCTTCCCCATAGGTCATCAGGAGGGCAAACCGGCAGTCTTCCGTTACCACAGCATCCACCACAAACTGTGAGGAGAGGTCCACCTCATAAATCAGTTCCTGCTCCCCATTGTACACCGTAACAGCACCTTTGTATCCGCTCTTTTCTGCACATACCGCCAGCCAGCCGCTGCTGTTGAGCCGCGCTGAGATGTAGCCATCCCCCTCTGAGAGGGAGAGTGACAGCTGCGTCCCCTCCGGGGAGACAAGGAACAGCTTCTGCCCCCCTGCGTCATAGGCCACTGCCAGGCCGCCGCCGGTATCCAACACCGGCTGGGACAGTGCCAGTTCCTCCACCACCTGATATGCTGTACCGCTGTCCTCCAGGAACTGGATGTAGTTCTGCGTCAGCACCACCAGATATTCTCCGACCTGCCCATACTGGTTGATGGGGTCGGCGGCGAAGAGATAGGCATCCTCTGCTGCTGCGGCGCCGTAGTTGATCCAGCGGCGTACCCGATCCAGGATATTTCCGTCTCCCATCATGCTCACCGCCAGAATGCCCAGCACGATCAGCAGTGTAACCAGCAGCGTACCCAGCCGGCGCAAAAAGGTTCCGCCCCTTCCGGGCGTCTTTTTTGGCTCCTGCTCCTCCTGAGGCTGCCGGGCCTGCTCCAGATCCTGTTGTTCGTTTCTGTTATTATCAGCCATTGAGCCGCTCATCCTCATACCATAGTTTGGTCAGGTACAGGCCGCCCGGCGGCACCGTAGGACCCGCCAAGGTCCGGTTCCCCGCATCCAGGATCCGGGGAATGTCCTCCGGCGTCAGCTTTCCTTCCGCCGCATAGAGTACCGTTCCGGTAATGGCTCGTACCATATTATACAGAAACCCATTGGCGCAGACCTTCAATTCCAGCAGGTCTCCGTTCCGGGTGACATAGCAGTAATAAATCGTCCGCACCGTGGTCTTCGTCTCCGTTCCCACTGAGCGCACCGCCCGAAAATCGTGGGTCCCCTCAAAGGCACGGGCTGCCCGGTCCATGACTGTCTCATCCAAACGCTTGGGGTAAAAATACGCCCGGTTCACATAAAAGGGATTGCGGATGCGGGAGTTGAAGATTCGGTAGGTGTATTCCTTTTTCAGACAGGAGCCGATAGCATTGAACTCCTCCGAGACATCAAATGCCTCCCGGACCACAATGTCCTCCGGCAGCCGGGTGTTCACCGCTAACGGCAGCCGGTCGCAGGGAATGGTGGAACTGGTATGAAAGTTGGCAATATAGTGCTCGGCGTGGACGCCTGCGTCGGTACGGCCGCAGCCCACCACCTTCACCGGCTCACAGCAGATGATGGACAGCCCCCGTTCCAGCGTCTCCGCCACGGTGGGCAAATCCTTCTGGACCTGCCATCCGTGGTAGGCGGTGCCGTTATACATCAGTTTCAGGGCGATATTGCGCATATCAGGTCTTTTCTCCTTACTCCGGCGCAAGATCGACAACCACCACCTCCGGACGGTTGAAGATCCTTGGAATTCTGGTGCTCTCCCGGGCCAGTCCCCGGCTGACAATCAGCGTGGCGTTTTCAAAGCTATACTGCCCGCCGGCATATTGTGGGAACAGCCCCTGGTTTGGAGCGAACAGCCCATTGAGAAGACCGGGGATGCGCCACTGCCCGCCGTGGGCGTGGCCGGATACAATCAAATCAAAGGGGTACCGGAGGTACTCCTCAATCCGCTCGGGCCGGTGGGCCAGCAGCACGGAGAAGGTCTCCGCCTCCACCTGCTCCCCCACCTGCGCCAGCTGCTCCTCCGCACCGGCGTCCGGATCGTCAATTCCGCAAATCCGGATCGTCTGGCTGGCGGCGGCAAGGTCAACCGTTTCTCCCCTTAGGACTGTGACCCCATAATCCTCCATGGCAACACAGATGCGCTCCGCCTCGCCGCCTCTCCATTCGTGGTTTCCAGTTACATAGAAACAGGGGTATGCCTCAGCCAGTCCGGCAATAGTGGTCCAGGCATTTTCCTCAGGCAGCTCATCGTCTACGATATCCCCAGCCAACAGCACTGCATCCGGCTGCGGAGAGAGGCCCGCCACCAGCCCCAGCAGATCCTGTTGATCTTCTCCATAGCGGCAGCTGTGGAGATCCGTCAGCACCACCAGGCGTACCGGGCCGGAGAGCTTCTCTGTTTCCACCGTATATGTCCGCAGCACCAGGCGGCTGTCACAGGCAACAACCAGCAGCACTGCCGCAGCAACGGAAGCGGCAGCAATCCAAATCACCTGTCTTCCCTTTTTTCGCCTTCTTCCGGTGTAATTTTCCATATTACAGTCCGAAGTTCCGCAGGGCAATGACCGTTCCCAGCACTGCCGCCCCCAGGAGGAGGGTAACATAGTCCCTGCGCTGGTAGCGGAGAGGATGGAGCTTGGTCCGCCCCTCTCCGCCGTGGTAGCAGCGGCACTCCATAGCCACCGCCAGCTCGTCTGCCCGGCGGAAGGCCGAGATGAACAGGGGCACCAGCAGGGGGATCATGGCCTTGGCCCGCTGGAGCAGATTTCCCGTCTCAAAGTCTGCGCCGCGGGCCTTTTGGGCGGACATGATCTTGTCCGTCTCCTCGATCAGGGTCGGAATAAAACGCAGGGCAATGGACATCATCATGGACAGCTCATGGACGGGGACATGGACCTTCTTCAGCGGTCCCAGCAGACTCTCCAGCCCATCTGTCAGACGGATAGGACTGGTCGTGTAGGTCAGCAGGAACGTTCCCATGATGAGCATGGTGATGCGCAGCATCATGAAAAACGCCGTCTCCATGCCCTCCCAGGTAATCTTGAAAATCCACCAGCGCCAGATCTCCCGTCCCGGGGTATAGAACAGGTTCAACACGGCGGTAAACGCGATGATGAACAGTACCGGCTTGAGGCCCCGCACCAGGGATTTTGGAGGGACCCTGGAAATGCTCACACATGCAGCCAGCACGGCGAGCATCACCGCATAGGACACAAACCACTTTGCCAGGAACAAGGCGGCGATGTACGCCACTACCATCAGCAGCTTGGTCCGGGGATCCAGCCTGTGGACCACGGAATTCCCCGGGAAATATTGGCCCAGGGTGATATCTTTCAGCATCCTGCTCCCCCCTTTCCAAGGGCGGTCAGGGCGTGGTACAGGTCCGACACCGTGTAGACAGCAGCATCCACCATCACGCCCCGGCGGCGCAGCTCCATGGCCACTTTGGTCACCTGGGGCACAGTAAGGCCCACCGCCTCCAGCTCCTCGCTCCGGCTGAACACCTCCTGGGGCGTGCCGGACATCACCACGCCGGCATCAGACAGTACGGCGATGCGGTCCACGTTCTCGGCAATCTCGTCCATGCTGTGGCTCACCAGCACCACGGTGCTTCCGGTGGCGCGGTGGTAGTCCCGGATGTTCGCCAGCAGGCCGTCCCGCCCGGCAGGGTCCAGCCCGGCGGACGGCTCGTCCAAGACAAGCACCTCCGGTTCCATGGCGATGACTCCCGCGATGGCCACCCGGCGCTTCTGACCGCCGGAGAGCTCAAAGGGCGACTGATCCAGCAGTTCCGGAGCAAGTCCGGCAAAGGCTGCCGCCCGCTCCACCCGGCGGGCAATCTCCTCCTCTGAAAGGCCCATGTTCTTCGGGCCGAAGGAGATATCCTTGCGCACCGTCTCCTCAAAGAGCTGGTACTCCGGGTACTGGAACACCAATCCCACCCGGAAGCGGACCTCCCGGATCTTCTTGGTATCCTCCCAGATATCCTTTCCATGGAACAGGACCCGCCCTGCCGTCGGCTTCAGCAGGCCATTGAGGTGCTGGATCAGGGTAGATTTCCCGGAGCCGGTATGGCCGATGACTCCAAGGAACTCCCCGGGATAGATGTCCAGGCTGATGCCGTCCACAGCGCTGCGGCAGAAGGGGGTCCCCTCCCCGTAGGTATGGACTAGGTTTTCCACACGAATAATCGGTTCCAAATCCAAAAAATCCTCGTGTTTCTACAAAATCAGGGAACGAGATTCAACCCCGCTCCAAGGCGCGGCAAATAGCGTCGGCACACTCTGTGACACCGATGGCATCCAGCGGAACATCCCAGCCATCTTTTTTCAACAGATTCAGCAGTTCCACCGTGTGGGGTGCCGCCAGGCCGAAAGATCGAAGCTTCTCCTCCTGAGAAAGGATCTCTCTGGGAGTGCCGTCCAAAGCGATATGCCCGTCGTTGAGTATCAAAACGCGGTCGGCATAAGCCGCCTCGTCCATGTGGTGGGTAATGAGGATAATGGTGATCCCCTTCTCCCGGTTTAAGCGGCTGACGGTATCCAGCACCTCCCGCCGGCCCGAGGGGTCCAGCATGGCGGTGGCCTCATCCAGAACGATGCACTTGGGTTCCATGGCCAGGATCCCGGCAATGGCTACCCGCTGCTTCTGGCCGCCAGAGAGCATATGGGGGGCGTGGAGAGCAAAGGCCTCCATCCCCACGGTGCGGAGGGCGCTGTCCACCCGCTCCTGAATCTCCTGGGAGGGGACGCCCATATTCTCCGGCCCGAAGGCCACATCCTCCTCCACCACATTGGCCACGATCTGGTTATCCGGATTCTGGAACACCATGCCCACCCGGCGGCGGACCTCCAGAAGGAGATCCTCGTCGGCAGTGTCCATGCCCTCCACCAGCACCTGGCCGCCCATGGGCAGCAGTACCGCGTTGAAGTGCTTGGCCAGGGTGGACTTGCCGGAGCCGTTGTGACCCAGCACCACCACGAAGCTGCCTGCGTCAATCGTCAGATCCACGCCATCCAGCGCGTAGCGAAGGGGTTCCCCCTCCTCCCGCGGGTAGGCGTAGGTCAGTTCTTTTGTCTCAATAATATGGGCCATAATGGACCTCGATTCTATTGAAATACCGCCTGGCGGCAGTGAAAGCGTTGCATCCCTCTTGGGAAAATCAGGCGCAGCAGGCGCCACAGGCCATAGCCCAGCATAGCGCCGATGGTATTCAAAAGCAGATCGTCGATATCAAAGGCCCGGCCCACCAGGAGCTGCCAGCACTCCACAAAGAGGCTGACAACAAGGCCCAGAACCAGTGCCCGCCTCCAGGTGCTCCCCCGCCACAACAGGGCGGCAAATAAGCCGAAGGGGATCAGCACCAGCAGGTTCCCCAGGAAAACGAGTGGATCGTCCCAGGTTTGAAAGGGCACCAGATTGACAGAGCCGAGGCGGAAAAAGGGGACTTGAACGGTCGGATAAAAGAGGATCCACTCAAAATCATACCAATCCGGCATCAGCAGCAGCGCCGCCAGCCCACCGCAGTAGACCCAGAACAGCGCCAGCCCAATTTCCCGCGCCCTGCCGCTGACCAGTCCCTTCTTCCGAAAGTGGGTTTTCCTCCAGGGGAGCAGGAGCAAAAACAGGACCAGCGCAACAGCCATTCCCGGCAGCATCTGCACCAGGACATTTGCCCCGCGCCGAAAGAATTGCTGCCAGAGCGGCAGGTCACTCCATCCTACCCATTGACGCAGCGGCACGATCATATTTCCTCCTTTACTCCCCCATCCAGCGCCCGGTAGCGCCGCAGGGAAGCGCCAGCCCCGTCTCCGTCACCGGCAGGCCAATCTCCTGGCTCTCCGTGTGGCCGCCGAAGCGGCTGGTGACCACTGTCTCCAGGATGTAGGTCAGAACGCTGGGGGCAAGGCCTGTGGTATAGGAGTTGATGATGACAAAGAGAGGCCTGTCCGACAGGACCCGGCTGCACAGCTCCACAAAGGGATAGAGGCTGTTCTCCAGTTTCCATACCTCGCCGGTGGGCCCCCGTCCATAGCTGGGCGGATCCATGACAATCGCGTCATAGGTGCGGCCCCGCCGGATCTCCCGCTCCACAAATTTTGCGCAGTCATCCACGATCCAGCGGATGGGAGCGTTTTCCAGGCCGGAAATCTTCGCGTTTTCCCGTGCCCAGGCTACCATTCCCTTGGCCGCGTCCACATGGCATACGCTGGCTCCCGCCGCCGCGCAGGCCACGCTGGCCGCACCGGTGTAGGCAAAGAGGTTCAGCACATTGATAGGCCGTCCGGCCTGTTTGATTTTCTCTGCAGCAAAGTCCCAGTTGACCGCCTGCTCGGGAAAAAGTCCTGTGTGCTTGAAATTCATAGGCTTAACCTGGAAGGTAAGGTCCCGGTAACGCACCTGCCACTTCTCCGGCAGTTTTCCCTTCTCCCAGTGACCGCCGCCGCTGCTGGAACGGAAATACCGCCCGTCCGGGTGCTGCCAGCCGGGATGGCGGCGTGGTGTGTCCCAGATGGCCTGCGGGTCCGGACGCACCAGAATTCTGCTGTCCCACCGCTCCAGTTTTTCACCGCCGCCGCAGTCCAGCAGTTCATAATCCTGCCATCCGTCCGCAATCCACATGGCTGTCCCTCCTAGTATCTGCATAGAAATTCAAGATATTATATAACAAAACCCGCAGCCGCGTCAACGGAAAAGGTGTGAATAAATGGTAAATGATTTCCGGTTCACCGCATTTTATCAAGCGAAAAAACCGGGCCATCCAAAAGACGGCCCGGACGCTGTCAACTTTTTCAGCCCGGCCCCCAGCGGGGCCGCGGCTTTAGATCTCCGCCCCCGCTTCCCCGGCAAACAGTCGGAGGCTCGCCGGGGAAGCGGCCGGAGTTTTTGCTGAACAGGCGGAAACAGAGTCAAGCGGGCTCAAGGGGCATTGCCCCGCCCGGGTCTTTCCATTGGACCGCAGCCCAATGGCCCTCTCCGCATTTGAATTTCTCGCCGGCAATGAATTCCGCCTGCAGCACGGCTCTCCTCCCAGGAATGCTTGCACACCGCATCCGCGGCGGCATCCCGCAGAGTTCTGTAAATCAGCCCGGAGGCCAGGTCATATCCCGCCCGGACAGCACATGGAAGTGCAAGTGGAACACGCTCTGCCCCGCCTGGGCACCGATATTGGACACCACCCGGTAACTCTCCAGTCCCAACTCCCCGGCCAGTTTGGCAATGACAGCGAAGATATGGCCCACAACCGGGGCATTCTCCTCCGTCACGGCGGAGACAGATTGGATATGTGCCTTGGGGATCACCAGGAAATGAGTGGGTGCCTGAGGATCGATGTCATAAAATGCATAGCACAAATCATCCTCATACACCTTATTGCTGGGGATCTCACCGGCAATGATCTTGCAAAACAGACAATCGGACATATTGCATATCTTCCTTTCCCGGCGGGAGAACCCGCCGCAAATTTCTATTGGTCCGCTTACTGCGCCTTGCTTGCCACAAAATCATCCACCGCAGCCAAGGCGTCATCCAGCTTCAAAAGGTCGCTGCCGCCGCCCATGGCGCTGTCCGGCTTGCCGCCGCCCTTGCCGCCGCAGATTGGTGCGATGGTCTTGATGATCTCCCCGGCCTTCACGCCCCGGGCCACCGCCTCTTTCCCGCAGGTGGCAAGGAAGGTGATCTTCTCCCCATTGACTGCCGCCAGCAGGGCCGCCACACAGGGCTCCTTATCCCGAAGGAAGTCCCCCATCTTCCGCATATCGTCAGCGGAGATGTCCTTCAGACTCATGGTGACCACCTTCAGCCCCTTCACATCCTTGGCCGACAGCAGGAACTGGTCGGCCTGGCTCAGGAACTCCCTGGCCTTCAGCTTCTCAACCGTCTGATGGAGCTGCCGGATCTCGCCCATAACGCTTTCTGCCTTCTCCCGCAGCTCACCCGGCTTTGTTTTCAATGCTGCCGCCGCCTCGAAGAGCATCTCCTGGTTGCGGTCCATCACCTCCAGGGACTTCTCGCCCGTGGTAGCCTCGATGCGGCGCCCGCCGGAGGCCACCGAGAACTCGCTGTCAATATGGAAAACCCCGACCTTGGCCGTGTTGTCGACATGGGTGCCGCCGCAGAATTCCACGGAGTAGCCCTCGCCCATATCCACCACCCGGACTTTGTCGCCGTACTTCTCACCAAACAGAGCAATCGCTCCCCGCTGCTTGGCCTCCTCAATGGGCAAAACATCGGTATGAACGTTGTATCCCTCCAAGATCGCCTGGTTGACCAAGTGGCTCACCCGGGAGAGTTCTTCCGGACTCAGGGCAGCAAAGTGAGTAAAGTCAAAGCGCAGCCGATCCGGCTCCACCAGGGAACCGGCCTGATGGACGTGATCCCCCAGGACAGAACGCAGGGCGGCATCCAGCAGGTGAGTAGCAGAGTGGGCCCGCATGATGGCCCGGCGGCGCTCCCCGTCAATCTGCGCCCGGACAGTGTCCCCCAGTTTCAGGGTACCCTCCACCATTTTACCGTAGTGCATATACTTTCCGCCCTTGTTCTTCTGCACATCAGTGACGTGGAACCGGGCAGCGTGCTCGCCGGCGATAACAATGTCCCCGTGGTCGGCCACCTGACCGCCCATCTCCGCGTAGAAGGGCGTCTTATCCAGCACAACGATGGCATCCACCCCGGGCATCAGTTCCTCGGCCTGCTCGTTCTCCACCACAAGGGCAACCACCTTGGCCCCGGGGAAGGTCATATGCTCGTAACCCACAAACTCCGTCTCCGGCACGTCCTTGCCGAACTCCACGCCGGCCCAGCCCAGATCACCCAGGGCCTCCCGGGCCTTCCGGGCCCGCACGCGCTGCTCCTCCATCAGCTGGTGGAACGCCTTTTCATCCACGCACATCCCCTGCTCAGCCACCATCTCAGTGGTCAGGTCGATGGGGAAGCCGTAGGTATCATAGAGCTTGAAGGCATCGGCGCCGGAGAAGGTCTGCTCTCCCTTTTCCTTGTGACCGGCAAGCATATCATTGAAGATTTTCAGGCCGCCGTCAATGGTCTTGGCAAAATTTTCCTCCTCCACCCGGATGACCTTGGTGATATAGTCCTGGCGCTCCCGCAGCTCCGGGTAGTGCCCCTCGTTCTCACGAATCACGGTGTCGCAGACCTCATAGAGGAAGGGGCGGTCCACCCCCAGGAGCTTGCCGTGGCGGGCGGCCCGGCGCAGGAGGCGGCGCAGGACGTAGCCCCGGCCCTCGTTGGAGGGGAGGACGCCGTCACAGATCATGAAGGTGGCCGAACGAATATGGTCGGTGATGACCCGGAGGGACACGTCGATCTTGTCGCTCTGTTCGTACTTGGCGCCGGTGATCTCGCTGACCTTGTTGGTGATGTTCATCACCGTGTCCACGTCAAAAAGGCTGGCCACGTTCTGGCTGACGCAGGCCAGGCGCTCCAGGCCCATGCCCGTGTCGATGTTCTTCTGCTTGAGTTCGGTGTAATGGTTCTCCCCGTCGTTGTCAAACTGGGAGAAGACGATGTTCCACACCTCGATATACCGGTCGCAGTCGCAGCCAACGGTGCAGGTGGGCTTGCCGCAGCCCCACTCAGGCCCCCGGTCGTAATAGATCTCGGAGCAGGGGCCGCAGGGACCGGAGCCGTGCTCCCAGAAGTTGTCTTCCTTGCCGAACTTGAAGATGCGCTCCGGAGAGATGCCGATCTCATCCCGCCAGATGGCAAAGGCCTCGTCGTCGGCAGGGGTGGTCTCATTCCCGGCGAACACCGAGGGGTACAGCCGGTCCGGCTCCAGCCCCACCCACTCGGGGCTAGTCAAAAACTCCCAGGCCCAGTGAATCGCCTCCCGCTTGAAGTAGTCCCCAAAGGAGAAATTGCCCAGCATCTCAAAGTAGGTGCCGTGACGGGCTGTTTTGCCGATGTTCTCAATATCGCCGGTGCGGATGCACTTCTGGCAGGTGGTGACCCGGTGGCGGGGCGGCTCCTGTTCACCGGTGAAGTAAGGTTTCATGGGGGCCATACCGGAGTTGATGAGCAGCAGGGAGGCATCATTCTGGGGGATCAGGGAAAAGCTGGGCAGGCGCAGGTGGCCCTTGCTCTCAAAGAATTTCAGGAACATCTCCCGCAGTTCGTTCAGTCCGTATTGCTTGTGCATAAATGTCTCGCTCCTTCTTTTTTCGTCTGTGTAATGTAATTTATCTTTACATCAATCCGATGGATTTTCCGCTATCTGGCCGGCCAAGCCGATGTTGTCCAGGCGGACATGGCTGGGCCCGTCCAGCCGGAATCTGATCTGCACCACCGTGCCCAGGTCGGCCTCCCCCGCAAACGCCTCAGCCGGGATGCGGACCGTGGAGAAATTGTACTGGAACCGCTCCTCGCCGAACAGGTAATCCAGCTTGCTCAGGCGCACCGGGAAGGGCGGATAGACGGCGGCAAAGTCCGAGAGGCTGGCTTGAGAGGTGTTCCCTGCGGCGTCCGTCACCTCCACGGTACAATCGAGCAGGCTGTACTGCCCCCGCTCCACGCTGTCGCTGTCATAGTCTGAGATATCGAACTGGATGGCCAGGTCCGTCAGATCCATCTCCGGCAGCGTCATCGTGTAGGTACCCGTGTCGCCGTAGCTGCGCAGGCGCACAGCATAGTTGTCCAGCTCCCCGCCGTCGTGGTAGGTCGCCAGCTCCTCCGTCCAGAGGCTCACATGCTCCGCCTGGAGAGACACCCCCGCCCCGGAGCCGGTCTCCATGTTGCTGTCCTCCTCAAAGTTGGCCAGCACCTGAAAGGCGGATGTCTCATAGCACTGGCTGTACACCGTGGCGGGGAGTTCCTCGGCACAGGAGCGCCAATCTGTCAAAAAGGGCAGCTGGCTGCCGTCCTCCCGGAGCGTCACATCCAAAAAGGCCCGGATCATCCGCTTGGCAATGGCCTGCTGCTCCTCCATGGAGAGGAAATCCCCAGTGTTCAGCATCCATCCGGCCGGGGCCAGCTGGTCCTCGTCCTGCCAGAGGCTGTTGAACTGGCCGTGGTTGGCTCCCGCGATCCACAGGGCCGATTTGATGTAGTCCCCTTCCCCGGAAAAGTGGATGTTCTCATACTGGTTCATGCCCTGGAAATTGGTCACATCCTGATCGTTGGAGCCATAGAGGAGCAGATAGTTGATGTCTGTCAGCTCCACACTGTGGTCCCCCGGCTCATACTGGCCCTCCGTTGGGGCGATGGCAATGAGGGAGCGGATGTTGTAGTGGTAGTCAAAGCGGATGGTGCCGTTCTCCGGGTAGCGGTCATAGTGGTTGAAGAGGGCTGCTGTGGCCACCGTCTCCCCGCCCCGGCTGTGTCCGGCCAGGGCGATCCGCTCCGGGTCCATGAGTCCCGCCAGTTCCCTTTCGTTGTAAGCAAGCACCTGGCCGATATGCTCCAGGAGCAGCACCGCACGGCCGTCGTTCTCCCCGGAGAGCATATTGCAGGCATTGTGGTCAACACTCACCACCACATACCCCCAGCTGGCCAGATATTCGCCCAGATACTCGTATCCCAGATAGGAGTCCACCGTCACCACATGGTTCCCGTGGGCGATGAACAGCACCGGGCAGTTCTCCCCGCCCTCCGGATACCAGATGCGGCCCACCAGGGGCACGGCGTTCAAATCGTAGTCCACATAGAGGTCCACCTGGAGGTCGCTCAAGCCATCCAGAGACTCCCGGCTCATATAGCGGGTCAGGTTCACCGTACCGGAGGGAAGGCCCCCCTCGGTGCCGTAGTCAACCGTCTTTACGGAATAGGGGCCGTCGGATGCCGCGGCATCCGACGCAGCGGGCAGGCCGCTGGCACGGAGGTACCCCTCGATCACCTGGCCGTCGATCCCGTCGGTAAAGAGGAACACCCCCAGCAGCACTGTCAGCGCGCCAAAACAGAGGGCTGTCCCCAGAGAGGTCGGGGTAACGACCCTGCGGCACAGGGCGGCGATCCCCAAGGCAGTTCCCTGGAGAATGATCACAGCGGCAGCGGTGAACACCGCCGCCTGCCACTCCGGGTTACTGGTGCCCCGGTCCACCATGACCCAGAGGGCGGCGGCCAGAGCCGCTGTAGCCGGGCCCCAGCGGAATCCGACCTTTAAAATCAGCCGCAGCACCTTTGCAGCAAGCCAGAGGGCGGTCTCCAAAAGGAGCAGGCACCCCAGGAAGAACAGGGCCGTTCCCATCCAGCCGGGCCAGAGCATCTCTGAGAGCCATGTACCCCCGATCAGGGCCGCTCCCCCCAGGCTGACGTGGCACACCATGCCGGTGCATCCGGCAAAATTCCGTTCGGCCCAGAGGCGGCACAGTTCCGCAAACCGGCACAGCCGGTTCCTTGCCGCGGTCATCATGTCTCGCTTACGCTCAATCCGATGAGCGTCATCGACGGATCAAAGGCCACCCGATAAAGCAGGTTTCCATCGCTGTACAGGGCATAGATCACCGCTACGCCATAGGATTCCCCGTCACTCTCCTGCCCCGTGGCCATGCTGTCCTCCACTTGGATATAATCCCCGCAGTCCGCTGCGGCATCCTCTACCAGATCCCGAATCTGTTCCACCGTCAAACTCTCCCGCACATCCTCCCGGAAGCGGGACCAGATTTCCTCGTATTCTCCCTCTCCTGCCATCTTCACAATTTCAATTCCCGCAGTGATGACGCTCTGCTCCTCCATCCCGTCGGGCAGCGGGTTTCCCCGGCTGCACCCGGTCAGCAACAGGCACGCCAGCACCAACGGCAACAGTTTCTTCATCCAGCTTTCCCCCGTTTCCCAGGCCCCGCGGCAGCGGCACTTTTCCGCAAAAAAATAAGCCTCCGCCACCAGATAGGGGCGAAGGTTCTCGCGGTACCACCCTACTTATCCCTCCCGGAGAGGGACATCTCGGCTGCCGGATAACGGCGGCAACCCGTGCGGCTCCTCGCCGCCTGCTCGGAAGTGGCTGCGCCGGCTGCCCTGCCGCGGAGCTCCCACTCTCCTCCGCTCGCTTCGGCTGCATGTCCGTCGCTGGTTTCCTCACTGCGTTTTGCGCGTATGAAAGTATTATATCATAGCTTCCCGGCTTGTCAACCGGATTTTCTTTCCCATCTTCTGCCGCTCCAGCATGCGGAAAACGACCGGACAGAAGCGGGCTGCTGCAGTGGTGCAGCAGCCCGCTCTCCAGAGGGTCTTACTCCTCGTCCTCCCCATCGTCCTCCTGGGACAAATCCTCCAGGTCGAACTCCAGCTTCTCCCCGCAGTTGGGGCACACGACGCAGCCATCATCCAGAACGTCCTCGTCGAAGAAGAGCTCCTCCTCGCAGTTGGGACAGGTAGTCTCATAGACCGGGCCGTCCTCATCCTCCTCGTCGTCCTCTTCCTCATCTTCGTCCTCCTCATAGAGGTAGGACTCCACCTCACTGAGATCGTCACTGACGGCATCCAGGCCCTCCTCCAGGTCGGCCTGCTCCTCCTGCATGTCACGGATCTCCAGGGCCATATCCTCCAGCACGTCGATCATAACAGAGAGGATCTTGCCCTCCCGTTTCTCGGTGTCCAGGCCCAAGCCCTCTGCCAGGCCCTTGAGATAGGCTACTTTTTCCAGAATCTCCATATGTGTCTCCTTTCTGCGCGGCAGCGGGGCCGGCTTTCCGGTCAGCCCCATGTCCCCCACAAATCGCTGTGAACCGAATGCACGCAATCAGTTCTTGCAGCGGCTCAGATATTCACCCGTGCGGGTATCGATGGTGATTTTATCGCCGATATTGATGAACAGGGGTACCTTGATTTCAGCGCCGGTCTCCAATGTGGCAGGCTTGGTAACATTGGTGGCAGTGTTGCCGGCAAAGCCAGGCTCCGTCTCAGTGACCTCCAGGTCCACAAAGTTGGGGGCCTCCACGCCGAACACGTTGCCCTTGTAGCTGAGAACCTTGCAGGTCATATTCTCCTTGACAAAACGGAAAGCATCGCCCAGGACATCCTTGCTGATGGGCAGCATGTCATAGGTCTCCATATCCATGAAATAGTACAGATCACCGTCGTTATAGCTGTACTCCATATCCTTGCGCTCTACAAACGCCTGCTCAAACTTGGCGGTGGGGTTGAAGGAAGTTTCGGTGACAGCGCCGGTCACCACGTTCTTCATCTTGGTACGGACAAAGGCGGCACCCTTGCCGGGCTTGACATGCTGGAATTCCACCACCTGCATGACCTTGCCGTCCATCTCAAAGGTGACACCGTTGCGGAATTCACCAGCAGTAATTGTTGCCATATTTTATCCTCCTGTTTTGGAAAAAATCATCCTCTCGGTATTTTATCCTATCTTTCTTGTAATTGCAAGGGTTTTGTGTTAAAATCCCGTTGTATTTTGAATGGAGGGAAACACATGATCCCGATTCTTTACCTGGACAACGCCATTCTCGTCTGTGTCAAGCCCGCCGGCATCCTCTCTCAGGGGGCGCCGGAAGGGGGGACGGATCTGCCCGTCCTGCTCTCCAGGCAGTGCGGCGGCCAGGTGTACCCCATCCACCGGCTGGACCGGGGCGTTGGCGGGGTGATGGTTTATGCCCGAACCAAGCCGGCCGCCGGGGCCTTATCTCGCGCTGTTCAGCTGGGTGCGCTGAAAAAGGAATACCTCTGCATCGTCTCCGGCGGGCCGGAGGCAGCGGAAGGCATCTATCGGGACCTTCTCTTTCACGACAGCACCCGGAACAAAACCTTTGTGGTGCAGCGGCTGCGCAAGGGCGTCAAAGAGGCCTCCCTCTCCTATCGGGTACTGGATACATCGGGGAACCGCTCTCTGGTAAGGATCCAACTCCACACCGGCCGCACCCACCAAATCCGGGTTCAGTTTGCCAGCCGTGGCATGCCCCTGCTGGGGGATCGGAAATATGGTGGAGAACCGGCGGAGCAGATTGCCCTGTGGAGCTGCCATCTCTCCTTTCCCCATCCGGACACCGGCGCAGCTCTGAGCTTTCAGCAGTCCCCAGCGGGGACTGTCTGGCAGAATTTTCCCAGGGCAGACTTTGCGTCCATTGGATAATGAAAACACGCACGCCGCACAAAGCGCCGCTCCTGTGGGAGCGGCGCTTCATTCGATTTTTCTTTATAAAATCAGGAGTTCTTTCGGTGCCTCCATCAGATTCCGGCACCCATCCTCCGTGAGGACAATCACATCCTCAATTCGCACGCCAAAGCGCCCAGGGAGATAGATCCCCGGCTCCGCCGAGATCACCGCCCCTGCCGGCAGCGGCTTCTCCCATCGAGGGTTCGCATTGGGACCCTCATGGACCTCCAGGCCAACGCCATGGCCGAAGCTGTGGCCGAAGCAGGCGCCATAGCCCGCATCAGCGATGACCTTACGGCCGGCACCGTCCACCTCCCGGCCGGTCACTCCGGCCCGGGCCACGGCGATACCGGCCTGCTGGGCGGAGAGCACTGTGCGGTAGACGGTCTCCATCTCCTCCGTGACATGGCCCACCGCCACGGTGCGGGTCATATCGGAGCAGTAGCCCTGGTAGACGCACCCGAAGTCCATGGTGATGAAGTCCCCGTCCGCCACGGGCTTGGCCGTGGGGACGCCGTGGGGCATGCTGCTGTTGGCGCCGCTGACCACAATGGGGTAAAAGGACATGCGCTCCGCTCCCCGCAGCAGCATCTGATACTGCAGATAGGCGGCGATCTCCTGTTCGGTCCGCCCGGCGCGGATGAAGTCCAGCACCTCCGTAAAGGCTCCCTCAGCGATGCGCTGGGCGGCGATCAGGGTCTCCACCTCCTTCGCATCCTTCACCATGCGAAGCTCCTCCAGAAGCTCCGTGGCGGGCACCAGCTCTGCCTGAAGCTTCTCGGACAGGCTCCGGAATTCTGCAACGGTGGTAGTCCCATCCTCATAGCCCAGCCGCTTGGCCCCCGTCCGCTCCAAAGTCTCATTCACCAGGCGGGAAATGGGATACTCCGCCGTGTTCTCCAGCACCTCTGCGCCGGTCACCGCCCGGCGGGCCGCCTCGATATAGCGGCTGTCCGTGAAAAACCAGCTGCCCGTCCTGGTCACCAGGGCCGCCCCGGCAGAGGACTGGAACCC
>CALXDF010000055.1 GCA_944386995.1 uncultured Oscillospiraceae bacterium
TCATGATTATCAATGTTGCGCTCAATACGCTTCTCAAACGGAAGAAGGGGTGATATACTATGGTAGAAATGAAACCTCTCTCCGGCCGGCGCAAGGCCTATGACCGGGTGCTTCGCTTCCTGCTGTACTTTTGCGCAGCGCTGACCTGCGCGCTGCTGGTGTTCATCATCGGCTATGTCTTTGTCCGGGGCCTGCCCCACATCACCTGGCAGCTCCTGAGCACAGAAACCAGCTATATCAACGACACCATCGGGATCCTGCCCAATATTCTCAACACCATCTACCTGGTGGTCATTACCCTGCTGATCACCCTGCCTCTGGGCGTGGGCGCGGCAGTGTACCTGACGGAATACGCCAAGAACAAGCGGCTGGTGGCGGCCATCGAGTTTGCCACCGAGACGCTGACCGGCATCCCCTCCATTATCTTCGGTCTGGTGGGCATGCTGTTCTTCTGCGAAATGCTGGGGCTGGGCGCCTCCCTGATCGCCGGCTGCCTGACCCTGGTTATCACCACCATCCCCACCATCATCCGCACCACCCAGGAGTCCCTGAAGACCGTGCCCCAGTCCTACCGCGAGGCCTCCCTGGGTCTTGGCAGCGGCAAGTGGCACATGATCCGCACCGTGGTGCTGCCCTCCTCCGTTGACGGCATCGTTACCGGGTGCATCCTGGCCATCGGCCGCATTGTAGGCGAGAGCGCGGCACTGTTGTTCACCGCCGGCATGGGCATGGGCCTCAACGACTTCTTCCGCTCTGTGGGCGACTTCTTCCACGCCTCCGGCTCCAGCCTGACGGTGGCTCTGTATGTGTACGCCCGGGAGCGCGCGGAGTTCGACGTGGCCTTCGCCATCGCCGCCATTCTGATGATCCTGACGCTCCTTATCAACCTGGCCGCCAGCCTCGTGGGCCGCAAACTAAAGAAATAAGAGAGGGAGATTGGAATATGCCCACCGTTATCGACGTAAAAAATCTGAACCTGTGGTATGGGACCCACCATGCCCTCCATGATGTGAACATTGAAATCCCCGAGCATGAGATCACGGCCCTGATCGGCCCCTCCGGCTGCGGCAAGTCCACCTTCCTCAAGACCCTGGACCGCATGAACGACCTGGTGGACGGCATCAAGATCACCGGCAATATTCAGTACCGGGGCCACGAGATCTACGATCCCAGCATCGACGTGACATGGCTGCGCAAGCAGATCGGCATGGTTTTCCAGAAGCCCAACCCCTTCCCCATGTCCATCTATGACAATGTGGCCTATGGCCCCCGGACCCACGGCATCCGCAACAAGGTGAAGCTGGACGAGATCGTGGAGCGCTCCCTGAAGGGCGCGGCCATCTGGGACGAGGTGAAGGACCGGCTGAAGAAATCCGCCCTGGGCCTCTCCGGCGGCCAGCAGCAGCGTCTGTGCATCGCCCGTGCTCTGGCCGTGGAGCCGGATATCCTGCTCATGGACGAGGCCACCAGCGCTCTGGACCCCATCTCCACCTCCAAGATCGAGGATCTGGCGGTGGAGCTGAAAGAGAAGTACACCATCATCATGGTCACCCACAATATGCAGCAGGCCGCCCGGATCTCTGACAACACCGCTTTCTTCCTGCTGGGGGAGATGGTGGAGTGCGGCAAGACCGAGCAGATCTTCTCCATGCCCAAAGACAAGCGGACTGAGGATTACATTACAGGGAGGTTTGGCTGATGCGCAACCAATTCAACATGCAACTGAACACACTGCACGTGGAGCTCATCAAAATGGGCGCCCTGTGCGAGGAGTCCATCGCCGCGGCCATGAAGTCTGTTCTGGACGAGGACGAGACCATGGCCGAGCGGGCCGCCGCGACCGAGCGGGAGATCGACCGCAAGGAGCGGGATATCGAGGCGCTGTGCATGAAACTGCTGCTCCAGCAGCAGCCTGTCGCCCGGGATCTGCGGGCCATTTCCTCGGCCCTGCGCATGATCTCCGATATGGAGCGCATCGGCGACCAGGCCTCGGATATTGCCGAAATCAGCAAATTCCTCAAGGGCTGCTCCCTCACCGGCCGGGTCCACCTGAAGGATATGGCGGTCTCCGCCGTCCAGATGGTTACCGACAGCGTGGACGCCTTTGTGAAGGACGATCTGGAGCTGGCCAAGGCGGTCATGGCACAGGACGACGTGGTAGACGGCTACTTCCGTCAGATCAAGGACGAGGTCACCGCTCTGATCGTGGAGGACAGCCGCAACGGTGAGTTCTGCATTGACCTGATGATGATCGCCAAGTATCTGGAGCGCATCGGGGATCACGCGGTAAATATTGCCGAGTGGGTGGAATACTCCATTACCGGCGCCCGCAAGCATGGGGATGATCCCGCATGATCTATCTGGTTGAAGACGACAACAGCATCCGGGAGCTGGTTCTGTACACCTTGAACAGCTCTGGTCTGGAGGCCGAGGGCTTTGACCGGCCCTCTGCCTTCTGGCCGGCTATGGAGCGGCAAAAGCCGGAGCTGGTGATCCTGGACATCATGCTGCCGGAAGAGGATGGCCTCACCATTCTCAAGCGTCTGCGGGAGGCGGACAAGCGCCTTCCGGTAATGATGCTCACCGCCAAAAGCACCGAGTATGACAAAGTGGTGGGCCTGGACGCCGGCGCCGACGACTATCTGGCCAAGCCTTTCGGCATGATGGAGCTGATGGCCCGGGTCAAGGCCCTTCTGCGCCGTTCCGCCTGCCAGGAGGAGCCCTCCGGCCAGTATACCCTGGGCCGGCTGGCGCTGAACACCGCCCAGCATACAGTGAAGGTGGACGGCACCCCCGTGACGCTGACGCTCAAGGAGTTTGAACTGCTGCAGCTGCTGCTGGAGCACAAGGGCATGGTATTCAGCCGGGATCAGCTGCTGAACCGTGTGTGGGGCTACGCCTTTGACGGAGAGAACCGTACCGTGGACGTCCACATCCGCACCCTGCGGCAGAAGCTGGGGCCCTGCGGAGACTATATTGAGACCGTCCGGGGCGTGGGCTACAAGATCGGAGGGGACATCACATGATGACAAAGCGCATTTTCCGCGCAATTTTTCTCGTAGCGCTGGCGGTCTTTCTCGCCGGCACCGCCCTGATCATGGGCGCACTGTACAACTACTATTCCGGTATATATGAGTCGCAGATCCAGGAGGAGGCCGCTTATCTCTCCACTGCGGTGGAGGATCTGGGTCTTCCCTATCTGGAGGGGCTGGAGCGCGGCTCCCACCGCATCACCTGGGTGAACAGCGACGGCACCGTCCTCTTCGACAGCGCCGCAAATGAGGACCGGATGGAGAACCATCTGGACCGCGAGGAGATCCAGGAAGCCATGGCCGACGGCGTGGGGGAGAGCGAGCGGTACAGCGATACGCTCTCCGAGCGCTCCTACTACTATGCTCTGGCCTTGAACGACGGGTCCGTGCTCCGGGTCTCCGGCGAGCAGTACACGGTGCTCTCTCTGCTGCTGAGCATCGGTCATTACATCATTCTGGTTCTGGTGGTCGCCCTGGCGTTGAGCCTGTTTCTGGCCTCCCGCATCTCCAAGGCGATTATCCGCCCCCTCAACGGCATTGATCTGGAACATCCGGAGGATGTGGATACCTATGATGAACTCTCCCCCCTTCTGGGCCGCATCGCCTCCCAGAACCGGCAGATCCGCACCCAGCTGGATGAGATGAAGGCCAAGCAGCAGGAGTTCGCTACCATTACCGAAAACATGAACGAGGGGCTCCTGGTCATTGACCAGCAGACCGCCGTTCTCAGCTACAACACCGCCGCCCTGCGCCTGCTGGGCGCGGACAAGGTTGAGGGCAGCGTCTTCTCCCTCAACCGCAGCGAGCAGTTCCGGGATGCGGTGGACGCCTCTCTTCACGGACGCCACAGTCAGGCGCTGATGGAGCTGTCTGAGCGCACCTATCAACTCATTGCCAATCCCGTCCATGAGCACGATCAGGTGGTTGGTGCGGTTCTCCTCCTGCTGGATGTAACCGAGCGAGAGGAACGGGAGAAGCTTCGCCGGGAGTTCACTGCCAATGTCTCCCACGAGCTGAAAACCCCGCTCACCTCCATCTCCGGGTTTGCCGAACTGATGAAAAACGGCATGGTTAAACCGGAGGACGTCCCCCACTTTGCCGGCAATATCTATAGCGAGGCCCAGCGCCTGATCACCCTGGTGGGGGATATCATCCGCCTGAGCCAGCTGGATGAGGGCACCACGGGTCTGGAAAAAGTGCCGCTGGATCTGGCCAAGGTCACAGAGTCGGTGGTGGAGCGGCTGCGGGGCGCTGCCGAGCAGCGCGGCATCACATTCAGCCTGCAGCTGGAGCAGGCCACCGTCCTAGGAAACCAGCAGATCCTGGACGAGATGGTCTACAACCTGTGCGACAACGCCATCAAGTACAACAAGGAGCAGGGGAGCGTGCATGTCACTGTGGACCCCAACAAGGGGCACCCTGTGCTGACTGTCTCCGATACAGGGATCGGCATCCCCTACGCCGAACAGGGCCGGGTCTTCGAGCGCTTCTACCGGGTGGACAAGAGCCACTCCAAGGAGATTGGCGGCACCGGCCTGGGGCTGAGCATCGTCAAGCACGGAGCGGCCTATCACAACGCCAAGGTGGAGCTGGAGAGCGTACCCGGCAAGAGCACCACCGTGCGGGTGCTGTTCTGAGCCGTTTCCCCAGTCCCGATAAATAGAACAGGAGGATCCCCGGAGCTGCAGCTCCGGGGATCCTCCTGTTTTATCAGCCGCAACGGAGCGGCTCTGTCCCTCTTCCACATACATCCGGCAGCTGCCGGGAATGGATGGGCACAGCCCTTCCAACCAGGGCAGTCCCTCTCCTTCAGAGGGCACACCGCCGCAGGGCGGTGCACTGTCTTTTCATCGGGCTTCTTATGCCTCCGCATCGGGCAGCTTCGCCACCACGGCCGCACAGCGGGGGCAGAGGGCGGGGTGTTCCTTCACGGTGCCGACGGCGGTCAGCTGCTTCCAGCAGCGCGCGCACTTCTCCCCCTCCGCCGGAGCCACGGAAACGGCCAGACTATCGCCCACACCGGCCTGTACCTGGGAGACGATCAGCAGATCCGCCAGCTCCCCGGCGTCCATCTCGGCCAGGAAAGCGTCCTCCTGGGGCACGGTAAGGATCACCTTGGCCTCCAGGCTCTTGCCGATCTTTTTCTCATTCCGGGCGGCCTCCAGGGCGGCGTTGACGGCGTTGCGCACGGAGATGATCCGCTCCCACCTGGCCATGGCGGCCTCATCCAGGGCATAGGCGGCATAGGGCTGGTTCATCTCGTTGAGGACCACATTGCGGGTGTCCTCGCCCTCCTGGTGGGGCATTGCCAGCCAGATCTCGTCGCAGGTGAAGGCCAGGATGGGGGCGAACAGCTTGGTGATGGTGTCCAGGATCAGCCACAGGGCGGTCTGGGCGCTGCGGCGCTCCAGGCTGTCCCTGCCCTCGCAGTAGAGCCGGTCCTTGATGATATCCAGATAGAAAGAGCTGAGCTCCACCACGCAGAAGTCGTTGATGGCGTGGCTCACCACATGGAATTCGTAGTTGTCATAGGCGGCGAAGCACTTGGCGGTGAGCTCGTTGAGCTTGGTTACCGCCCAGCGGTCCAGCTCCAGCATCTCCTCCGGGGCCACCAGGTGGTTGGCATCAAAGCCGTCCAGGTTGCCCAGGCAGTACCGGGCGGTGTTGCGGAACTTCAGGTAGTTCTGGGAGAGCTGCTTGAAAATGTTGTCCGAGCAGCGCACGTCCACGTGGTAGTCGGCGGAGCCGGCCCACAGGCGGATCATGTCGGCGCCGTACTTCTTGAAGATGTCGGCGGGGTCCACGCCGTTGCCCAGGGACTTGTGCATGGCCTTGCCCT
>CALXDF010000056.1 GCA_944386995.1 uncultured Oscillospiraceae bacterium
GGATGGCTCCAATGCCCAGCTGGAGGGTGGCCCCGTCGGGGATCAGGGCGGCGCAATTCTCGCCGATGGCTTTCTCCACCTCGCCGATCTTGGGGGGCTGGAGCTCGATAAGAGGGGCGTCATGCTCCACAATGCAGTCCAGGTCCTCCACGGGCACCAAGCTGTAAGGGCCAGTCCAGGGCATCTGGGGGTTGACCTGGGCGATGACGGTCTTGGCCTGCTTCACCGCCTCCTGGGTATAATCTACTGAGACGCCCAGGGAGCACATGCCGTTTTCGTCCGGTGGTGTGACCATGACCATAGCCACATCCACCGGCAGGGTGGTGTGGAACAGGCGGGGCACCTCGAAGAAGAAGCTGGGGGTGAAGTCCCCCTGCCCTTCGGCGATGGCCTGCCGAGTGGAGCCGCCCAAGAAAATGGCGTTGTGGCGGAAGTTCTCCGCATATTGGGGATGGCAGTATTCCGCCTTACCCATGGCCACCAAATGGACGATCTCCACATCCCGGTAGGCCGCCGCATTGGCCACCATGGCGTCCACCAGATGGGAGGGCTCCCCACAGGCGTGGGCAATCACCACCCGGTCGCCAGAGTGGATGTGGGTGACCGCCGCCGCCGCCGTCATGGTATGGGCCTGGTAATATTCCTTCCAATTCATCTGTGTTCAAAAACCTCCTATGCTATGGGGTGATGGAGGGGCCAGCCTCGCCAGCAGGGCCCGGGTCCAGGGCAGTTCTTCTGGGTTTCGCACCGGGATGACCCGGGGATTTTCCCGCTCCTCCGGACGGAGTGCGCACTGAACAGGGCAGCCGCACACCGCAAGGACGGTGTCACGGCGGCCGCAATCCCCCTCCGGGCGGAAACGGAGCCCCGGGGAGGATTGCTCCAGTTCCCGCACCAGGGCCACCCGGTCGTAACGGGGGTTGCAGCCGCCGCAGGCCCCGGTCAGCCAGAATCGTACCACCCCATCCTCTGTCACCTCAATGAGCTCGATATTCCCGCCGTGGGTGCGCAGCTGAGGGCGGACCTCCCGCTCCAGTACAGCCTCCACCTCCGCACGATCCATCCGGCTCTCCTCCTCGATGGAATGATGATCAGTCTTTACTCCTTGATGTGAGCGATGGCCTTGGCCAGTTCCTTCTTGTGCTCCAGATTGCCCTGGCGGGCAATCATGATACGCTGGGCCTGGGGGGAGCCGGCGCCGTGCAGGGATTCGGTGCGGTAGCCCACCGCCGCGGTGCCCAGGGCCAGGTTCTCAATCAGCCGCAGGATGCGCAGGCGGTTCTCGGTGGAGACGGAGGCCACGCCGCGCAGATACTTGTCGATCACGGGGCCAAGCTTGGGGTCGCGGAGGTCGGCCTCGGAGGGGGCGGTGACCACCAGTCCGCCGGCGATGTCCTCGGCCAGACGGACGATCTCGTAGGGGAAGCGGGTGACGTTCTGCTTGCACACGTTGGCCAACAGCAGGTCGATGATGTAGTTGCCGCTCTCGGTGGGATGGCCCTCAGCAGAACAGGCGATGCCGCAGCAGTACAGGGTCTCGTTCAGGTGGGTCATCTCGATGAGCTTATCCTTGATGTGGCTGGCCTTGGCGGCGCCGTTGTAGTCGGCGGCCAGGGCGGCGGCGCCGATGAGCACATCGCCCACGCCAACCTTGCAGCCGCCGTAGCTCTGGCGGTGGTAGCCGGCGAACCGCTCCACCAGCATGCCGGCGAAGTCGTACTCACCGCACATAAAGATGCGCTCGTTGGGCACGAACACGTCGTCAAAGACCACCAGGGCCTCCACCCCGCCGAATTCGCTGTTGCCCACATCCATCTCGCTGCCCTCCAGCTTGCGGGTGTCGCAGCTCTGACGGCCGATGATCATATAGATGCCGTCGGTGTCCATTGGCACGGCGAAGGACACCGCGTAGTCCTTGTCCTCGGCCTTCATGGACTGGGTGGGCATGATGATGATCTCATGGCTGTTCAGCGCGCCGGTCTGGTGCATCTTGGCGCCCCGCACCACAATGCCGTCGGGACGGCGCTCCACGATGCGCAGAAACAGGTCGGGGTCAGCCTGCTCATGAGGGGCCTTGGAGCGGTCGCCCTTGGGGTCGGTCATAGCCCCGTCCACCGTTAGATCGTTTTCCTGCACGTAGGTGGCGAACTTGATGAAGTTCTCATGATAGTGGGTGCCATACTTCTGGTCGGTCTCATAGGTGGTGGAGAACACCGCGTTGAAGGCATCCATACCCACACAACGCTGGAAGCAGGCGGCGGTCTGCTGACCCAACAGGCGCTGCATCTTCACCTTCTTCACCAGATCCTCGGTGGACTGATGGATGTGGGTGAAGCGGTTGACCCGTTCCCCGGTGTAGGGGGACATGGCGGTCATCAGATCCTGATACTCCGGCTTCTGAGCCAGATCATAGGTCATACGCACACTGTTCAGCGACGGCCGCAGGATGGGGTCGTCCACGGGATTGTCGATCTTCTTTCCGAACATGTACACCTGCATGTTCAGTTTGCGAATACTTTCGATGTACTGTTCGCCGGTCATGAGTGCCATAATACTTCCTCCTTAAAACAGCTCTGTATAGATTTTCAGAACACACGCCTCGTCCAGCGGGACAAAGTTGTTGGCCATCAGGCGGCCCTGCCCGGTCATAACGCTATGGGTAAACTCCTGAAGATCTTCTTTGGTGACCCCATACTCATGCAGCGCCTTCTTGGGCAGCAGCTGGTTGAGCAGCTTCTCCAGCTCGTCATATACCACGGAGACATCACAGCCCAGGAGATCCGCCAGATAGCGGTTCATCACGGCGACCTCCCCATCCTGTTTGATCTCCATGTAGTTCTTCAACACGCCGGTGAACATGGCGTAGTTGCTCTCGCCGTGGGCCACATGATACTTGCCACCCAGCGGATAGCTCAGAGCGTGGACGGCGGCGCAGCCGGCAGTTCCGAAGGCGATACCCGCGAAGTTGGACGCCACCAAGAAGTCCTCCAGCAACGAGAGCAGAACCTCCCTCCCCTCTTTCACAATCCGCTGGTAGCCCTTGATGATCATCTCGATGGCCTTGTAGCCAAACAGCTTGGTGTAGGCCGTGGCTTTGGGGGACAGGGAGGATTCCACCGCATGAACCAGAGCGTCGATGGAGCTGGTGGCAAAGACTCCGAAGGGCAGGCCCTCCAGCAGCTGGGGAATGAGTACAGCGTGGTCGGCATACATGGACGGACTCACCAGACCCAGCTTGGTGCCCAGGCGGGTGCGGGCCATGATGGAGATGTTGGTCACCTCGCTGCCGGTGCCGCAAGTGGTGGGGATGATGACCAGCTCCCGCTTCTTCTCCAGATTGGGGGCCTTGTCGTACAGCTCGTCCACCCCCTCGCCGTCGGAGACCGCCAGCACCTTGGCGATGTCAATGACGGTGCCGCCGCCGATGGCGATGACCCGCTTGCAGCCCGTCCTGGCCGCGTCGGCCAGGATAGCGTCCACCATCACGTCGGTGGGCTCGCCGGTGCCATACTCCTCCTGATAAATGGTATGTACCTTCAGCCCCATCTGGCCGAAATAGGGTTCATAAATGTATTTGTTGGTCAGAATAAGGTCGCTGTCGGACAGGTGGAATTCTTCTGAGAATTCCTTACATGAGGAGTAGCTGTGGAGGGAGGGCTTCATAATAATTTCTATCATTGCGCTCGTCCTTTCTGCATTTGATTACGGTCAAAGGTAGATGGATAATATACTCTGCCTTATTCTTTACGCAAACGGGATGCCAATTTTCAAAACCGCCTGATCAGCTGGAAACAGGGCGTTGTGCGGGTGGGAGCGGGACAAAATGGCACAGGCGGAAACGCCATGTGCCACCTATGTGCCAGTGTGCCAGAGGTAGCATGCACTCCGACATAAAACTTCATGCACCAGCGGCGCATGAAGTTTTGCCGCGCTTTTGCACAGCAAAAAACCGGGGGCGTACACAGAGAAATCTGTGTACGCCCCCGGCAGGGATGTTCAGCGGCGGATATCTTGATAATTAATGTGATAGCGTTCCAGCTTGCGATAAAGCGTCCTGCGGCTGATCTCCAATAGTTCGGCAGCCTGCTTCACATTTCCATGGGTTTGGGACAGCGCCTGCTCAATCCGTTCTCGCTCCCCTTGCCAAATTGAGAGATTGCGGTCTCTCAACCCCGACGGCTCCGCCGATGAGGAAGGGGAAACAGCATGGATGTCCTGAGGAAATTCGGACAGGGTGATCAACGGGGAGGCGGCCAAATAAACGGCGCGCTCCACCATATTCTCCAGCTGCCGCACATTCCCGGGCCAAGAGTAGTGCTCCATAGCGGATATAGTTGTTTCTGAGAAGCCCTTTACAGTATTGCCAGGTAGCATAGCGGCATACTTTTGGAGGAAATACTCAGCGAGCAACCGTACATCGCCTTCCCGTTCCCGCAGAGCGGGTATACGGATATGAAAAACGTTGATACGGTAGAAAAGATCCTCCCGGAACGCACGCTGGGATACCAATGCCTCTAGGTTTTGGTTAGTGGCAGTAATAATTCGAACGTCGATTCGAATGGTTTTAGTAGAGCCTACCCGTTGTACTTCCCGATTCTGAAGCACGCGCAGCAGCGTCACCTGTACATCAAAAGGCATATCGCCGATCTCATCCAGAAAGATGGTGCCGCCGTTGGCCAGTTCAAACTTTCCGGCGCATCCCTCTCGACGGGCACCCGTAAAGCTACCACTTTCATATCCGAATAGTTCGGCCTCAATCAGGCTCTTGGGCAATGCGCCGCAATTGACCGCAATGAAGGGTCCATCGTGCCGGTCGCTGGCGTTGTGAATAGCTTGGGCGAACAGTTCCTTACCGGTTCCGCTCTCCCCGGTGAGGAGTACAGTGGCATCATTCCGGGCGGCGATTTGTGCCATGCGGATAGCCTCTTGTATAGAAGGGGAATTGCCCTTAATATCAGAAAAAGAGAAGTGTGCGTCGTTGCCTACAATGCTGTTGACCCGCCGGTGTAGAGTGGATAGTCGCTCCAGCTGTACCACATACTCGTGATTGCCAGTGGGCTGGGCGGAGAGGGAGAAGGTGTTCTTCTTCCCGCGTTCCAAAGTGATGTTCCTGCTGGCGATCCCATGCCGGAAATCCTGCGGTCGCAAGATATCTCCACCCAAGAGCCCCAGGAAGTCTCTGCCCTGGAGTTCCTGAGGGAGCAAATCCAGCAGTTTGGTGGCCTGGGCGTTGAAAGTGACTATGCGGAGGGACCGATCCAGCAGGAAAATGGCGGTGGGGACTGTCTCGATGATCACATCCAGATTCTGACGGGCCATGGCCAACTCATCATAAGCCTCTTTCAGCTTGAGTTGCCGGGAGATGGCATCTGCCGCAGCCACAACCATGCCTAGTGTGTGGTAGTTAACCTGCTGAGCCATGCCAGACAGACAGACTACGCCACCTATCCGGCCGTCCGGTAAAAAAATTGGTGCGCCGGAGCAGGCCCATTCGGTATGCACCTCGTAATAGTGTTCCGCGGCGAATACCTGAAGTGGCTGTTTAGTGGCGATTACAGTACCAATACCGTTGGTGCCAAGGCGTCTTTCACTACGGCAGCCCCCTTTTACCAATCCGTTTTGGCGGGCGATTTCACAGATTTTTGTATCTCCCTGCACATATAGGAGGTACCCTTCCTCGTCACTGAGAATAACCAAAAACTCTGAGCCCCGAATAAAATCGCAGAGCGTATCCAAGTAGGGGAAAGCGATTTTGCACAGGCTTCTACGCGAGGCAATTCTCTTCTGAACCTCCTGTTCGGTCAGGACGCTTTTATCTGCGTTTTCCATGGGAACACCCTGCTGGTGGCAGCGAATCCAAGAAGTCAGAATAATATCCCGAACGGCTCCCTTTGGAATGGGCAATTCCCGCCGTAGGCATTCTTTCGCATATAAGACATCGTTCTGATTAATCACACTGGGGTCGCCCCTTTCTGAAAGAGTAATGTCTAAAGGAGAGGCGGGAAAGGCCTTCTTGCAAAAAAGTGCCGGTTCTCTTCTATGATAATAAAAGAAAAACTAGAAGTCAATTCAAAAATTATTCAGCATGAGAGATGTGATGTGTGTCGTTATGTGTCAAATATACTCACAGCTTGAGTCAAAATGGCGCATGTGTAAGGTGAGAGTTCAATTAAAAATAGAACAAAGCATGGATATAAGGCAGGAACTGGAGAAAACTACAATCCACAAAATATCAGAAGAAAAGGTACCCCTCTGTGGATGTAACATCCCCTGCGGATAGAGTTGGTATGGGATTTGCTCTTCCATTGGATGAACACATGAAACAACGGGAGGGAAAGGGCACAGGAAATATAGAAGGGGCAGCAGACATGGACAGGAAGAGGAAGGGAGGGCGGGCACAATACACTGTTAGGCGGAGACGCGTTCCAGACCTAAATAATTTGCTGTGGAGCGAGCCCCGCCTAATATGCCATCAGACAGAAACCGGACCGCGAGGGAACAAGACGGCCTACGCATATCGGTTCTCACTCACGAAGCACTTAACTGGCTGCTGACTTGGATTCCTGGGAAAATCTTTGCCCGTCGGGCTTGTGGAATGTGAAAGAGAACAAAGAAAGGAGACATATGTATGGCATTGACAATGGCACAGATCCTGCAAATCTGTATTCTGGTTGTATATCTTGTTGTACTGCTGATTATGGGCAAAATGTCTACCGGTCAGGTAAAATCCAACACAGACTATCTGCTCTCTGGCAGACAAATGAGTTGGATTATTGTGGCAGGCGGCTTGGTCGGCACCAACTTTAGCGGCGCGGTCATTACTTCGGTTTCCAATTTCGCATACACTTACGGCTTGGGTGGAATGATCTATGAGGGAAGCACTGTAATTGGATTTCTCTTGTGCGCATTCCTCTATGCAAAGCGTGTCCGCCTCAGCGGGGCATTCACCATTGCGGAGTTGTTTGAAATCCGTTACGGCCTGAATGTGCGTATTATTGCCGGCTTCTTTATTATGCTTTCCGGTATTTCTGCCGCCTCCTCCCAATTTAAAGCGATCGGCCTGATTTTCAACTCCATGTTCGGTGTCCCAGAAAATGTGGGCATTATCATCGCCTGGGTGGTCACTATCGCCTATATGACCATGGGTGGCTTCGCAGCCTCTAACTACACGATTATCCCCCAGATGGCTTGTTGCTTCATCGCGTTCCCCGCCGTGGCGGTGTGGGCCATCGGAAAGTTCGGCGGCTTTGAGACACTGACAGCCATGCCAAATCTTCCCGATACCTATTTCACCCTGTTCGGGCCCACTCTCAAACTGGTGCTGACCTGGATCCTTCAGTGGATGTGGGTCAATGAGTGGGGATCCCAATGGTATTTCCAGCGCACCTCTGCAGCCCGCAATGTGAAGCACGCCAAAAAGGCCTTTGTTGCAACCTTTGCAGCGCTGACCATTATGTGTCTGATTCCCGGCACGCTGATTGGCCTCTTTGCACGCATTGCCTATCCAGATCTGGTGAATGCGGAGCAATCCCTGTCCCTGATGATTTCGATATCACCGGTGTTCTTGGGTGGTTTGGCCATGACGGGTGTATTTGCCGCCGCCATGTCCACAGTGGATGGCTGTGGAATGGGTGCGGTCACAGTCATCGTCCGCGACTTCTACCAGCGGGCCTTGGGTCATATGGACGATGATCCTAAGAAAATCAACCGTGCCTCCAGAATCGTCACCTTTGTGGTCCTGGTGGTCATCCTGCTGATGGCAACCAGCCTGCAATCGGTTATTGCTGGCCTTAACTTCTTGTTTGTGTTCAGTTCCGGTAATTTCGGGGCTCTAATTGCAGCTCTGTTCTGGAAGAAGGCCAGCAAGGAAGGGGCCCTGATCTCTATTCTGACTGCCGGTATTGTCGCGGTGGGATGGACCTTAGCCGGACAGACCATTGTTTTTGACGGTATCTGGTGGTCCTTCACCCTGAGCGTGACCCTGATGGTAGTTATCAGCCTTATTGTGCACAAAACCGGCCCCTGGTGGGGCAAGTCGGAAAAACCGGTACGTAAGCAGGTAAAGGATGACATCCTGGCATTCCTGTCCAACCGTACTGCCACTATGTCCGACTTCATTGATCGCTTCCATGTAAATTCCAGTGATCTGCGCTTAGCGGTCAGTGAGTTGACCATGGAGGGGAAAATTGTGGAGATTGACTATATGACTTACACCCTAAAAGAGCACAGCAGCCCGGATCAGGTCTTTACGAAGGATTCCACTGTGGCCCGGGATATCCACATGATTCTTGTCGCGGCAATATCTGTGGTTGGTCTTGTGACGATTTGGATCATAAGTCATTGAGGGAGGAGTTGAGACTGGATGGAATTCAAGCTGAATCAGGAAGAACTGCACATCCTGCAAACAATTAAGCGCCTGAATGACAAGGGCGAAAAGAGCGACTACTATCAAGTGGTGGATGAGGCAGGGGCGAATACCGGGTTGACCGTGCCTGTGATTTCCAGGCTGGAGGATGACGGTTATATTACCACCAATGGTATTATCTACCGTTATTGCCACATCACAGACAAAGGCCGCAGGACTTTGACTGAGAATGGTATGTAAAGGGGAAATGTGCGCACTATATATGATGTATAATTTTTTAAGAGGAGATGTTACTATGAATGGTAAGATCATCGGCATTGTACATTCTGGCATCACAGTCAAAAGCTTGGAGGCCAGTATCCCGTTTTATCGGGATATCTTGGGGCTGGAACTGGTCAAGCGGGAGCCGCCCAGAGACTCCCGGGCAGAAAAGCTGGGAGTTCCAGGCGCGCGGCTTCAAATCGCGGTGTTTAACATCCCCAACAGTGACGGTTCCCTGGAGCTAATCGAGTACCTGAATCCTCCTGCCCCCAACGAGTACGGGGCTACCGTCAACTCTTTGGGCTGTGTACATATTGCCTTCCAGGTGGACGACATTGCCTCTATTATGGAGCGGATGATCGCGGCCGGTGTCAAATTCACCTGCAACGAGTACGAGCATATTACCGATGGTCCTCTGGCAGGCTGGAAATGGATCTACTTTAAGGATCCGGACGGAACTAACATGGAACTGATTGAGGTTACGAACCAGTTCCAGTGAGTTCAGATAAACATCAAATATTCAAAGAGAAAAGGAGTGTTTTTTGTGAGAGCGGGCTTTAATGGCGTTGACTTCGAGGACAATATTGACTTTGCGCGTATGCGGAAGGCCCGGTTGGACAGGGCAAAGGAGTATTTAAAGAAATCCGGATTTGGAGCTCTGCTGTGCTACGACTTCGATAATATCCGCTACATTACCGGCACTCATGTAGGCGAGTGGAACCGCAACAAGATGAACCGGCATTGCCTGCTCATTGACGGCGCCGAGCAGCCCATTCTGTTCGACCCCGCCTGCCCCTCCAAGCGGCAGCGGGTGTCCTGGCTCGATCCGGAAAACATCATGCCTGCCGTGGGCTCCATGCGGGGCTCCATTCCTGCGGAGGTGGGTATGGTGGAGCAGGAAGCTGCCGAAATCATCTTCTATCTGAAAAAGTACGGTGTGGAAAAGCGTACACTGGGTATCGATATCGTGGACATCCCCCTGTATAAGGCCCTGGAGAAGGCCGGTATTGATATCGGTGATGGTCAGGCCCCCATGGTCGATGCCCGGATGATCAAGACCCCCGACGAAATCGAGCTTCTCAAGTGCTCGGCCGCCATGGTGGATGCCGCCTACTGGGTGGTGGCCAAGAACCTGCGCCCCGGTGTGACGGAAAACGAGATGGAAGCCATTATTCAGGGCGAGTTGTTCCGGATGGGCGCCGAATCCGTGGAGTTCGTCAATTGTATTTCCGGCATGCGGGGTAATCCTCACAGCCATACTACGTCCAACCGTATGATCCGTCCCGGTGAACTGGTATACTTCGACGTGGGCAACGTATACAATGGCTACCACACCTGCTATTATCGCACGTTCTCCTGCGGCAAGCCCACCAAGGCTCAGGAGGAGGCCTATGCCAAGGCTCTGAAATGGATCCGCGACGGCATCTCGGTCATCAAGCCCGGAGCCACCACTGCTGACGTGGTTGCCAAGTGGCCCACTGCTCAGGAACTGGGCTTCAAGGACGAGAAGGAGGCATTCCTGCTCCAGTTTGCCCATGGCATCGGTCTGGGTCTGTGGGAAAAGCCAGCCATTTCTCCGCTGTTCTCTAAGGATCACCCCTTCGAGTTTAAGCCGGGCATGACTTTCGCCATCGAGACCTGGTGCGCCTCTGAGGACGGAACCGGTTCCGCCCGTATCGAAGAGGAGATCGTGGTTACTGAGACTGGTCATGAGATCATTACGAAATTCCCATCTGATGAAATCACCTCCTGCGGTTTTGCGGGCTGCCTCTTCCCCTAATTTCACAGGACTTTACAAGGAAACAGGCAAAGAATATGTATGGGGGCGCCGGCCGTTACGGTCGGCGCCCTCATACACGTTGCAGCGCGGTGTGAGATGGGAGGGGTCAGATGCATACGATTGTGGCATTCACACTTCAGTTTGCCCTCTACTTAGCGGTAGGCTGGGGGGCGAAGAAGAGTCGGATCGTGGACAAGAGATTCGAAAAGTCTTTGGGAAACTTCTTGGTGAATTTTGCTTTGCCGTGTATGATTGTTCGGTCTCTACGGGTGAGCTTCACTTGGGACCAGTTAGGACTGTATGGGGCGGCGTTATTGGCGGCGATGGTTGTGCTCTGCCTTAGCGGTGCCGTTGGCCAGCTTTGTTATGTGAGAATGGGGCGCAACCATACGGGGCGGGCTTTTCGATTCGGCCTGCTGATCACCAATTTCACCTTTATGGGTATGCCTCTGGCAGAGACCCTGCTGGGCCCGGATGCCTTGTCTTTTTTCTCCCTCTTTACTGTTCCCATACGCGTATTTTATTATTGTACAGCAGAACGCCTGCTTTCTCCCAGCCATCCTACACGGAAATTGCTGGGAGGTTTGCGGCAGAGCATACTCTCCCCTCCAGTACTAGGCGTAGCGGTGGGGCTGGCGCTTGCTGTTACGGGTGTCAATCTCCCTGAGCCGATGGAGGCTGTTCTTGCGGGCCTGGGTGGTATTTGTTCCCCGATGGGGATGCTATTATGCGGAATGACTCTTACTGAAGTTTGTCCGGGAGACCTGCGGCATCCCAGGTTCCTTTTGATGCCTCTGCTGCGCCTGCTGGCCGTACCTGCCTGCGCGGCGATTTTCTGCTTGCTGGTTCCGATACCTGCGGTGATCCGGCAGACTGTCCTGCTGTACACGGCACTCCCGTGTGCGGGTATGATGACGGTGTACACGGTGCGCTATGAGCCGGAGACCGAGGCATGGAGAGATGCCTCGGTCTATGTCGCGCTGACAAATTTGTTCTCCGTCCTGACGATCCCCCTGTGGAGCGGCTTAATCTTGTGGATGGGAGGATGATGCAGATAAGGGTATGATCTCTTTGTCAACACCATCGAAAAAGTGCATTCGTGGCAACTTACAGAAAAGCGGAAGAATCAGTTTTACAGCAAAAAAGCTGCCATTTAACTACTATTGTGCAAACAGCCAAAGCTCCGGAAATACACTCTCCCAATGGGTTGACCACACAAGCAGCCACAGAGGGCGGCGGAACAGACGGAAACCTTGTGCTCAAAGAGTGACAAAAAGCGAGCGGATTGGAGCGAATAAGACTATAAAACGCTAAAAATAGTTGAAAAAAGTTCCAAGGCCATTTGGTAAGGATGAGGTCGGCGGTTCAAATCCGCCCAGCAGCTCCACAGATCGGCCGTTTTTCTTCTGGGAAACGGCCGATTCTTTCTGTTCTTGTTACTTTTCCGAGATATGAGATTCTGCGGTCAAGGCGATGACCACAGAACCAGCCACAGACAGAGAACAAACGGGCCTTCGAGGGAATTTTGCCCCCGGAGGCCCGGTTGTTCAACTTGCCGAATCTCCTTGTTTAGGCCGCTCCCGCTCTGCGGCGAGCTCCGCTCTCATATCCCGGATCAGCGCGGCCAGCTTTTCTTCGCACTCGGTCTCCGTCCCGGCGTAGACGTTGCGGGCCAGCCGCTTCCCGTTGACTCTTGGGGAGTACCGCCCCTCCCACAGGTGGTCGTTGATTTGACTGATACACCCAGTGCCTGGTTTGCGCCGCAGCCCCTTATAGGCATGGAAGGTGCTGGGGGACAGTTTCGGGGGGGCTTGATTCTGTATTTCCTGCGGTTCGCTCTTGCGGATCCCACGGTCGATCTTGTCTGCTGCGCTCTGCCGCATGGTGTCAGTGATGTGGGTATAAATGTTCAGCGTAGTGTTGCTGGATACGTGACCGATG
>CALXDF010000057.1 GCA_944386995.1 uncultured Oscillospiraceae bacterium
AGTACGGCGCCCAGCACAGCCAGGACTGGACCTCCCTGTGCGCCCACATCCCCGGCCTGAAGGTCTGCTTCCCCGCCACCCCCTGGGAGGCCAAGGGCCTGATGGAGTCCGCCCTCAACGGCACCGACCCGGTGATCTTCTTCGAGAGCCAGCGGATCTACGACGTGGGCGAGCAGTTCCACGAGGGCGGTGTGCCCACTGAGCGCTATGAGATCAAGATCGGCGACACCGACCTGATCCAGAGCGGCAAGGACGTGACGATCCTCACCGTGGGCGCTGTTCTCTACCGCGCGGTGGAGGCCGCCAAGGAGCTCAAGGAGAAGTACGGCATGGAGGCGGAGATCATCAACCTCCACTCCCTGGTGCCTCTGGACTATACCAAGATCGTGGAGAGCGTGAAGAAGACCGGCCGTGTGGTCCTGGTCAGCGACGCCTGCGCCCGCGGCTCCTTCCTCAATGATGTGGCCCGGAACATCGGCGAGCTGTGCTTCGACGATCTGGACGCTCCCCCGGTGGTGGTGGGCGCGGAGAACTGGATCACCCCGCCCTTCGAGTTCGACGAGTTCTTCTTCCCCCAGAAGTCCTGGATCCTGGATGCCATCCACGAGAAGATTGTCCCCCTGCCCGGATATGTGCCCACCCACAGCTTCACCGATGCCGAGCAGGTGCGCAAGGCCAAACTGGGCGTCTGATTCTCAGCTTACGCCCGCAGGCAAAATACGCGCTGCACATTTATCGCAAAGGGGCCGCCGCATATGCGGCGGCCCCTTTTTAAATAAAATCCACATTGAGAAAGGAGGAGGGGCATGCGCTGGACCCGGACAGCCAACGCCGGCGGCCTGCTGGAAACAGATGACGGCCGGCGGATTCTCCTGGACGGCGTCTGCCAGGCGCTGAACGGGTATGAGGGAACGCCGCCGGCGCTGCTGGAGAGGCTGCTGGAGACGAAACTGGATCTCATTGCCTTTACCCACAGCCACCCGGACCATTTCCTTGCTCCGTTTATACAGGACTACCTCCGCCGCTGGCCCGGCACAGTGGTGGCAGGCCCCGCAGACGTTGCCCGGGCAGCGGCCCCCTATCCAGTCACGGAGAAGATCGTAGATCTGGGCGGCATCCGGTTTTTCTCTGTCCCGACCCGGCACATCGGCGCAGCGGCGCGGCATACGCCCCATCTCAGCTTCGTTCTGCAGACCGGCTCGACCTGCCTGTGGTTTACCGGAGATGCCGCGCCGGTACAGTCCCCGCCCCTGCCCCCTCTGCCCAGGGCGGATGTCCTGCTGGCCTCCTACGCCTATGCCGCTACAGAAGCCGGCTGGCAGACAGCCGCGGCCACCGGTGCCGGGACGATGATTCTCCTCCACCTGCCCAGGCCGGCAGAGGATCCGGCTGCGCTGTGGCCTGCGGTACAGGCCGTGCGCCGGCGGCACCAAACTCCCAGGCTTCTGATCCCCGGTTTGGGGGAGACCCTGTCCCTGTAGCACGGCGGCGGGAGGGGGCGGAAACGGTTCCGCTCCCTCTTCGCCGCTTTTTTCTGCGGTTTCCTTGTCAACATGCATATTTTCCTTGTTGTATTTTTGTCCAATATTGTATCTTGAAAATAATTTATTTTTGGTGGTATGATGTATACAACAAGTGAGAAGATGCTGCGGCGCGCAAAAAAGCACCGCCCGGTGGGGCGGCGCTTGGCGGCAGTGCCGGTCAAAGCTGAATCAATGCGTCATAGGCGCTGTTTTTGGCGGTCTGCAAGTGGTTAAGGAGAATCGCCTCGGCGGCGGCATAGTCGTCCTTGAGCATGGCAGTGAGAATATTGATGTGTTCCTGATTGGACTCAATCAAGCGGGCATCGCTCTGGCTGCAATAGAGGCGCAGGCGCATGTTTAGGCTCTGCATCAGCGCGTAATAGGAGCTGAACAGCTCGTTGCGGCAGAGACTGACGATCTGGGTGTGAAAGGCGTTATCCTGGATCGCCAGGGCCCAGGGATCCCGGTTCTCCTCTTTGAATTGTCCCAGCAGGTCTTTCAGTTCCTGCTTGGAGAATCCGTTGCCATAGGTGCGCAGGGCATAAGGTTCAATGAGAATACGGAACTCATACACGTCCCGGATCTGATCCGGCGTGATATCCGTGATATAGATGCCCTTCTTTGGGATGATTTTTACAATATGTTCCTTGGACAGCGCGTCCAGAGCAGTGCGGATGGGGGTGCGGCTGATATTCAGCTCCTCCACCAGGCGTTCTTCGGTGATATAGGTGTTGGGCGCATACTGACAGCGGAGGATCCGCTCCTTGATCGTGTCATAGGCGTAATCACACAGATAAGTTTTTGACATAAGGCAGCCCTTTCTCACTGGTTTTGTTGATTCTAGATTATTTATATCACAGTTTCCGGTGAGATGCAAACAAATTCGCTCCCGCCGCGCCGGGGAATCCGCTTCCCGGCCGGTGCCGTCCAACCGAGCGGAAGAGAAGATTGGATGATAAGCAACCATAGAATTTTTTAGGAGGAATCGAGTATGGATGTACAAAACAGAGTAGCCATCGTCACCGGTGGCGCCCAGGGGATCGGCCTGGCTATCGCGACACTTCTGGCCCAGCGGGGCGCCAAGGTGGCCCTGACCGATGTGAACAAGGATAAGGCCGTGGCCGAGGCCGAGAAGCTGAAGGCCCAGGGTTACGAGGCCATGGGCGGCTATTGCGACGTCTCCAAGGTCGAAAGCATCAAGGAATCCTTCAAAGAGGTAGCGGACACTTTCGGCGGGATCGACATCCTGGTGAACAATGCGGGCATTCTCTTCTCCAGCCCCGTGGAGGAAATCACGGAGAAGGAGTGGGACCTGGTGATGTCCATTGACCTGAAGGGCTGCTTCTTCTGCATGCAGCAGGCACTGCCCTATCTGAAGGGCCGCGAGCATCCCAGAATCATCAGCATCTCCTCTGTGGCCGGCAAAATGGGGTCCTATGCCTCCGGCATGGCCTATGTCGCGGCTAAGGGCGGCATTCTGTCCCTGACCTACGGCATGTCCCGCCGGCTTGCCCCCTATAAGATCACCGTCAACGCCGTCTGCCCGGGCACCATTGAGACGGATATTATCCGCCAGTGGACGCCGGAAAAGATCCAGGAGCTGACGGCCAACATCCCCCTGGGCACTCTGGGCAAGGCCGAGGATATTGCTCAGGCAGTTGCTTTCCTGGCGGCAGATGAGAACGACTTTATCACCGGTGAGGCCATCAGCGTCAACGGCGGTATGTACTGCGGCTAAGCGCAGAGCGATCCGTTTCATCCATCCGGCGTTATTTTGTGTCCATCATCACAAAAATCATTTTTACAACACAACCATTCAACAAGGAGGCAACAGCCATGAGTGAGAATTATTTTGACTGGCTTCAGCGGGAGACTCCCACCCGCTGGTGGCACGACTCCGGCAACCCCGACGAGATCGCCCTGGCCCTGAAGCGCCATGCCATGGGCGTCACCACCAACCCGGTTCTGACTTTCCGCACTTTTAATATGCAGCCGGAGTTCTGGGCGGACAAGGTGGCCCAGATCTCCCAGGATCTGGACTTCGAAGAGCGCGCGGAGGCCCTGCTGCGCCTGGTGGCTACCTATGCCGCCGAGCAGGTCCGTCCCATCTATGAGGCCACCAACGGCGAGCACGGCTACGCCCTGGGGCAGCTGAACCCCGGCCGGGCCGGCGACTTTGAGGGCATGCTGGCCCAGGCCCGCCGCTACCACAGCTGGGCCCCCAATATCGCCATCAAGCTCCCTGCCACCCGCTCCGGTATCGAGGTGGTGGAGCAGATCGCCGCCGAGGGCATCCCCATCTGCGCCACGCTGAAC
>CALXDF010000058.1 GCA_944386995.1 uncultured Oscillospiraceae bacterium
GTCTCAAAATCAGGCTCTGTTCGCTGTATCTTCTCCATATGTATCTTCTCCTGCAAGATCAGTCTGTGGTATACATGAGCGTTTATATCGTACCATGTGGAATACTATAAAATAATAAGAGATTGCCTAAACGTATTAAGATCAAATAAAGATATATACAAAAAAACAAGCCGAGTGTCTGTTTTCAAACAGCATTCGGCTTGTGAAATAGATGAGAAAAACAATATTGGATTGAACTATCAATAAAGCATTGTCTGTGAATTTCTTTAGAACTCTGTCATGACAGCAAAAGACATCTCCATCTTAAAGAAATATTATAAGCGTGGATTTGTGGTATCTTTAACTATGGGAAACTCCGCGCTCCCACTTCGATACTGCGCGGTCCGACACACCCAAAGCCTCCGCCAGCTCCCGCTGGGTCATGGCTTTTTCTTCCCGCAGGCGGCGGATCAGCTTCCCGATTTTCTCACAGTTCATCATGCGTTCCTCCAGTCCAGTCTAGGGGTATCATACGGTATTTTTCGTCAATGCGCAACAAACGCTCCGTAGATTTTCTACAGTGGTATACAAAAAGTTTCATTAGAAATCCAATTTTTACTTATGATATAATCTACTCACTACAATTACCAAGGAGGCAGTACCATGAAAGAGTACGAAATCGTCAAGGAAGTCTTCAATCCCTGTGCTGGAGAACAGCGTCCGGACACCTGCGAAATCGAGGAGAGGGAAATCGCAGACCCGGAGGCCTATGTCAAAAGCCTGTATCAAAAAGAGAGCCATGTGGAGTTTCTGCGTTCTGAAAAGGACGGTTCGCTGGTGATCGAGGTCCTGTTTGACAGCGGCAGAAAGCACCGGTACACCTTTTCTGAACTGTAAACCTCCATCCGTTTCTCCCACGCCCACAGCTTTCCCATGATAAAACCCGGAAAAAGTGCCATACTAGAGCGGTAGATCCGTCAAAGGAGGGAAAGCGTGAAGCGTTATGAGATCATTCAGGAGATTTTTCTGCCCTGCTCCGGCGGCCTGGTGCAAAACCAGCGTACCATTCAGGAGCGGACGCTGGTCTCCCCGGAGCGGTATGTCCGGGGGCTCTACAAGGAGGAGCGCCGGGCGTCCTACCTGCACAGCACACGGGATGGCAGCATGATCTATGAGGTTGTCTTCGACTCAGGCGGCAGACACCGCTATACCTTTACCCAGCTGTAAGCACTGCGGGCGGCCAAGATTTGGCCGCCCGCTCTGTCATTTTACCAAAGCTTTTTCTTTTTTAGAATCCAGATCGTCAGCGCCACCACCAGAATGCTGACCACAATCATAACCGGATATCCATATCCCCACGAGAGTTCCGGCATATTACGGAAGTTCATCCCGTACCAGCCAACCAGGAGCGTCAGCGGAAGAAAAACCGTTGTGACAATCGTCAGCACCTTCATGATCCGGTTCTGCCGCAGGTCCAGTTCCGCCTGGAACAGCTCCCACACCTGCAGGCAGTGCTCCCGCAGGTTCTCCGCTTCCGACTCCAGACGCCCTACACGCTCTCGAAACAGCTGGAACAGCCGCAGGTCCTCGGCTGAAAAATAGCCGTTTCCATTTTCCAGGAACTTGTAGAGCACGCCGTCCATCTGAGCATAGTAACGGATATAGGTCATAACCTCCCGGCGCACCGCCATAAGCCGCCGATGGAATGTCCCGGAGGCGCCGCTGAGGACGACGTTCTCCAGTTTGGTGATCCTCTGCTCCAGTTCCTCCATCGCCCGGAGATCCCCGGCCAACAGCAGTTCCCACAAATCGCAAAGGAACACACCCAGCCCCGGCTCCCGCCAGTTCTTCTTTTCCATCTGCTTGAGGCAGGGGCGGACCGTCTCATCGCCGTCCAGAAACGTGATGCAGTCGCCGGTGACTGCATATCCAAAGGGCGCGCGTCCCGGGATGACCATCGCTCCGCACAGACAGTCCCGCCGCCCCTCGGCCTTGCAGAAGCGCGCCCCCTTGGGGGATGGCGGCATAACGCCGGCAGGCAGTGTGACATTCTCTGATGCCGCCCAGATCACTGCCAGGCCCCAGCTGTGTTCAGACAGCGACGCCGGCTCCACTGGCTCCAACGCCGTTCCGACCCGGTAGCACTCCAGGTCCGGTGTCCGGTCCTCTTGTTTTTCTGTCTCTGACATGGGCCGCTTCCTTTACTGGAGAACCGCCCGGTGGAAGACCTTTTTCCCCTTGCGGATGATGACGCCCTCGCCCCGGAAGGCCTCCGCCCCCCACTTCTGGTCAATGTCCGTCACCTTCTCGTCGTTCACCACGACGCCGCCCTGCTGGATGAGACGGCGGGCCTCACCCCGGGAGGGCGCCAGGCCGCAGGAGACCAGCAGGCTGATGGCGCTGATCTGCCCGTCCTCAAAATCCTTCTCCTGGAGGGTGCTGGTAGGCATATTCTCCTTGTTTCCGCCGCCGCCAAAGAGGGCCTTAGCCGCATCCTGGGCCTTCTCGGCCTCCTCCTTGCCGTGGACCAGGGCGGTGAGTTCATAGGCCAGGATCTCTTTTGCCCGGTTGAGCTGGCTGCCCTCCCACTTGTCCATCTCGTCGATCTGCTCCAGAGGCAGGAAGGTCAGCATGCGGATGCACTTGAGAACATCCGCGTCGTCGATGTTGCGCCAGTACTGGTAGAAGTCATAGGGGGAGGTCTTGTTGGGATCCAGCCAAACAGCCCCGGCGGCGGTCTTGCCCATCTTCTTCCCCTCGCTGTTGAGGAGGAGGGTGATGGTCATGGCGTGGGCGTCCTTCCCCAGTTTCCTGCGAATCAGCTCCGTGCCACCCAGCATGTTGCTCCACTGGTCGTTTCCGCCGAACTGCATGTTGCAGCCGTAGTGCTGGAACATGTAGTAGAAGTCGTAGGACTGCATGATCATATAGTTGAACTCCAGGAAACTGAGCCCCTTCTCCATGCGCTGCTTATAGCACTCCGCCCGGAGCATGTTGTTGACACTGAAACAGGCCCCAACCTCCCGCAGCAGCTCAATATAGTTGAGCTGCATCAGCCAGTCGGCGTTGTTGAGCATCAGGGCCTTGCCGTCGCTGAAGTCGATGAACCGCTCCATCTGCTTCTTAAAACAGTCACAGTTGTGCTGGATGGTCTCCACCGTCATCATGGAGCGCATGTCCGTCCGGCCGGAGGGATCTCCCACCATGCCGGTGCCGCCGCCGATGAGGGCGATGGGCTTGTTGCCCGCCATCTGGAGCCGCTTCATCAGGCACAGTGCCATAAAGTGGCCCACATGGAGGCTGTCGGCCGTGGGGTCAAAGCCGATGTAGAAGGTGGCCTTGCCGTTGTTGACCATCTCCCGGATCTCCTCCTCATTGGTCACCTGGGCAATGAGCCCCCGGGCCTGCAGTTCCTCATACACTTTCATATCGATTCTCCTTTATTGATTATATATTGATATATTTCTATTTATCAATTTGTTTTCTCGTGTAGGCACAGTCCACCACGCCGTTTTCCCGCCGCAGAGCGTTCAGCGCAAGGGAGATCCGCGTCCCTCCCGGCCGAAAGAGCGGGATCCCATCCCCCAGCAGAGTCGGCATCACCGTCAGGCGGAATTCCTCGATCTCCGGCAGGGCCTGCTCTACCACGTCAGCGCCGCCGCAGACCCAAACGATCCCATCTGTCTGCGCTTTGAGACGGCGCAGCAGGTCCGGGACATCCCCCGCCACAAAGCGGACCCCCTCCGGGGCATCCGCCTCCGCCTGACGGGTCAGGACATACACCTGCTTTCCCCGGTAGGGCCAGGTGTCCGGCGACAGTTCCCGTCGTACCTGCCGGTAGGTCCGTCCCCCCATGAGAACAGCCCCCACGGTCTCGAAAAAACCGCCGAACCCGTAATCCCCCTGGTAGCCGGCCTCCTCGCCGCCCAGCCAGTCCACGCCGCCGCTGGTGTCGGCGATATAGCCGTCCAGGCTGGTGGAAATATACAGCACGATCTTTCCCATTCCTGCTCCTCTCTCCAAGCTGCTCCCCAGTCCTATCCTGCCCGGAAACAGCCGGAATGACCCGCCGAACAGCAACAAAAAACGCCCCTGTCCACTCGGACAGAGGGCGTTGACAACGCGGTACCACCTCTGGTTCGCCGTCCCCTTACAGGGAGGGCCTCACGAAGTCCCGTGCAGGACCTCCGCGCGCTATCGGGCGCACCCGGCAAAGCCTACTAAGGACATAACGCTGTTCAGCCTGCTGCTCCAGGAGGTATTCACCCAGCGCCCTCTCCCCTTTCCACCAGACCAGGGGCTCTCTTGGCAGGGCTCACTGCGCTACTTCTTCCCATCATCGCGTCACGTGGCATTATACCGGGAATCCTACCCTTTGTCAATGGGGAATCTTCTTTTCAGGGACGCAGCAGCCGCTCTGCCCCGGCGATCTCCCGCTGGTAATCGCTTTCGATCAGGCAGTACGGGCAGCCGTGTGCTTGGCACTGCTCCAAATTGTGCCGGTTCTCTGCAACCAGGCGCTCCGCTGTGCAGTCCCCGTCGTCCAGGCGCTGTTCGATGGCATTGGCAAATCCTCGGATCTCGTCCATATGGCTTCGGATGTACCCCTCCGTCATCACCAGGCAGCAATAGCGGAGCTCCTCCAACATCTGTGCCGGAAAATCCTCCCGCCAGGTAAAAGGGAGATAGCCCCCCTCCACGATCAGGTGCTGCCGGTTCTCCACGGCGGTTTTGATGATCTCCCGCACCACCGGCCACAGGGCCTCTGTCAGCGGTTCGTCGTCCTGCACCGTCAGCGCCAGCATGCCGCTGCGGATCATCCCCATCTTCAAATGGTCCATGGAGAGGTAGGGGACCCGGTAGGTCTCCAGCAGCCGCTGGGCCAGCAGAGTCTTCCCCGTGTGGCTCGCGCCGGCAATGAGCCAGATCAAGACTTCTTCTCCCCCTCTTTCCAATACAGGGGCAGGAAGCACTCCATTCCCTCCGCCAACAGGTCAATGTTCTCTGTTGCCAGCACCGTATCCCGGCTGGTCCGCAGGCGGGAAATATAGTATCCCACTCCCCTCAGGCGGCGGCAGGCGGTAAAAGACACATGAAATCTGAACTTCCGGTGATCCGAAGGCGCATAAACCAATCCCCGTGTAATCACGCGAGTCTTCACACTTCCTCTCCCCCGAAAAGCTTCTTCCAGTGCCGCCAGCAGGTCCCCATCCGCGCGGCAGCACTTGCTTGGCATCATCAAAACAGTATCCCCGTCCCCCACGCAGTCGAAATTCAGAAACAGGCAGCTGTCCGCAGCGCCCCAGTGACGCTTCCGGAACGATGAGGCGCCCAGCAGATTGCGCTCATTGTTGTCCAGAAACACAAAACAGACTCTCTTGTCCCGCTCCAGGCGCTCCGCCATGGCCAGCAGAGCCAGGACTCCGGAGGTGTTTCCATTGGCATTGTGTCTGTTGGCCGGCCCGTAGACGCTGGTAAACAGGATTGCCAGCGCCAAGATCAGAAAGAGCGGGAGCATGAGCCCCGGCTGACGCAGCGGAAAGGAGACGGCAAAGGACACCACCAGCGCCAATACCAGCAGCAGAAGCGCCGCACAGAAATGGTAGGCGATATGGGCCAATGGATTGGTTGGCGAGATAAAATTCGGCACCAACATCCGGGGGGCGGTATCATAATGGGCAATCAGAAAAACTACCGCTTTTTCCGGATCTCCCGCCACCACATTGACGCTCCCATTGAATTTCCCATAGGTCTCCTCGTGGGCTTTCCAGCCGCACAGTTTCAGCTCCGCCATCAGCCAGTTCCGAAAATCCGCCTTTTGTGCGGCGCTCTTCCGAACCGGGAACAGCGTCAGCAGCGTCTCCTTGCGCCTCTGGGTTCGATCCATGACAACCCCTCCGCTCTATGGTAACATCAACCTGGCCGCCGCCTTCGCCGAGGGGCAGACCAGCACCTTTTCCCGCTCTTCCCGCTGGATGCGCCGAAACCCCTCCCGGATCTCGGCAGTCCGCCCCTCCCATAGGATCCAGCGGACAAATTCCCAGTCCAGCTTCTCCACACAGCCTGCCGCCATGCTGTCCCGGACCCTCCCGCGGTTCTGGACATATCGCTTGATTGCCCGACAGAGGCATACCCGCCGGGGCAGCAGCAGCTGGATGATCCAGTCAGCCTCCCGGCAGCGCCGCTGGAAAGAAAAGCGCCCCCGGTAGTTCCCGTCAATAATCCAATCCAGGTTTTCATCCAAAAAACGGGATACCAAACGCTCTGCCTCCGCCGCTTCCCGCTCCACCCAGTTTTCCTGAAACTGGACGGTATCCAGGTGCAGCACCCGACAGCCGTATCGCTTTCCCAGCGTCTTGGCCAGGGTGGATTTCCCGGAGCCGCTGTATCCCATGATCAAAATTTTCATTTTGGAAGCCCCGCCTTATACTGCTCTGCAGCGTCGATCAGTTCCTCTGCCCCCGCAAGCATGGCGGGGGTGATCCGGTCGCCGCCGGTGAGCCGGGCCAACTCCCCCTTTCGCTCGTCCCGGCTGAGCCTGCGGACACTGGTATAGGTGCGCCCGTCCCGCTCCCCTTTCTCCACAGAAAAGTGGGTATCCGCCATGGCGGCCAGCTGTGGCAGATGGGTCACGCAGAGCACCTGCTTGTGCCGGGACACCTGGGCCAGTTTCTCCGCCACCTTCTGCGCAGCCCGGCCGGATACTCCGGTATCCACCTCATCAAAGACCATGGTGCCAACCGATTCGCTCTCCGCCAACACATTTTTCAGCGCCAGCATAATCCGGGCCAGCTCGCCGCCGGAAGCGACCTTCTGGATCGGCTTCAATGCCTCCCCCACATTGGCAGACATGAGAAATCGCACCGCGTCGATTCCCATTTCCGCCGGCTCCTGTTCCGTAAACTGGATGGAAAAGCGGACCTTCGGCATGTCCAGCTGCCGCAATTCCTCCTGAATCCGCGCCTCCAGCGCCTCCGCTGCCGCCTTTCGGGAGCGGCTCAGCACCCTGGCGGCCTCCATGGTCCGCTTCTTCTGCCCCTCCAGCTCCTTTTCCAGCCGGGCAATGGTATCCCCTGCATACTCCATGCCGTCCAGCTCCATCCGGCATTTCTCCAGATAGGCCAGCATGTCCTCTACCGTGGGGCCGTATTTCTTCTCCAGGCGGTAGAGCAGGTCGGCCCGGCTCTCCACCGCGTCCAGCTCCGCCGGTGAGAAGTCGTAGCTCTCCTCCAGATCTCGAACCGTCTCCGCAATATCATAGGCCTCGCTCTGGAGAGCCTCCAGCCGCTCTGTCAGAACCGCAAAGGTCTCTCCCAGGTTCCGCACCCCGCGCAGGGCGTTTTCCGCCTCCCGCAGCTGCGCCACAGCGCCCATCGTGTCCTCCCCGCCGCTGAGGCAGTAGGCCGCCCCCTGGACAGCAGAGAGAAATTTTTCGCTGTTGCGCAGGATATTCCGCCGGGCCTGAAGTTCCTCCTCCTCGCCGGGCTTGAAGTCCGCCCGCTCCAGCTCATCGATCTGGTGGCGCAGGGTATCCACCCGGCGCTGCCGCTCTGTCTCATCCATAGACAGGGCGCGGATCTGGCGGCGGGTGGCATCCATCTCCCGATAGCGCGCCTGATACGCCGACAGCTCCTCCTCCACGCGGCCGAAGCTGTCCAGATAGTCCCCGTGGCGCTCCTCGTCCAGCAGCAGCTGGCCATCATGCTGCCCGTGGATATTGAGAAGGCTCCCTCCCAGCTGGCGCAGCTGCGCCACGGTGATGGGCCGTCCGTTGGCCCGGCAGGCATTCTTCCCATCGGCATAAATTTCCCGCTGGAGAAGCAGCTCCTGGTCCGTCAGGGCGATTCCGTTTTCCAGCAGAGCAGGCAGATCCTCCGGCACACCGGTAAATACCGCGCTGACAAACGCCTTGGCCGCACCGGTCCGGATCAGATCCCGGGGGGTCCGCTGGCCCAGCACCGCACCCATGGCATCAATCACAATGGATTTGCCGGCGCCAGTCTCGCCAGTCAAGGCGTTGAACCCCCGGTCAAAAACGATATCCGCTTCCTCAATGACCGCGATATTCTCAATATGCAGCACCTGCAGCATACCGCTCCTCCTTCTCTCCTCCCGGCAGCCGCTCCCGCCTACTGGAGCATCTCCTTGATCTCCTCGCAGAAGTTCTCCGCGGACTCGGTGTCCCGCATCACCAGGAGCACTGTATTGTCGCCGGCCAGGCTCCCCACCATATAGGGCACCTTCATGCTGTCCACCGCCTCACCGGCAGCGTTGGCCAAACCAGCCATGGTCTTGATCACCACAATGTTCTGGGCGTAGTCGATGCTGTTGACGCTCTCGCGGAAAATCGTGCGGAGCTTGTCCGCCACATTGAGGCTGTTGCGGTGAATAGACACCGCATAGCGGTAACGCCCCCGCCCAATCGGCTCCTTGATTAGGTGGAGCTGTTTGATATCCCTGGAGATCGTGGCCTGCGTGCAGCGGATCCCCTCTTTCTGCAGCCGTTCCAGCAGTCCCTCCTGGGTGTCAATGTCCTCCCGGGCGATAATGGCAAGAATTTTGTTTTGACGGTCATTCTTCATGGTACAGTTCCCCCGACATTTTTGTCCGTAAGATTTCAAAGATGCTCTTATCCGAGAGGCGGATCAACACCGTCTCCTGCTTGGAATTTTCAATGCGTACCTTGTCCCCGCCCCGCAGGGAAAAGGCCCGTCCCCCATCCACCGAGAGAAATACCGGCTTACGTCCGGCATCTCTGGGGATCACGGTAATATTGGTGTCCGGCGATAGGACATAGGAATTGGAGTGAATCGTGTGGGCGCATATGGGGCTGATGACGAAATTCTTTGCCGTCGGCTCCACAATGGGACCTCCGGCAGACAGGGAGTAGGCCGTTGACCCGGTGGGCGTTGCCACCACTACACCGTCCCCCTCCAGAAGCCCAAGGAGCGCCGTCCCAACATAGACCTGCATCCGGATCACCCGCGCCACAGCGCCCTTGGTCACCACCGCGTCGTTGAGAGCAGTGTTGCTGTAGACCCGCCGCCCCTCCCGCTCCACGGATATGTCCAGCATCATCCGCCGTTCCCGCTTGAATTCCCCTGTCGCAAGGTTTTTCAGAAGGTGCATTTCATTGCGCTCCAGCTCCGACATGAAGCCCAGGCTTCCCAGGTTGACCCCCAGCACCGGAATATTCCGCGAGGCAGCGGTCTTGGCCAGGTGGAGGATGGTCCCGTCCCCTCCGAAAGCAATCAGCAGTTCCGCTCCCCGCAGTTCCTGCTGCAGAGGGCGGAGCTCCAGGCCCGGGGCACTGACCGGCCCCTCCGGCCGGAAGGGCAGGCAGAACACCGTCCGCTGCCCCACCGAACGCAAGATCTCCGCGGCCTCCCGGGCCGCCGACAGGTCCTTGTCCCGATAGGGATTGGGGCACAGGACGATTTTCTTCATTCCTTTCCCTCCTTCAAAGCCTGATGGGACGCCTCCACCAATAATTTGAGATCCGGGAGCGCAGCCTCGCACTCCCCATTGTACAGATATCCTAAATACTCGATATTCCCCTCCGGTCCGCGGATGGGAGAATATGTAATGTCCATAACTGTAAAGCGATTTTCCTTCGCATAAGCAAGAAAGTTCTCCAGCACCTCCAAGTGGACGGAGGGGTCCCGGACTACGCCTTTTTTCCCCACCTTCTCCTTCCCAGCCTCAAACTGCGGCTTGATCAGGCAGACTACCTGCCCCCTCGCCTTCAGCACCCCCGCAATGGCGGGAAGAATCAGCTTGAGCGAAATAAAGCTCACGTCCACAGAGGAGAAGTCCGGCTCTTCCGGCACCTGGTCATGGGTGAGATAGCGGGCATTGGTCCGTTCCAGGCACACTACCCGCTCATCGCTGCGAAGCTTCCAGGCCAGCTGCCCATAGCCAACGTCCACCGCGTAGACCTTGACTGCGCCATTTTGCAGCATACAGTCTGTAAAACCGCCGGTGGAGGCGCCGATATCCATGCACACCGCACCATTCAGGTCGATGGGCCACAGCTCCATGGCTTTTTCCAGCTTCAGACCGCCCCGGCTCACATAGCGCAGGGCATTCCCCCGCACCTCCACCGCCGCCTCCGCGGAGACAGCCGTGCCAGGCTTGTCCACTCTTTGGCCGTCCACGAATACACAGCCGCTCATAATGGTGGCCTGAGCCTTCTGCCGGCTCTCCGCCAAGCCCTTCTCCACCAGCAACAGATCCAAACGCATTTTATTTGTCATGGCACACCTCAACCGCTGTCTCATAGATCCCCTGGGCATCCAGCCTCAGGCTCCGCCGCAGCTGCGCCACGGTCCCCTGTTGAATAAATCGCTCCCCCAGATTCAGGAGCCGGATTCTGGCGGGAATCCCCTGCTGTGCCAGTGCAGCGCACAGCCTCTCGCCCACACAGCCACTGGCAAAACAGTCCTCCGCCACCAGCAGCCGCCCGCTCCGCCGCACACTCTCCAGCACCAGTTCCGTGGGCAGAGGGGTGATCCGATTGAGCTTGATTACCTGGGCTGTTATCCCGGACTCCGCCTCCAGGCGGCGGGCCGCCCGCTCCACCTCGTTGATCAGCGTCCCATAGGCCACCAGGGTTACGTCCGTACCCTCCCGGAGCAGGTCGGCGCTCTCTCCGCTCCAGCCCTCACGGTACTCCCCCTCGCCGCCCCGGGGATAGCGGACCGCCACCGGACCGCTCAGGTCCATCACCGCCCGGCGCAGCAGGTCCCGCAGCTCCTGAAAGCTGGCCGGAGCCAGCACGGTCATTCCCGGCACCTGGGACAAGTAGCCCACATCTGCCACGCCATGGTGAGTGGCGCCATCCGCCCCCACCAGTCCCGCCCGATCCACGGCAAAGACCACATGGAGATTCTGCAGAGCGACGTCATGGAAAAGCATATCGTACCCCCGCTGCAAAAACGAGGAATAGACCGCAAACACCGGCAGCATCCCCTGTTTTGCCATGCCGGCAGCCATGGCTACAGCATGGCCCTCGGCAATGCCCACATCAAAGAAGCGCTTGGGGAAATACCGGGCAAATTCCCGCAGCCCCGTTCCCTCGACCATAGCCGCCGTGATGGCGCAGACCCGTGTGTCCTCCTGGGCAAGCTGCTCCATGGTCCGGCCAAAGACGGAGGAAAAATCCTCTCCAGAGGGTGCGACGGCTCCGGTGTCCGGGTCAAAGGGGCCCACACCGTGAAAGCGGTCCGGCGTTTCCTCCGCCGGCGCATACCCCTTTCCCTTCCTGGTCCGGACATGGACCAGCACCGGACCGTTCAGCTCCTTGGCCCACTTCAGCGTGGTGCACAGGCGCTCGATATTGTGGCCGTCCACCGGGCCCAGATAGGTAAAGCCCATATCCTCAAAAAATGTGCCGGGGAAAATCAGCTTCTTGACCGCCGTCTTCAGACGGTGGTTGAAGCGGTACAGTCCCCTCCCCCCCGGCAGGCGGTCCATCAGCCTGTGGTATCCCTTTTTGAAGCGGTAATAGCTGGCCCTGGTCCGAATATAGGACAGGTGCCGCGCCATGCCTCCCACATTAGGCGCAATGGACATGCCATTGTCATTCAGAATCACGATCAGCGGCTCGCCAGAGGCACCAGCATCGTTGAGTCCTTCATAACTCAGGCCGCCGGTGAGTGCTCCGTCGCCGATCAGGGCCAATACCTGGTAATCCTCACATTGCAAGGTTCTTGCCCGGGCCATTCCCAGCGCCACGGATACCGAATTCGAGGCATGCCCGGCGATAAAGGCGTCGTGGACGCTCTCAGCGGGCTGGGGATAGCCCGACAGCCCCCGCAGCTGCCGCAGGGTGGAAAACAGCTCCCGCCGCCCGGTGAGTGCCTTGTGGACATAGCACTGGTGGCCCACATCGAACACCAGCCGGTCCCGGCTGGTGTCAAAAATGCGGTGGATGGCCACTGTCAGCTCCACTGCCCCCAGGTTGGAGGCCAGGTGCCCGCCGGTTTTGGAGACGGCATCCACCAAAAACGCCCGCAGCTCTTTGCAGAGGACTTCCAGCTGCTGCTGATCCAGTTGTCTCAAATCCTCCGGACCCCGGAGCTGCTCCAAAACCGCCATGGCGGACATCCACTCTCCCTGTTGTCGAAAATTGTGCAGAACGGGGGCATCCCCCCGTATTGTTTGATAGATTTTTAGTATAGCACAAGTTTTCCGGACATACAAGATACCCGTATATTTTTACGAATTATTCACAAAGCGTCAGAGAATCATCCGGACAGCAAATTTTTTCTTGTCATTTCCGCCGCAGTTTGCTATAATTCACATTTGTGTGAAAAATATGATGCAATGAAAGGGGTCTTATGATGCCGCGTGGAAAGCACAAGCTGGGAATGGGCAAGAACCGGGTTTTCGGCACCGCCAAGGTGGGCGACCGGGGACAGATCGTCATTCCCCAGGCGGCCCGCCGTTTTTTCGGCATCTCTCCGGGTGACACGCTGCTGATCCTTGGAAATGAGGCCAGCGGTCTCGTGGTGACCAAGCCGGAGGTTTTGGATCACCTGGCCGACGAAATTTTAGGAAAACTGGAGGAGTCCGATGAAACTGAATAATATGTATCAAGAGCTTGGCATCAGCTCCGCTGTATATGAATATGGAGAAACTGTGCTGAAGGACCTGCGGGAGCGGTTCGACGCCATCGACCAGACGGCGGAGTATAACCAGGCCAAGGTCCTCGCCGCCTTTCAGAAAAACCGGGTGGACGCGGCCTGCTTTGCCGCCACCACCGGCTACGGGTACAACGATGTGGGTCGGGAGAAACTGGAACTGGTCTACGCCGACGTATTCCACACCCAGGCCGCCCTGGTGCGTCCCCAGATCACCTGCGGCACCCACGCCCTCACCGTGGCCCTCAGCGCCAATCTCCTGCCCGGAGATGAGCTGCTCTCCCCGGTGGGCGCCCCCTATGACACCCTTCAGGAGGTCATCGGCATCCGGCCCTCCCCCTGCTCCCTGGCGGAGTACGGTGTCACCTACCGGCAGGTGGAGCTGCTGGCGGACGGCACCTTTGAGTACGAGGGCATCCGGGCGGCCATCAACGAGAAGACCAAGCTCATCACCATCCAGCGCTCCAAAGGGTACGCCACCCGCCCCACCTTCTCCGTGGCGCAGATCGGGGAGCTGATCGCCTTCTGCAAGTCCGTGAAGCCCGATGTGATCTGCATGGTGGACAACTGCTACGGGGAGTTCATCGACACCGCGGAGCCCTCGGACGTGGGGGCGGATCTGGTGGTGGGAAGCCTCATCAAGAACCCCGGCGGCGGCCTGGCCCCCATCGGCGGCTATATCTGCGGGACCCAGGCGTGTGTGGACCGCTGCGCCTACCGTCTCTCCGCTCCCGGCCTTGGGCAGGAGGTGGGCGCCAACCTGGGCCTCATGCCCGCCCTGTTCCAGGGATTCTTCCTGGCCCCCACGGTGTCCGCCGGGGCCCTGAAGGGCGCCATTTTCGCCGCTAACATCTACGAGCGGCTGGGATTCCGCTGCGTCCCCAACGCCACGGAGCCCCGGCACGACATCATCCAGGCCGTGGAGCTGGGGAGCCGGGAGGCTATGGTGGCCTTCTGCAAGGGCATCCAGGCCGCCGCGCCGGTGGACAGCTATGTCACGCCGGAGCCCTGGCCCATGCCCGGCTATGACAGCGATGTGATCATGGCCGCCGGGGCCTTTGTCCAGGGCAGCTCCATCGAGCTCAGCGCCGACGGCCCCATCCGGGAGCCCTACGCCATCTACTTCCAGGGGGGGCTCACCTGGTACCACGCCAAGGTGGGCATCCTGATGAGCCTGCAAAAGATGATGGAGGCCGGGCTTGTAACACTCTGATCTCATTTGATTTGACACGGGAGGTTTCACCCATGCCCAACCGGTTTTTTCGCCGCCGCCCGCCGCCCCGCTATTCTCTGATGACAGACCAAGCCTGAAAAGAGAGAAAAAAGAATAAGAGAAACAAGGAGAAAAGAACATATGTGGTTTTGGCTTTCGATTATTGCCCTGCTGTGCTGGAGCGGCTCAGACCTGTTTTCCAAAATTGGCTGCCGGGACGCCCGGGATCAGTACAGCCACCTGAAGATGGTGATGGCCGTGGGCGTGGTGATGGGACTCCACGCGGCCTACGAGATCTTTGTGGGCGGAACGGTCATCAATCTGGATATTATCGTGACGTACCTGCCCGTGTCCCTGCTGTACATCCTCTCCATGGCCATGGGCTACCTGGGGCTGCGGTACATTGAGCTGAGCATCTCCTCCCCCATCTGCAACTCCTCCGGTGCCCTGGTGGCTGTGCTGGCGATTCTCACCGGCGGCATCGGTGACTACTCCCCCCTGGCCCTCTTTGCCGTGGCCCTGGTATGCGTGGGCGCGGTGGGCCTGGGCGTTGTGGAGGCCCGGGAGGACGAGGAGCTGCGCATCGAGCGGCAGAAGGCGAGCAACTACAAGTATGCCAAGAGTTTCATGGCCCTGGCCATGCCCGCGGCCTACTGCGTGCTGGATGCCGCCGGGACCTTTGCCGACAACTTCGTCATCGAGAAAATCAGCACCATGGTGGCCTCCGGCGAGGGGGAGGCCAGCGCCAACGTGGCCTATGAGCTGACGTTTCTGGCTGCCGGAGTGCTGTGCTTTATCTACGTGGTCCTCATCAAAAAGGACCGGCTGGTGCCCAAGATGGAGGCCCCCAAGTACCTCGGCGCCATCTGCGAGACCGCCGGCCAGTTCGCCTATATCTATGCCATTGCAGACCGCGCGCATCTGGCCATGTCCGCCCCCATCATCTCCTCCTACTGCGCCGCCTCGGTGCTGTGGAGCCGCCTGTTCCTCAAGGAGAAGCTCTCCTGGAAACACTATCTGATGATCGTGCTGGTGGTGGCAGGCATTGCCATCATGGGCGTGCTGGACGTATAACCGGCACAGTCAGAGCGCATCCCTGTACGCCCGGTACGAACGCCCGCCGACTGTGTCGGCGGGCGTTCCTTCATATCGATTTTCTTTCCCATTGCGCAGACGGAAAAAATCTGTGCTATAATCCATTTGATTCTGATAAAAGGAGGTACCTCCATGGAGGCATGCCCGGAATGTATCCAGATCCGCACTGCCCTGGCCCGGGAGTTTCGGGAGCTGCAGCCGCTGTTTGTAGCCCTGGGGGATGAGACGCGCCAGCGCATTTTCCTGTCCCTGCTGGAGGCAGATCAGGTAGGTCTTCGGACCGAGGCCCTGGCGGAGCGGACCCATCTCTCCCGCCCCTCAGTGTCCCACCACCTGCGTGTGCTGCGGGAGGCAGGGGTGGTGGGCGTCCACCGGGTGGGCACCCGCAATTACTACTATGCCCGGGCAGATAGCAGCCGCTGGAAGGACCTGCTGGACCTGGCGAATCATATCTACGCTGTGGTCCAGTTCGCCAAAGGGCAGGGGTATCCCAATCTGGAGGAACCGTAAGGAGGATTGTTATGGATAGGATGGAAGTGATGCGCGCACGCCACAGTGTACGCAGTTTTACAGACCGTCAAGTGGTGCCTGCCGCCGCACAGGCCCTGCGGGATGCGCTGGATGAGGCCAACCGGGAACAGGGACTCCACATGCAGCTGATCTTGGATGAACCGTCCGCCTTTTCCGGCCCTCTGGCCCATTACGGCAAGTTTCACAATGTGAAGAATTATATCGCCCTGGTGGGACCAAAAAACGCCCAGCGCAGCATCGGCTGCGGCGGGGAGCAGGCGGTCCTGCTGGCCCAGTCTTTGGGACTCAATACCTGCTGGGTGGCCATGACCTACCGCCGTGGCAAGGTCCCCTGCACTGTGGAAACCGGTGAAAAGCTCCACTGCGTCGTCGCCCTGGGCTACGGTACCACCCAGGGCGTGTCCCATCCGGTAAAACCTATCGAGCAGCTCTGCCGGGTGGATGGAGCGATGCCGGAGTGGTTTCGCCGGGGGATGGAGGCCGCCCAGCTGGCCCCCACTGCCATGAACCAGCAGAAGTTCCTCTTCACCCTGGAGGGGACAGACACCGTGCGTGCCAAGGCCCTGGCCGGGCCCTATACCCAAATCGATCTGGGGATCGCCATGTGCCACTTTGCCCTGGGCGCAGGAGCAGAGGGCTGGCGCTGGGCGGACTGACCCTGCGGAACACAAAAAGGACGTGCCTGCGGCACGTCCTTTTGCTTTTCAGAGGATCCCCGTGTGCTCCAGCAGGATCTTCAGCCCGATGAGGATCAGGATGATGCCCCCCACGGCCTCCGCCTTCTGCTTGTAGCGGCTGCCGAATTTGTTCCCGATGAGCACGCCCACCAGGGAGAGGGCAAAGGTGGTGCAGCCAATAATCGCCATCGCCTGCCCAATCTGTACCTGGAGGAAGGCGAAGGTAATGCCCACAGCCAGGGCGTCAATACTGGTAGCCACTGCCAGGATCAGCAGCTCCTTGATGCTGAAATTGGCGGCCGCAGCATCCTCCCCCTTGCTGTGGAGGGCCTCCCAGAGCATCTTGCCGCCGATGTACGCCAGCAGCACAAAGGCAATCCAGTGGTCATACTGGGTGATGTACTGCTCAAACTGCTTGCCCAAGGCCCAGCCGAGAAACGGCATCATGGCCTGGAAGCCGCCGAAAAACAGCGCCACAATCAGGGCTTGCCCCCAGTCAATCTTCCGCATGGACAGTCCCTTGCAGACCGCCACGGCAAAGGCATCCATACTCAGTCCGATGCCAATGAGGAACAGCTCAAAAATCCCCATACGTTTTCTCCTTTTTCACTTGTTACGCTTCTCTCAACAACACCCACCGGGGCAGCAAAAAACGAGACGCATGTACGGATGTCCTCACCGTACATGAGTCTCGTTGATTAAGGCAAACCAGGTCACAAAACCAGTATGTTGACTTGCCGCACCAAATGTGCCACTACTCCCTCATGAGCAGGGTATTTATACCACATTTCAGGGGATTTGTCAACCTATCTCCATTGATTTCCTGTCAGATTCCCTCACGCCAGAAGGCCCACCGCCAGTCCCAGCAGGGCACCCATGAGCACCTGCAGGGGCGTATGGCCCATGATGATCTTCAGATCGTCGGCCACATCCTCCGCTGTCAGTTTCTCCACCCGCCGCCGCAGCTGGTTCACCAGTTTGGCCGTGTCTCCGGCGCTGCGCCGGACATTACAGGCGTCATACATCACCACAGCCGCTATCACGACGCATACGCCGAACAACGGGCTGGCAAGCCCCTCTGTCCGGGCCACCGCCGTGGTGCAGGCCACCACAAAGGAGGAGTGGCTGCTGGGCATCCCGCCGCTGGAGACAAAGCGGTGCCAGTCAAATTTCCTGGTGAGGATCAGATCCAGGACCACCTTGATGACCTGGGCCAAAAACCAGGCCACCAGCGCGCAGTCAATGATATGATTTCCGGTGATTTGCATATTTCACTTCCTTCGGTCCGCCAACTGGTCCGCCAGCTCCAGCAGAAAGCCATTTCCCGGGAAATCCGCCAGTGCCGCCTTGGCCCGCCCTGTACAGACCGCCACCTCCCGCTCACAGCCCTCCAGGCCGATGAGATCCACAAAGGTGGTCTTCCCCTCCTCCTTGTCCGAGCCGACGGGCTTGCCGAACTCCGCCTGGTCGGCGATGACATCCAGCATATCGTCCCGGATCTGGAAGGCCAGGCCCACTTCCCGGGCATAGTTCCGGGCCGCCTGCCGCTGCTCGGGCGAGGCTCCGGCCGCCACGCACCCCAGCTCCGCCGCTGCCGCGATCATGGCACCGGTCTTCAAGCTGTGAAGGCGTTCCACTTGCTCCCTGCTGCGGCACTTTCCATCCAGGTCCAGGACCTGCCCGGCCACCATGCCGTCGCCCCCGGCAGCATGGGCCAGGACCGCCACCGCGTCGATGCGCTGCTGCGCGCTGAGCCCCTCCGCCGCCGCCAGGATGGCAAAGGCCTCCGGCTGCAGGGCATCCCCGGCCAGGACGGCCAAGGTCTCCCCATAGACCTTGTGGCAGGTGGGCTTGCCCCGGCGCAGATCGTCGTCATCCATACAGGGCAGGTCGTCGTGGATCAGGGAGTAGGTGTGAATCAGCTCCAGGGCACAGCCCAGGGGCAGTGCTGTTTTCCACTCCCCGCCAAACAGCTCCGCAAAGGCGCAGGTCAGCACCGGCCGCACCCGCTTGCCACCGGCAAGCAGACTGTAGCGCATGGCCTCCTGGAGCTGTCCATAGGGCCTGTCTCCCAGAAACAGCTCCCCCAGATAGCGCTCAATGGCCGTTAAATAGCCCTGATAGGTCTCCTGGTATCCCATAGAAATCCCCCATTTCCCTGCCCAGCGCAGTCTGTCAAAATTTATGTACCTTCACGGTTCCCGGGGCTCCGCCAGCTCCTTCAGTGTCCGGTCCAGCTCCGGGAAGTCCCGGCCCATACGGAGGAACTTCCCCTCCCGGTCCAGGAAACAGTGGCGGGAGGTCCCCTCCAGCACCACCTTGCCGTCGCCCAGGCGGCGCATCTCATACCAGACGACCAGGTGGACGCCCCGGTACTCCCGGATGCCCGCACGGATCTCCACCGTGTCCCCGAAGGTGGTGGGCGCCTTGTAGGCGCACTCCACCCCCATCACGGGGGACTGGATCCCCAGGGACTCCATCCGGTCGTAGCCCCAGCCGATCTGCTCCAGCAGATCCACCCGGGCCTCCTCCATCCAGCGGATGTAGTTGGAGTGGTGGGTGACGCCCATCCGGTCTGTCTCATAGTACTGTACTTTATGACAATACGGTGTCATGGCTCCTCCTCCAGAAAGTCACTCTCCACCGGCGCGCCGTCGCTCCCCTTCTGGAGTTTCACCACCTTCAGCTCCGCCTCGTCCAGCATGGCGCTGCAGGTTCCCACCAGCTTGGTTCCCTCCTCAAAGAGGGCCAGGGAATCCGCCAGCTTGGCGTCCCCTTTTTCCAGCAGGGAGACGATCTCCTCCAGCCGCTCCATATTCTCTTCAAAGCTCTTCTTTGCTCTTGCCATGTTCCGCCTCCTGATATACGGTCTCCTCCACCCGGCAGCGGGCCGTCCCGTCTCCCAGGGTGATGGATAGCTCATCGTCGATCTGTATGTCCTGCACCGAGCGGACCACCTGTCCGGCCCGGTCCGTCACCATGGCGTACCCCCGGCCCAGCACCTTCAGCGGGCTCAGGGCATCCACCGACGCCGCCAACGCCCCCAGTTTCCGCCGGGGTGCCGCCAGCAGGCTCTCCCCCGCGTGGGACAGATTTTTCTGCACATATCCCAGCAGCATCCGTTTGTCCTGGAGAAAGGCCATGGGATCTGTGAGACTGCGCTTGCGCCGCAGCGTCTCCAGATTCTGCCGCAGCAGATCCAGGCGGCGCCGCTGGCTCCCCGCCATGGTGTTCTCCGCGCTGCGCAGCCGCTCCAGGATCTCCGCCCGGTCCGGCACAGCGATCTCCGCAGCATTGGAGGGGGTGGCCGCCCGGACGTCCGCCACAAAGTCGGCAATGGTCACATCCGGCTCGTGGCCCACGGCGGAGATCACCGGGATCTCTGATTCGTAGATGGCCCGGGCCACCCGCTCGTCGTTGAAGGCCCAGAGGTCCTCGATGGATCCGCCGCCCCGGCCGGTGATGATGATGTCCCCCAGCTTCCAACGGTTGGCGTACCGCAGGGCCCCCACGATCTCCGCCGGGGCCTCCGCCCCCTGGACCCGGACAGGCAGGAGCAGGAGCTTCACCAGCGGGTAGCGCCGTCGGATGACACGGATCATGTCGTGGACCGCCGCCCCGGCGCTGGAGGTGATGATGGCAATGCGCTCCGGGTATTTCGGCAGGGGCTTCTTGTGGGCCGGGTCGAACAGCCCCTCCTGATAGAGCTTCTCCTTGAGCTGTTCAAAGGCCACATGGAGGTCTCCGATCCCATCCGGCGAGAGTCCGCTGCAGTAGAGCTGGTAGGCCCCGTCCCGGGGAAAGACGGTGATGCGGCCGAAGGCGATGACCTTCATGCCGTTCTCCGGCCGGAACCGCAGCCGCACAGCCTGTCCCCGGAACATGACACATCGGATGGCCCCCTCCGGGTCCTTCAGCGTAAAATAGTGGTGGCCGGAGGGGTAGAGCTTATAGTTGGAGATCTCCCCCCGGATGAAAATTTCCCCCAGCAGCGGGTCGCTGTCCAGGGTGTTCTTGATGTAGTTGTTGACCTCGGAGACGGAAAAGACCCGCTGTTCCACTCTCCGATCACCTTCCTTCTATAAAAAGAGAGCGCACATCGTACGCTCTCCCTCTCTTATTCCTTGACTTCCGCCCGGACAAAGGCGCCCAGGATGCCATTGACGAACTTAGCTACCTCGTCCCCCTCGTATTTTCTGGCCAGCTCCACCGCCTCGTTGATGGCGGCGCCATTGGGGATCTCCGGCATATACAGGATCTCATACATAGCCACCCGCATGATGGCCGTGGCCACCAGAGGCATCCGGGAGAACTTCCATCCCTTGGCATAGCGGTCGATATCCATATCCAGCTCTCCGGCGTGCTGGTCTACTCCCCGGACCAGACGACAGATATAATCCCGCTGCTTGGCGTTGGGCACCTCCCGGTAGACCTCGTCCTCCTCCGCCAGAGCGGCAAAATTCTCCGGCGACAGGTGGTGTGCCAACAGCTCGTCCACCGTCAAATCGGTGAAACTCAGTTCGTAGGACAGGTGGACCGCGATCTCGCGGGCAGTCGTTCTAACCATAGGGCCATTCCCTTTCTCTCTGATGTTGACAAGGTGAGCAGGGCGGAGTACTCTCTCCCTCCGCCCTGGCAGGTTCCGCCTTATTCGAAGCTGACGCCGCCCACGTGAACATTGACGCAGCCCACCGTGAGCCCGGTCATGGCCTCCACTGCGGAGGAGACGGCGCTCTGCACCTTCTCCGCCACTTCCGGAATCGGCTGCCCGTAGCGCACCATGAGATAAACGTCCACCGCCGCCCGTTCGTCAGCCACGGTGATCTTCACCCCACGGGACGCCCCCTTCTTGCCGGTAGCGTTCATCATGGCGCTGACCCCGTCCACCTCGGCGGCGGCGCTGGCAGCCACGGCGCTGATCACATCCTCGGAAATGTGGATGCAGCCCATCTCATCGGGGTGGGTAATATATTCCTTATTCTCATTCATGGCAGCAGACACTCCCTTTATTCGGTGTATCATTGGTCGAATCATCCTTTCCGCCCGCGGGACTCCGCGGGACCGGGCGGCGGCTGCGGAGCAAACCGGAGCGCCGGGCAGGGCGGCTTTCCCCGGGTGCAAAACCGGCTGGCCGCTTTTCCAAGATGAAACTATTCTTTGGTCATTGTACCATAACCCCTCTTAATTATCAACCACTAATTTGCCTCCAGGATCTTGATCTGATCGGCGGTATATTCTGTCTCTCCCATCACAATATCAGATATTTTAGCCACATCCGCCGCATCTAATCCATCGCTGTCAGACACTACCACGCTGATGCTGTCCTCTCCCATGAACGCCACACAGTCGGCATACCCTTTCGCAGTAACCAGATTTTCGATCTGGGCCTCCGAGAGCGCATAGGACGCCAGCGTCTGGATGGTCTGGGCTGCCTCGTCAGCCACGGCCGGGTCGGCCACCTCGCTCTCCGCCGCCTCCCGCAGCAGGGAAATGGCACTGTCTCTGGCCTGCTGGCGGGTCAGGCGGGCCGTGGCAAAATAGTCGCCGGTGACAACCGACTCCTCTGCCTCTCCGTCGGCCGCCGTTTCCTCCAGGTCTGCCTCCCCGCTCACCAGTGTGGACTGCCCCAAAACTTTTCCGCTGTCTGTCCCGGTTTCGTCCGCCACATTGCTGGCATACTTCCAATTGAGATACACTGCCGCACACACAAACAACAGTACCGTTGCCGCCACAATATTTCGTTTCCAGACCTGTTTCATTCTTGTCTCCTCCTCCAAGTTCTTCAATTGCTACCTCGTCCGGTTGCTATGCCCCCGCGCCATGGATCACCGATATTCTGTCGCTGCCCAGCCCCGTGAGGGCGGAGACCGCGTCGATCACCGAGAGCTTTACCTGGGGATCGTCGGCCCCCTGGCACACCACCAGCGCCCCCCGAAACTGCGGGTAGGTCTCCCGGGTCACTACCACCTGGTCCTCCCCGCTGCCTCCGGAGACCACCACTGTCTCCGTGGTGCGGCTGTAGTCCTCCGGCGCGGTGGTCTCTCCGCTGTAGGTGAGGCTGGTGTCCCCTGCCAGCTCCCGCTGGGTCCCGGTGTCCACAGTCAGCATCAGCCTCAGCTGTCCCACCCCCTGGATGGTGCCCAGGATCTCCTCCATCTCCGTCTGCATGGCCTCCAGGTCCATGGAAGGGGCGGAGACATCCGCCGTCTGCGGCTCCGGCTGGGAGCGGCTGGGCCAAGCCAGGCACAGGATGCCCGCTGCCACCACGATCAGCACATATTTATAGGATCCGACCAGGGCCAGCCATTTTCGTTTTCCCTGCTTTTTCTCCTGCTCCACTACGACGCCTCCTGCCAGTTCTGTTGTTCCCGCGGGACACCCAGATCCTTCTCAATGATCTCGCTGAGCGCCTCGCTGTATTCCCCGGTTATGTCGACAGACCGGGCTGCCGGGACACCGTCTGCCCCCGTCTCCACAGTGACGCTGACCTGGCAGTCCAGGCCCAGCGCCTGCGCCTTGTCCCAAATATATGAAGCCAGCTCTTCCTCTATGCCTGCGGAGAGCTGTTCTGCCTGCTGTCGGGTATATTCCTCTTCCAGTGTCTCCGCCTCCTGCCGCAGGGCATCCAGAGAGAAATGCAGATTCTCCAGATCCATGCGTACCACCGGCCGGAGCAGCACCAGGATCATCAGTACTCCGCCCGTCAGGCGCAGCACCCGCCGAATCCCCTCCTGGGTCACCAGCCCCTCTGCCAGCGCCAGCAGTGCCGACAGCGCCGTCAACCCGAAAAGCCATGAGCGAAGCAGCGCTATCATGGCGTCACCGCCAGAAGGGAGGACAGTACCGATACCGTCAGCAGCAGCGCACAGCTGCCTGTCATTCCCAAAATCATGCCAAATGCCCTCCCCAGCCGGTCCACCAGCTTCGCCAGAGGCGGAGAGGCCACCGTCCCCGCGGCGAAAGCCGCCGCCTTGTACAGCAGATATTGAATTCCCAGGCGCAGGAACGGCACCGCACAGGTCCCCAGTACCGCCAGCACACCAAATACGCCTATGCTGTTTTTCAGCACCGCCGCACTGGAGAGGACCGTCTCTGCCGCGCCGGCAATGACGCCTCCCACCACCGGGACCGCCGTGGAAATCGCCCGCTTGGTCAGACGCACCGCCGCGGCGTCAGCAGCTCCGGCCACAATGCCGGCCACCGAGAGATACAGGGTAAAGGCTGTCAGCAGGATCGTTAGGGTCCAGGTGATAACCTTGCGAAGCCCATTGGCTGCTGCGTCCAGCCGCGGGTCTCCCAGCATCGCACCGGCAGCAGCCGTTCCGATATACAGAGAGAGCAGCGGAAGCAGCAACCCCTGGATCACACTGATAAGCACATCGCTGAAAAAAACGGTGGCCACCTGTTTGACCGATGCGGTTCCCACCATGCCCATTGATGCTGTAGCGGCCGCCAATGTCGGCAGCAGCGCCTTGCTGAATTGGCTGAGCTGTGCCATGGTCTCCACCCCCAATCCCATCAATGTGGTCAGATCCCCTGCCGCCACAGCTACAATGGCGGCCGTCCCCGCTAATGTGACATAGCGGAAGGCATTTTTCTCCTGCAGCGGCTGGAGCAGGCTCTCTCCCACCCCGCACAGTACAATCACCAGCAAAACCCGCACTACACCTGCCGCTCCCTTGCGCAGCAGGATTTGAAGCTGTTCCCCCGCCAGATTTACAAGCGAGGTGATCCCCTGTTGAAAGTCTGTCCCGGCAATGTCCCCGGCGGCCTCCGGGAGACTCTCGGTCAGTTCTCCCGGCAGTTCTGCCGCCCAGGCCTGTCCCGCCAGCAAAAACAGCAGCAGCAACGTCAACGCGATCCGCTTCATCCCATTCCTCCCAACTGCGTCAGCAGGGACAGCGCAGCACGCAGCAGCGGCTCCGCCGCCAGCAGAGCGCAGAACGTGCCCGCCAGATCTACCACCGCGCCCAGCGCCTTCTTTCCGCTGTCCCTGCATACATCCCCCCCAAGCCTTGCAACCATGGAGATGGCGATGATTTTCAAAATTGGCACAAACAGCGCGCCGTCCAGTCCCGACTGGCTCAGCAGCGTGTCCACCATCTCCCGGATTTCCCGGTAGTAGGACAAGGCAAAGCCCATCACCACCGCAATGGCCCCCAGGGTCAGCAGCAGCCCCAGTTCCGGGGTGTCACGTTCCAGCAGCAGCGCCGTCAGGGCCACCACAACACAGATCACCACAACTTTCGCAATCAGTTCCATGGCCCGTTACAGTTGGAACAGGTTCTTGATGAGTTCGAACAGATCGCTGATCTCCTGCACCAGGAGCATCAGCACCACCACCAGCCCCGCCAGGGTGGTCATCAGGGCCTGTTCCTCCCGCCCTGAGCGCACCAGCAGCTGATTGAGTACCGCCACAATAATCCCGATTGCGGCAATTTTGAAAATCAAGTCCACATCCATATTACAGCAGCACCACGGCTGTCAGCAGAGACGCCGACAGGCACAAGGCGGTCACCAGCTTGCTGCGTTCACCGCTCTCCTGCCGCGCCTGTCCCACCGCCTGGTACACATCCTCCCTTACTTGGTGTAGTAGGTCCGCTCCCGTCCCCGCCGGCAGGGTCTGCCACAGGGGCAGGAGCAGGGTCCCGTAAGGTTCTGGGAGACGGTTTACTTCCGTCTGCCAGGCCCGCTGGAAGGAGTCCCCTGCCGCCATCCCCCGTGCCACTGCCCCCCAGAAGGGAGCCGTGAGCCGCCCCGTGGCGCGGCACTGTTCAACCAGTTCCCCCATGGGGCGGCGCAGGGTGTACACCCCCCGCTCCAGAATCTGAAGGGCCGCTATCAGCTCCTCGCCGGCCTGTATCCTCTCCCGGTGCCGCTGCAGAAGGCTCTGCCGGACCCAGAGGCCGCCCATGAGGAGCAGCAGCGTTCCCAACGCCTTCACGGCAGCTCCTCCACCGCGTACCATCGGCCCTCTCCCAGGCGGCCGATGCGGACTGCCTTTCGGAAGAGCCCCAAGCCCAGCATCCCCGCTAGGAGGGGCTTTCGCGCCAGATCCTCCACCCCGGCGCCGTGGACGGTGGCCAGCAGCACCACCCCCGCTCCGGCGGCCTGTTCCAGGGCCGCCACATCCCCGGCCACCGCCACCTCGTCCACGGCGATGACCTGCGGGTTCATGGCACGCAGCAGGGTCGGGATGGCCAGGGCCTTGGGGCAGGCATCCAAAATATCCGTGTGCCGCCCCACCTGGAGCTGCGGGACGCCCCTGTGGATCGCCGCCAGCTCTCCCCGCTCGTCCACCAGGGACACCCGGAGGTTCTTCTCATCGGAGAGGGCGCGGACCAGATCCCGCAGCAAAGTCGTCTTTCCGCCGCCGGGCGGGGAGATGACCAGGGTGCTCTCCAGCCGTCCTCCAGACAGCAGGGCCGGCAGCACCCGGTCCGCCAGCCCGATCTGTTCCCGGGGGATGCGGATATTCAGGGAGGACAGGTCCCGGTAGCACGACACCCGCTCCCCCTCCACCACCGCTGTGCCGCACACGCCGATGCGAAATCCCCCCTCCGCCGTGAGATATCCCTGCTGCAGGGATTGGGCGGCCGTATACCGGGAGCAGCCGGTGGCGATGTCCAGAACCGTCTCCAGATCCTCCCCGGTGATCCGGGTGCCGGGCACCGGCGCCTCTCCCTCCGGCAGCGTCAAGGTCAGCCGCTCCCCTTGACGCAGACGCAGCTCCTCCACCTTCTCTTTCTCCGGCACTGCCAATGCCGCCTCCCGCAGGCGCCGGGGCAGCAGGGTGCAGGCCATTTCATACCGCTGAGGCATCCGATCCCCTCCTGTTCTCTGCTCCACTCTATGAGAGCCCGTCCCAGAATATGCGGACAAGTTTTCCGCCCCCTTGACACCCCCATCCCCTCCCGGTATCATAGACACAGCGGGGATCAAAACACGGCCCGGTTGGTAGTCCGGGCGTACCGGCCTGAAGGGCGCGGTATCAGTAACCTGCCTCCTTGGTTGTCCATTCCCCGTGTGGCGTACCAGAAAGGAGGAATTTGCATGGATACTGCCACACTGACCATCCTGTTTGAGGATCCCTTTTGGGTAGGGCTCTACCAGCGGCACAGGGACGGCACCTATCAGGTGTGCAAGATCACCTTCGGCCCGGAGCCCCGGGACAACCAGGTCTACGACCTGCTGCTGCGGCACTGGAACGAACTGCGGTTCAGCCCGCCCCTGCCCGACCGGGCGGCGGAGGAGCGGCGCATCAATCCCAAGCGGCAGCAGCGCGCCATCCACCGGGAGGTGGTCCCTGGCCTCCCCGGCACCAAGGCGCAGCAGGCACTCCAGGCCCAGCAGGAACGGGGCAAAGCGGAACGCACCGTCCAATCCCGCCAGCAACGGGAGCAGGAGGCGCAGCGGCGCTACGCCCTGCGGCAGCAGAAACGCAAAGAAAAGCGAAGAGGGCATTAACGCCCTCTTCGCTTTTTGTTCTCCATCCGCTGGTTGGATTCAGGCGTCCTCCCCACCGTCCTGGCCGGAGAGGTGTTCCCCGGACTCGTCCACAGCCCGCCTTCCGGCCTCCAGGAGCTTGCGCAGCCACTCTGGGACGGGGGCACCCATGAGGGCCGCGTTCTCCGCGATGCTGCCCAGCTCCGTGATGCAGTACCACACCAGCACCAGGGGCAGCAGGAGCCCACCGCCGGGAAGGGAGAAGGACACCACCGGCAGGTGTTCCACCACGATGACCAGCACCCGGTCCCCCAGGGCGGCCACGATCACCACTACCAGCTCCCCCATCTTATGCCAGATGCCCTCCCGGGCGGCCTTACTGGACCAGTTGCCGGCCTTGGCCGCCGCCAGGGTCCCGGTGAGGTAGTCCAGGGCCATGAGGGCGATCCACGCCACAGCCAGCCAGCCCAGCCAACCCCAGAAGGCGGTGAACGCCCCGATGACGGCCGTAAGTCCCGCCTTTACAGCGGTCATCCAGTCAAACTCCATGGGCATCCCCCTGTTACCGGCTGGCCAGGATGCTCTCGAACAGCGCCCGGTCGCCGGTGAGGCGGGCGTACTGGAGGCCCTTGTCATAGGCGGCCACCTTCAGCGCAAACCACGCCGCCTCGTCGGCCTGCTGGGCTTCGCTGAGATTGCCCCAGCCCTCCAGGGTTTCCACGTAGGCTTTCTGGGCGGTCACCAGGTCGGTGCCGTCGGCCTCCGCCTTGTCCCAGATGTCCCAGGCATGGGTATAGAGGATGTAGTTGGGCTTTTCCTGCTCCGGGGCCTCGTAGTTGAGGATGATCCGGTAGTATGCGCCCATGTCGTTCTCCCGGCGGGCCTTGCTCAGATCCTCATAGCAGTCCTGCATCAGGTTGGCGCACGCGATCTTGGCATCGCCCTGCTCCTGCGCGCTCATGCCCTGCCACTGTGCGCTCAGCGCCTCATAATCTACCTCCGCGCCGGGGTAGGCCGGGTAGGCGTCGGTGCCGTAAGTGGAGAGGTTCTCCACGAACATGTCACGGGCTACGCTGTTGTCCACGCCGTTGGCCTTGCCCAGGTCCATGATGTCCCAGGCGCAGTTGATGAGAAATCGGTTCATAAGTAGTCTCCTTTCCATTTTCCGGCTCATACCGGTTGATAAACTTCCCATGCCGCCCCGTACTCCTCGGGGCTGTAGTTGGTGTCGCTCAAGCACTTGTAGACCTGCCCGTCGGTATAGACCATGTACTCCCCGGAACGGTACAGATCGTGGGCCCCCTGCACCGGCGCAAAGGGCCGGGCAGTCTCGGGGCTCGTCCCGTGGAGGGGCCGCCAGAACGTATACCAGGCGGCATTGTCCGGGTTGATGTCCGGGTAGGTGGCTGTATCGTGGGCCTGGAAACACTCCCAGGTCTGGCCCTGGGCGTTGCGGATCTCCCCCACGGCATAGGCCCCCTCCGCCCATGGGTCATAGAGCCCGCTTGCCCGGATTCGCTGGTCGTCGGTGGTGACCTCCTTGCCGTTGGCGGTCATGGCGCTGACATAGATGGCAGACGCCAGGGCATCGTATAGATGTTTACTCATTCCCCAGATCCCCCTCGTACAGATTCAGCCCCGCAGCGATGGCGTCCTCCAGGCTGGTGACGCGGTCCTCCAGGGTCGGCTCCGGCTCCGGCTCAGGCTCCGGCTCCGGGATGGTGCCCTGCTCCACGCCGGTAATCACCCCGTCGGTAATCTCGGTGATGTTGATGAAGGGCAGGTAGCCCCAGGCTTCCTCCTCCAGCTCCTCCGCCACCGGCAGCATCCCTTCTGGAATTACGGTGAAAGGTGTCTCGCTGCGCTGGTTGCGGTGTGCCCCGTTGGTCAGGGGGGCTTCTTCGATCAGCAGCATCCACATTCTCCTCTCTATTCACAAATTGGGGGGGAGCTTGTCTCCCATACTCCTCCCTATCTAGGCGCTGTATTCCCTTTTGTTGCATGCGGCAGGGCAACTTTCCCATAAAAACAGATAGACACAGGGGGCCGCAGCCCCCTGTGTCTGAATATATGCCCCTTATCGGGAGCAGCAGCAAGTTTTTGTTCCCTCGTAGTCGCAGGGCGTGTCGATGGTATTGGGCGGGAAGAACTCGTTGACCGGGAAGCTGATGGAACTGAAGAGTTCGCAGGGGTCCTCGCTGGCCGAGCAGCTGCACCCGCAGCCGGCGCAGTCCTTCTCCGGCATGCAGTAGTCCAGCACAGGCATAAGCATCTGGCTGTCCCGCTCCAGACGGACGATGGAGAACTGGCCCAGGGTCACAAAGACCCGGCGGCATCCATCGCCCATGGTGAGATCACTGCCGAAGCACTGGCAGATGCAACTGGGAATCTCACACAAATCACAGTCGCAGCAGCGGTTATCACAGCACTCCACCAACTTGGCGTCCAAGACCAACGGATCTACCGCCTCCACAACAGCCACCGGCATATTACTCTGCTCCAGAAGCTGGCGGTCCATGCCGTCCACGCGGACCTTGGAGGAGAAGATTTTGGCATTGCCCTCGCTGCCGAAGAGGATGATGCGCTTGTCAAAGACACACAGGCCCTCTACCTCCACAGGCCGGGAGCTGGAGCAGTATGCGTTCAGGGTTACGCGGTAGAAGAAGCGCATATCCACCGTGAAAAATCCCCGATTGAACACAACCGGCTCCACATCAATGTACGTATAGAGCAGTTCTGCGCTGCCGCCCTTGATGGATGCAGCTCGCTCCAGGATCTCCTGTCCACAGACAGTGGGGTAAAACCGCAGGTCTTCAATGCAGTCCTTGTCTTTACAGGAGTCATAGATTTTCTTGGTATGGATGCAAACGGCCTCTCGATACTCCCCACAAGAGTTCATTGGGCCGGGGGTTTTGCACTTATCAGCCATGGAATAACCTCCTAGTAAGTACTCTTCGAAGGCACTCGCCTTCAATCCAGTGTATGCCCCCGCGCCGGAAGGGTGAAAAATAGGCTATACAAATTTGCGGAAAAATTGTATAATGACTTATACCGTGACGAAAGGAGCGAGGCTACAGGATGCAGGTTGGATTTATCAGCGATAACCTGGAAATCAAATTTCTGATCCTCTATATTGCCGCTCGGGTCATCGAGCCGGTACCCTTCGAGGTACTGCAGGACCTGGCCATGTGCGACGGGGGCGTGGACTACTTTGACTTCTCCGCATGTCTGGCAGACCTGGTGCGCACCGAGCACCTCTCTCTCCACGACGGGCTCTACGCTATCACCAAGAAGGGGCGGGACAACAGTGCTATCTGTGAGAGCAGCCTGCCCTACTCGGTGCGGATGCAGGTGGAAAAGAACATTGCCCAGCACAACCAGCGTCTGCGGCGCAACGCCCTGGTCACCGCCTCTACCACGCCCCGGGAAAAGGGCGGATACACCCTGACCCTCTCTCTGAGCGACGAACTGGACAATGTGATGCGTCTGGAACTGCTGGTCACCAAGGAGGATATGGCAAAAGAGTTGGAAAAGCGCTTTAAGAAAAACGCAGAAGTGATCTACGGACGGCTCATCAACCTATTATATGAGGACCCTTGAATACAAGAGCGGCCGCACCCTGTTGGGTGCGGCCGCTCTTTGTCCGTTGTCCTTGCCAGCCGGTTCAGCGCAGCACAACATTTTCTTCTCCCAAAAAGGAGCGCATCTCATCTACCAGAGACTGATAGAGCAGACATGTGGTGCCCAGGAGCTTCCCGGTGTCTGTCAGCCGGATCTTCACCGGTGAGGTACCCGGGAACATCTGCAGCACCAGCTGCACGTGGCGGAATTCCTTTCCTGCCGCGCTGGGCAGGCGGAGAAACAGCGTCCCCCCCTCTGCCATCTTCGACACATCCGCTCTCGGCTGTGCCGCCTGCACGGGAACCTCTCCATCCATGGGCGAGGCACTGTCACAGAGAATCTGGGGCGACTTCTCATCCCGGACGGAAAGCCGTCCCCGCACCAGCACAACCTGGTTTTCACGGAGATAGGCGCCGCTGGTCTGGAGGGTCTTGTTGAAACACAGCAGTTCGATGGCCCCCGTCTCATCCTCCACAGTTACATAGGCCATGAGGGTGTTGTTCCGGGTGGTCTTGGTCTTGCTGGAGGTGACGATCCCGGCCACGGTGATCCGCTGGTCGTCCCGGAAACGCTGGGGGCCGTCCTCCCGGCTGAAATCCTCGTTGATGGCGCCGATGGCCGCTGCCCCCGCCGCTCTGGCCTTTTCCCGGTAGGCGTGCATGGGGTGTCCGGAGAGATAGAGTCCTGTACTCTCCCGCTCCATGGTCATCAGCTCCCCGGGAGTATACTCCGGAATGTCCGGCAGCTCCACCTCCGCGTGCTGTGTCGCGTCAGCGGCCGCGGCCATGCCGAAGAAGTCCATCTGTCCCTCCAGATTCTGCTTGCGCCGGGCGCTGACGCTGTCCAGCACCTTCTCATAGACGGAGATGAGCTGGGAGCGCTTCGCCCCCAGGCTGTCCATTGCACCGGAGCGGATCAGGTTCTCCACCGCCCGCTTGTTCACATCCTTGTCGTACATCCGCTCACAGAAGTCCTGGAAGCTGCGGAAGGGACCCGCTTGGCCCCGCTCGGCCATCAGCGTCTGGATGAAGCTGCGGCCGATGTTCTTGATGGCCACCAGGCCAAATCGGATGCCGCTCTCCTCCACGGTAAAGCTGTCGTTGGAGCGGTTCACATCCGGCGGCAGTAAGGCGATGCCGCAGTCCTTGCACTCGTTGATATACTCCGAGACCTTGTCGGAGTTGTCCAGCACACTGGTGAGCAGGGCTGCCATATACTCCTTGGGATGGTGGCATTTGAACCAGGCGGTCTGATAGGCCACCACCGCGTAGGCCACGGCATGGGCCTTATTGAAGGCGTAGTTGGCAAAGTCATAGATCTCGTCGTAGATGGCCTCGGCGGTCTCCGGCGGGATGCCGTTGGCCTCGCAGCCGGCGATGTTCCGCTCCGGGTCCCCGTGGAGGAACGCCTCCCGCTCCCGCTCGATATCCTTGACCTTCTTTTTGCTCATGGCCCGGCGCACCATGTCCGCCTGTCCCAGGGAGTAGCCGGCCAGCTGCTGGAAGATCTGCATGACCTGCTCCTGGTAGACGATGCACCCGTAGGTGATGGAGAGGATGGGCTCCAGGGAGGGGTGGCGGTAGGTCACCAGACTGGGGTCGTGTTTGCAGGCGATAAACTTG
>CALXDF010000059.1 GCA_944386995.1 uncultured Oscillospiraceae bacterium
TCACCCTGACGATTACCGGACTCTCGATGCAGGAGTTTGAGGTGGACCACATCGCGCTCATCAACATCCCGGAGGGGTACAGCGCCGAGCTCGTGACCCAGAGCCGCGTGGTTCTGGTGCGGGGCACCCAGGAAGAGCTGGATCAGCTCTTCCAGTCCCAGATCCAGATCGTGGCCGACCTGTCGCAGCTCTCCAGTACCGGCGTCGGCCGCCAGACCGTCCCGGCCACGGTAAACGTCACGGGCGGCGGCAGCGCGGGTGCTGTTGGGCGGTACAGCGTCGTGGTCAATCTGACCCGGGAGTAGCCCGTGTTCGGATACGTCAGACCCTACCGGGGAGAGCTGAAGGTCCGGGAACTGGAGGCCTACCAGAGCCTCTACTGCGGACTGTGCCACACCATGGGGCGGCGGTACGGCTTTCTCGCCCGATTCCTGCTGAACTACGACTTCACCTTTCTGGCCATGCTCCTCACCCCGGGGGAGAATCTCCCCGCCACGGAGCGGCGCCGGTGTGTGGCCTGTCCTCTCCGCGGAAAGGAAGTCTGTCCCTCCAATTCCGGGCTGGAGATCGCGGCGGATGAGAGCGTTATCCTGGCTTACTGGAAGCTCCGGGACACCATATTGGATGGCGGACTTCGGGAGCGGATGGCGGCTGGATTTCTCTCGCTTCTCGTTCGCCGGAGCTACCGCCGGGCGGCGGCCCGCCGGCCGGCGTTTGACCAGCGGGTCCGTGACTGCCTGGAAGAGCTACACCGTCTGGAACAGGAGGGGAGCCCTTCTCTGGACCTCACGGCCGATACCTTCGCCCGGATTCTGTGTGCCGCCGCCCCCGCCAGCGGGGACGCGGCCGCCGACCGCGCCATGGAGCAGCTGCTCTACCATGTGGGACGCTGGATCTATCTGGTGGACGCTTGGGACGATTTAGAGGAGGATCTGGCCTCCGGTGCCTACAACCCCATTCATGCCCGCTTTGCGGGGCGGGAGCGGGAGGAGCAGGACTACCTCCGCACCACCCTGCGCCATTCCCTCAATCTGGCGCTCTCGGCCTACGAGTTACTGGATACCGGCTGCTGGAGCGGCATCGTGGGGAATGTGCTCTCGCTGGGCCTTCCGGCGGTAGAGGAGCTCTGCTTCCGGGGGGAGTGGAAGCGGGCCGGGCGGCGGTTTCCCAGGCACCCCAAATGATACGTTTCCTGTTTCAGGTTTGAGGCTTGGGCGCCAAGAAGAAAACGGTTAGGAGAACACGTCTATGACAGACCCTTACAGCGTCCTGGGCGTCAAGCCCGACGCCAGCGACGAGGAGATCAAGCGGGCCTACCGGGAGCTTGCGCGCAAGTATCACCCGGACAACTACCAGAACAATCCTCTGGCCGATCTGGCGGAGGAAAAAATGAAAGAGGTCAACGAGGCCTACGAGACCATCACCAAGATGCGCTCGGGCGGCGGCAGCGGCAGCTATGGCAGCGGCAACAGCTATGGCGGCAGCGCCTACCAGAGCGGCTATCAGGGCGGCTACCAGCAACAGCAGCGGCAGTCCTCCTCCAGCAGCCCCCTCTACCAGCGGGTGCGCATGTCCATCCAGAACGGCGATGTCAACACCGCGGAGCAGCTTTTGCGCAATGCCCCGGCCCAGGACGCGGAGTGGCATTTCCTGATGGGTTGCGTGGCCTACCGCCGGGGCTGGCTGGATGAGGCGCAGCAGCACTATCAGATCGCCTGCAATGCCGATCCCGCCAATCCGGAATACCGCCAGGCGCTCAACATGATGCGGCAGGGCGGACAGGCTTACCGGTCCTATGGAGGCGCGGGCGGCATGGACTCCTGTGACTGCTGCACCTCTCTCCTCTGTCTGAACTGCCTGTGCGGCGGGTGCGGGAACTAGCCAATGAAGCACAGAACACGTTCCGCCTCCGCAAAGACGGTGGCCCTGGGCGGGGTCCTGACTGCGCTCTCCCTGGTCCTTTTGTATCTGGCCTCTGTCTCACCCAGCGGGCGGTTGGGCCTGACGGCCGTGGCGGGGGTTGTCCCGGCTGCGGCCGTGGTCTCGGGTGGGCTCGGGGCCGGGGTCCTCAGCTACCTGGCCGCAGGCCTGCTGGGGCTCCTCCTCATTCCGGCCAAGGATGCCGCAATCCTGTATCTCCTGTTCTTCGGCATCTATCCACTGGTGAAGTACGGCATCGAGCGGCTGCGCCGGCTGGGTCCTGAGTGGCTCTTAAAGCTGGCCTTTTTCAACCTGATGCTCTCGGTCTTCTTATTTGGCCTCTCCCATATCTTTTTTGCAGCGCTGCCGGCAGAGGATCTGCCGCTCTGGATGATCTATCTGGCGGGAAATGCCATTTTTGTTGTCTACGATCTGGGATTTTCCAAGTTGATCACCTTCTACGCCAAGCGGATCGACCGGATCCTGCGGAAGGGATAAAAAGTCTTTTCAAACTGGGAAAAAACTGATATAATAATTTGATAAACGAAAGAGGGGGCGGACCTTTTGATCAAGAGCATGACCGGCTATGGCAGGGGAGAGGCGGTCTTTCCCGAGCGCAGCATCACCGTAGAACTGCGCGCGGTCAACAACCGCTATCTGGACTGCACGGTAAAGATGCCCCGGTCCTATATCTTCGCGGAGGACGCCATAAAAACCCAGGTACAGGCCTCTATTGCCCGGGGCAAAGTGGACGTGTTTGTCACCGTGGCCGACACCGGTGGGGAGTCGGTCTCTGTCACGGTCAACGAGCCCTTGGCCAGGGCCTACATTACCGCGTTTCAGCAGCTCTATGCGCTGGGCGACGGAAGGATCAAGCCGGACTACCGGGCCACCGACCTGGCCCGGTTCCCCGATGTGCTGACGGTGGAAAAGCGGGAGGAGGACCTGGACGCCCTCAGGGAGCAGCTCCTGTCCGCTCTGG
>CALXDF010000060.1 GCA_944386995.1 uncultured Oscillospiraceae bacterium
ATACCCAGAGCCAGACCGTGGTAGTCAATCCTGACGATACGCAGGAGTTGTGGTTCTATAACGACCCGGTGGGCGGCTTAGAACTCATAAAGGTGAACGAAAGCAAGACCTCAGAGCGGATCCCCGATACCACCTATGAGATCCGCCGAATGGATGATGCCTTAGTTGATACCATCACAACGGACCGCAACGGCCGTGCCTTCCTCTCTCTGGAGGACGGCTCTTACTATGCCGTTGAAGTCGAGGCCAATCCGGACTTCATTCTGGATGGTACCCCACACTATTTCGAGGTCAAGGATGGAGAGGTGACAACCCTGCGCCTGACCAACGCCGCCAAATCCGGTATTTTGATCCACAAGGTGGACACCTCCGGCGAGGGCATCTACGGCGTCAAGTTCCTGCTTTATGATGAGGACCGCAACCCCATTGGGGAGTTCACCTCTGATGACGATGGATATGTCTACATCACCGCCGATGACCTGCCGGACGGCGCCAACACCAGCGGCCGGTTCTATTTAAGAGAACTGGAGGCTGCGGAGGGCTATATCTTAGACGAGGAGTACAAGACTGTCTATGTGCGGCCGGGCCATACTGCGGAGATCGAGTGGGTCAACGAGGCCATCACCGGCCAGATCCAAATTTACAAGTATGCCTCCGAAGCCAACAGCATCACCGGCACAGCGGCAGGAACGCCGCTCCAGGGCGCTGTCTATGAGATCAGCAACGCCCGCACCGGCAAGGTGGTGGACTACATCACCACAGACGAGCGGGGCGTTGCGGCCTCCAAACCTTTGCCTTTGGCGCGCTATAAAATCGTAGAGGTCACAGCGCCGTCCTATTGGCAGGTAGACCCCACAGTTCACGATGTAACGCTGGAATATGCCGGGCAGCTCATCAAGATCTCTGCCTACGATAAGCCCGCTGACCTGGGCGTTTCCGTCACCAAGCGCGGCAACGCCTCGGTGCTGGCCGGCAGCACCATGCGGTACGACTTCACCATCGCCAACACCAGCAATGTGGATCTGGAGAGTTTCTACTTCCACGACCGCATCCCCACCGACATCGCCCGGGCCGCCACGCTGACCACCGGCACCTACAGCGCCCGGCTCAACTACCGCATCCTGTATAAGACCAACTACTCCGCGTCTTATCAGGTGCTGGCGTCCAACCTGCTCACCAGCAACAACTACTCCTTTGGCCTCAGCGCCATTCCCCTACAGGCAGGCGAGGTGGTGACGGATGTGTATTTCGATTTCGGAAAAGTACCCGTGGGCTTCCAGTCTGTGCAGGGTCCCACCCTTTCCGTGGTGGTAAACGGTAACGCCGTGAACGGCTACCAAATGGTGAACCGTTCCGATGTGGGCGGCAAGTACCAGGGCACCTGGCAGACTGCGCAGGCCAGCTGGGTGACCATCATCCAGAAGCTCTGGAATACGCCGGATTTGCCTAAGACCGGCTACTAATACCCCACGATCTGCCGGGCATACACGCCCGATGGATTCTCTTTCCGCATATGGGCGGCGGCACCAAACCGTGCTGCCGCCCTGACGCGGTCAGCCCATCATCAGGGGGCCTCACCGCCGCAGGGCATAGAGGCATACCGGCCATTCATTCAAAAGATCTTGCTACATCAAGCGCAAAGCATTCCATCAAGCGCTTAAACTTATCATCCTCATTGAGATACTCCACAATACACCTGGCCGCGTCCTCATCTGCAGGAATTGCTGGGCTAAACAAAAAATGTTTTGAGTCGGAATCCTTGACCCTGGCCCAGACATTTGCCAAATAAATTGGCTGCTCTTCTGATCGTGTATAGTCCACGCTGACCTCCATGACAATGTCATCCGGGAGGTCAAATGCGGATATTGGCAAATCAAAAGTAAAATAGTCCGGCCGGTTCATGACGGCTTGGCCGAAATCCGGCACATGAACGATTTCCCAGGGTGACCGTTCCTGATTGTTCTGTTCAAACTCCCGAACTTCCTCTTCCGTTGCCGCCCTCACCGCCATCTTTCCGCAGTCCGGGCACTGTTCCGGCTGCGCGGCGCTGCTGAAAAGGAAGTGGCAGTGGTCACATACAAGCACCATTTTCCTCACCTGCATCCAAAATTGTTTATTCCATTATACCACATGGCTTGTCCCCGGACAAGCGCGCCCTCACGGAAGGAGGTTTTTCATACGATCTATCAGACCAGTTACGCGCCCTTTCTCCGTCTTCTGGAGAAAGTCCCGTGTGAATATGCCGGCCACACGCCGCAGTTTCAATCCCTTGTCCACCATCTGCTCCAATGGGCCTGGGAGCGGGGGCTGTTCCCCGACATGACAGAGGACGAGATCGGACTCATCGCCGCCCTCTCCGCCTACCACGACGCAGGAAAGGCTATGCTCCCGCCCACGCTTTTATATAAGGAAGGGCCGCTCACCCTAAAGGAGTTTGAAGTGCTCAAAACACATCCGGAATGGGGTGAGTTCCTCGTGGATCTGGCTATCCCAGAACTGCGGGGCACGACCACCCACCGCTTTGCCTGCGAGATCTGCCGCTGGCACCACGAGCGATGGGACGGCGGCGGGTACCCAGATGGCCTGAAGGGGAACGAGATTCCCCGGTATGTGCAGGTCGTCGCCCTGGCCGACGCCTACGACGCGCTGGTGGCGCCGCGCAGTTACAGGCCGCCGGTCCGGCACAGGCGTGCCGCCAATATGGTCTACGGCGGGGAGTGCGGCGCCTTCTGGCCGCCGCTTTTGGCCGTCTTTGCCGAGCGCGCCTCCAGCATCCAGCAGGAGGTATACGGTGAAAAACCCGATCCCCCGGAGCAGTAAACGACAACGGCACAATTCCAATACGGCGCGCCGTCCCATTCCAGACGGCGCGCCGCTCTATTTCTGCAAGGAGGGATCTCATTTGAAAAAACTCTACAAAGTGAATGTGATGAGCATGACGCTCATGATGCTGATGGCCTTTATGGTACCATCCGCCTTTGCGGTAGACGATATGTGGACGGTTGCAAATACCATCATCGTGGATGTCTACTCCAAAATCGCCGGCATCAGCACCGTGCTGGCCGGCCTCATGTCCGCGGTAGCCGTGGTGGGCGCCAAGATCTCCAATAACCAGCACAAGGTCGATCAGGCATGGGATTGGCTCAAGCGCATCTGGATCGCCTGGGCTATCGTCAACGGCATCGGCGCATTCATCACCTATGTCGCGCCCTTCTTCTCGGGCCTCG
>CALXDF010000061.1 GCA_944386995.1 uncultured Oscillospiraceae bacterium
AGTTCCCCCGCCGCTCCTCCAGGGCCGTGGCATCGGTGACCGTGCCGGGGGTCACCACCCGGACGATCTCCCGCCGGACCATGCCCTTGGTGGTGGCCGGGTCCTCCATCTGCTCGCAGATGGCCACCTTGTACCCCTTGGCGATGAGCCGGGCCACGTAGGCGTCGCTGGAGTGGTAGGGCACGCCGCACATGGGCACCTGCTCCTCCTTGGGCTTGCCCCGGTCCCGGGTGGTAAGGGTCAGGTCCAGCTCCTGGGAGGCGGTGAGGGCGTCCTCGTTGAACATCTCATAAAAATCCCCCAGGCGGAAGAACAGGATCGCATCCTTGTTCTGCTCCTTGATCTCCAGGTACTGGCGCATCATGGGGGTCATCTCTGCCATTGTGGTCCTCCTTCTTTCCGCCGGTGGGAGCGGCGGGCGTATCTCATCAGATCGATTATTGTCAATATGTTCTGTTTCGCAGCAAAAGGGCAGGGCGCGCCGTTCAGGTGCGGGGCGCTTTCGCCGTGGGCGGATGCAGGTTTCGACAGTCTTGCCGGAGGGGGAGGGTGCCCACCCTCCGGGGGGTAACTTTTTGCTTGTGCAAAAAGTCACCAAAAACACGCTTAGGGGGCTGGCGTCCGGCTTGTTCGCCCGCCTGGGGCGGCGAACAAAGGCCGCCGCCCCCTAAGAACCCCCGAAAGGGCACGGGGGAACGCCACCCGGGCAGTCAGCCGGCCAGCGGCGGCGCGTGGTCGGGGAACTGTCTCTGCGCTGGCGGCCGCTGCCGCTGACCCGGTATTCCCGCCAGTCGTCCGGCTCAAGAAACCTGCGCCGCTTCCCCTGCGTGTCTCCCAGCGTTGGCGGGAACCAGACCCCCCAACCGCCGCACCAGGCGCGGTATAGGGGAGAAGCGGCTTGGCTGTCCGCCCAGGCAGGGCCTAAGGCCCGGAAGGGAGCGCAGAGGCAGGGCGGTGCCCCCGCGCCGGTAAGAGGCGGTGGCACCCTGCTGTACATCAATGGGGTTCTTAGGGGCCGGAAGCCCCTAAGCGGCCTTTTGGGTACTTTTGGGCCGTACCAAAAGTACCTCGTCCCCGGGGGGACGAAATCCCCCAGCTCTTTTGGCAGGGGCTGCCAGGCAAAAGCCGGCCGCGTCCGGAGACGCGAAACCTCTCCGCCCAGGAGGGCGGGCATCCGTATCTTTTCGGCATGGTGAAAAGACTAGGGAGGTCCTAGCCCCGATGGCAAAGGGGCGGCAAGCCGTTAGGGCTCAATCTCCCCGAACAGCGCCCAGGTATTGCTGTCCAGGATCTTGGCCTGTACAAAGGAGCCGATGGCGGACTTGTCGCCGGTGAGGTGCACCAGACGCCCGCCCTCGGTGCGGCTCTGGAGGGGCCAGCGGGCATCCCCGCTCTCTCCATCCACCAGCACCCGAAGGGTCTTTCCCACATAGCTCTGGTGAATTTCCGCGGAGATGCGGTTCTGCGCCTCCAGGAGCTTATCAAACCACACCTGTTTCTCCTCCCGGGTGGCCGGGTCCGGCAGCTTTGCCGCCGGGGTGCCGGGCCGGGGGGAATAGATAAAGGTGAAGAGGGCGTCATAGCGCACCTCCTCCACCAGGGAGACCGTATCCATGGCCTCGGCCTCCGTCTCCCCGGGGAACCCGATGATGATGTCGCTGGTGAGGACCAGGTCCGGCATCACTGAGCGGGCGCAGCGGAGCTTTTCCAGGTACTTCTCCCGGGTATAGCCCCGGTTCATGGCCCGGAGCACCCGGCTGTTCCCCGACTGCACCGGAAGGTGCAGCTGCCTGGCCACATGTTTGCACCGGGCCATGGTGTCAAAGAGTTTCTCCGTGGCGTCCTTGGGATGGCTGGTCATAAAGCGGATGTAGTAGTCCCCGGGAATCTCATCGATGGCGGCGAGCAGGTCGGCAAAGTCCATGGGCTCGGGCAGATCCTTGCCGTAGGAGTTGACATTCTGTCCCAGGAGGGTGATGTCCTTGTACCCGGCCTCCACCAGCTCCCGCACCTCGGCCAAAATATCCTTTGCCTCCCGGCTGCGCTCCCGGCCCCGGACATAGGGCACGATGCAGTAGGAGCAGAAGTTGTTGCACCCGTACATGATGGACACCCAGGCCTTGATGCTGCTCTCCCGCACCACGGGGAGCCCCTCGGCGATGGTGCCGGGCTCGTCGTCGATGGAAAAGATCCGCCGGCGCTGGGTATACACCCCATAGAGCAGCTCCGGGAATTTCCAGAGGGCCTGGGGCCCGAATACCAGGTCCACATGGCGGTAGCTCTGGCGCACCTTGTCCGCCACCGAGGGCTGCTGCGCCATGCAGCCGCACAGGCAGATGATCTGCTCGGGATTTTCCGCCTTGGTGTGGGTCAGCTGGCCCAGCGTGCCGTAGACCCGCTTCTCCGCGTTCTCCCGGATGGCGCAGGTGTTGATGACGATGAGATCCGCCCGGCGGGGATCCTCCGTAAAGGCGCAGCCCATGTCCCGGAGCATCCCCATGATGCGCTGGCTGTCCGCCACGTTCTGCTGACAGCCAAAGGTCTCCACCAGGGCCAGGGGCGTCTTCCCGGCCTGGGCGTTGTGGGCGGCAATGCGCGCCGTAAAATCCCGCTGGCGCTCCAGCGCCTGGGGCGGGATGATGACTTGTGTTCTCTCCAAAGTCCTGATCTCCTGTCAAAATAAGGGGTATTTCCTCATACGAATTCAGATTATTATACCACGGCAAGGCCAAATCTGACAAGTTTTTTGTGCCCGCCGCCCCGGCCCGGCGCAGCCGTCTGTTGCCGGCAGGGGAGGGGAGGGGCGGCCCGCCGATGCGGCCGGCGCCCCCGGCCCTATCCCGCCGCGCCCCCAAGCAGGGCCTTGATCTCCGGGATGGACCGGCCCTCCGCCCGGAGAGCCCGGATCTCCCGGATGCGCAGGAGGCTCTCCTGTCGCCGGTAGCGCCGGGTCAGATTTTCCTCCGCCTGCTGAAAGGGGAGAAGGCCCTCCTCGGTGTAAAATTTCAGGGTGCTGTACCGGACGCCGCTCAGGCGCACCAGCTCCCCGATGGTCACCTCTTCCGCCTGCCCGATGACCTCCAGGCTTCTCTGCCGGGACATGGCTTACAGATTGTTGAGGACGGTGATCGCCGCCATGGCGGACACCAGATCCTCTACAAAATACATCATATCCGCCACCTGCTTGCCGGCCTCGCTTTGGGACAGGGCTTTCAGCTTCTCTCGGATGGCCTTCTGCTCATAGGGGGAGAAGTAGGTCTTGATGCCCCCGCTCTGGTCCAGCAGCACCGCCAGCGCCGCCGCGTCCTCGCTGACCGGGGCGTCCTCCAGCAGTTCCGCGCGGAGCATCTCTACGACCTGGTCCACCGCCCGCCCCACGGGCTTGAAGGCTTTGCGCCCGCTGAGAAGGCCGGGAGCCGCAGCCTCCGCCAGCTCCAGGTCCGCCAGGCTCTCGCCCACGGCGTTGAAAAGCTGGTCAAATTTCTTGGCGGTCAGCCCCAGGTAGAATTCCTCCGCCACCTTCTCCGGCTTCACCGGGCCCTTTTGGGCGATGAAGTCGTACATGGGGCGCAGGTACGCCAGCTCCTCCGGCAGGGGGGCAGCGGCGGAAATCTTTTTCTTTCCATCCGGCGCGACGCAGCCCGCCAGCTCCATGGTCAGAAGGCCTCCGGCCAGGAAACCGATCATGCGCTCGCTGCGGAGATTGGTGAGCCTGCCGCTGTCGCTGACAGCGCAGAGCAGGTACTGCTGGACAAGGGTCAAGTCGTTCATGGCGGATTCCTCCTGAAAGCAAAAGAATTTTTCGTGATCAGTTATTACTTATTACTTACTACTTACGATTTGCAGTATACCACACATTTCCCGGCTGTCAAGGGTGGGGAGGGAAAAATTTTGCGGCCCAGATCTCCTGAGCCGCAAAAGGGGGTGGATGGTCATTTTCCCACGCAGAACCGGGAGAAGATCTGGGCCACCAGATCCTCCCGGGCGGTCTTGCCGGTCAGCTCCCCCAGGGCGGAGAGGGCGGCCTCGGCATCGGTGAGGACCGCATCCGGGGTCAGGCCCCCCGAGAGGGCCGCCAGGGCGCCCCGGACGGCGTCCAGGGCCCGGCCCACCGCCGCCGCCTGCCGGGGGTTAGTGACAAACTGCCCCCGGGGGGCCTCCCCGGCGGGGAAGAGGGCCGCCACCGCCCGCTCCAGGTCCCCCAGGCCCGCCCCGGTTTTGGCGCTGAGGGCCACGGCGGGGAGGGGCAGTCCGGCGGCGTCCCATTTCTGGGGCAGGTCGGCCTTGTTGACAACGGCCAGGGCCTTGGGGGCGCCCCCGGCCAGGGCCAGGGCCGCCTCGTCCTCCGCCGTGAGGGGACGGCTGCCGTCCAGGACCACCAGGCACAACTGGGCCCCCTCCGCCGCCCGGCGGCTGCGGTCCACGCCGATCCGCTCCACCGTGTCCGCCGTGTCCCGGATGCCCGCCGTGTCGATGAGCCGCAGCAGCACGCCCCCGGCCAGCACCTTCTCCTCCACGGTGTCCCGGGTGGTGCCCGCCACGTCGGTGACAATGGCCCGGTCATAGCCCGCCAGGGCGTTGAGCAGGGAGCTTTTCCCCACATTGGGCCGGCCGATGATGGCGGCGGGCACGCCGTTTTTCAGCACCCGCCCCCGGTCAAAGGAGGCCAGCAGCTCCGAAAGGACAGCCTCCGCCGCCCTCAGCGTCTCCAGAAGGTCCGACTGCTCCACCTCTTCAATGTCCTCGTCCGGGTAGTCCACCACCGCGTAGAACCGGCTGGTGATGGCCATCAGGCCCTCGTAGACGCCCTCGATCCGACGGCGCAGGAGGCCGGACAGCTGGCCCACGGCGTTCCGGGCCGCGTCGGCGGTCTCCGCCTCAATGAGGTCGATCACCGCCTCCGCCTCGGTGAGGTCCATGCAGCCGTTCAGGAAGGCCCGCTTGGTGAACTCCCCGCCCTCGGCCTGCCGGGCTCCGGCGGCGAAGAGGGCCTGAAGCCCCTCCTGGAGGACCACCGGGGAGCCGTGGCAGTGGAACTCCACGCTGTCCTCTCCGGTGTAGCTGGCCCCGGCGGCAAAGGTGACGGCCAGGGCGTGGTCGATGGGCGTGCCGGAGCGGTCCAGCAGGGCGCCGTAGACCATGGTGCGCCGGGGATGGGCGGAGAGGGGCCTCCCGCCGGCGGGGCGGAACACCGCATCGGCAACGGAAAAGGCCTCCGGCCCCGAGAGGCGGAGGATGCCGATGGCGGCGATTTGGTTGCCAGTGGAGATGGCGGCAATGGTGTCCATTATAATCTATCCCTTCCTCTCGTTCGGATCGGGCATATCCTTCGACAGCCCTAAAACATAGTCGGCTGAAATTTGGTAATACTCACACAGTTTAATCAAATCCTCAATGCTGTATTTCGTTTTCCTGGTCTCAAATTTTGAGATTGCTGACTGCTGGCAGCCCAGGACTTCCGCAATCGTTTTCTGGCTGATATCGTTATCCACGCGCAGCGCGGTCAGCCGGTCTACATAGTCCATCCAATCACCTCAAGGAATATGCTACCATATTCCAAAACGGACTATTGCATTATAGTCTGAATCAGACTATAATAAAAGCCGGAGGTGGTTTTATGCGGCGAAACAAGAAGCCCGTCACGGTTCTGATGCCCCAGGAGCTGCGGGATGCCCTGACAAAATTCGCCCAGGACAGGGGCCGCACCCGGTCGGCTTGTATCCGGCAGATTCTGCGGCGGTATCTCCGGTATATGGAAACCAGGGACGACCCGGACGCCGGGGAAATGGATTGGGAAATTTAGGGGAACCCCATGGGGGATCGGCAGGCCCTGCCGGAGGGGCGGAGACGGTTCGCGTCGCCGGACGCGACCTACTTTTCCCACGTGGGAAAAGTAGGCAAAAGGACGCTTAGGGGGATGAAATTGTCGGACCTCGTCGACGCAAGCTACACATCACTCGTTTCCCCGCACACGGGAAAACTCACTCGTTCCACTGCGTCATCTCCGCGCTAAGAGCCGCCGCTTTAGCGGCGGTTGCGCTCCGAAACGCCCGCCTGCGGGCGGGTGTCCTCTCCCCACCGGACCCGCTGCGCTGGGCTCCGGCGGGGGCCCCCGGTGTTTTCGGGCGGCGAACGGTCCTCAAAATTTCACCCCCTAAGAACCCCCGGGATATTACGGGGGAACGCCATCCGGAAAGCTGGGCATTAGGGGCCCCCGCAAAATCGCAGATTTTGTGGGGAGAGGAAGCGCAGCGGAGGGAGCGCGTTTTCGCCGCAAGGCGGAAACAAGCGATCTGCAGCTTGCGCTGACGAGGCGGCGCGAGATTGTCGAATCGCCTCTGCGCTGGCAACCACTGACGTTGACCCGGCGCTTGCGCTAGATTTTGCGGCCTTCGCACCCCGCGCCGCTTTGCGGTGCTGTCTCCCGGTGCGCCGGGATCCCGAGCTCCGGCTGCCGATGAGCGCCCAGGTAGCGCCTAGTGAAACGGAAGGCGCGGGGCCAGGAGCAGGGAGTTGACTGGTTACGGCGAAAGCCGCTGAAAACTTGGTTGAATGGTCAAGTCGATCTTG
>CALXDF010000062.1 GCA_944386995.1 uncultured Oscillospiraceae bacterium
CCCAGAAGGGGGAGAAGATCCTGGTCATGGGCTGCGGCACCATCGGCCTGGGCGTGGTCCAGGCCATCAAGATCGTGGAGCCGGACTGCGAGGTCTGGATCATGGAGCGGGTCAAGACCAAGCAGGAGTTTGCCAAAAGGCTGGGGGCGGACCACGTGCTGGAGGGGGATCCCTACGAGGCCACCGCCAGGGCCACCGGCGGCAGCGAGATCTACACCGGTATGCAGGGCAACAAGTACTTCTTCGGCGGCTTTGACCGCATCTATGACTGCATCGGCGGCAACTGGTCCAACCACACGGGCCTGCGCCTGCTGAAGGCCCGGGGGACCTTCGTGAAAATCGGCCACCACATGAACGCGGTGACCTTTGACGAGAGCCCCATCTGGTGGCAGGAGCTGAAGCTGGTGGGAGTGGATGCCCACGGCATGGAGCACTGGAAGGGCCGGGACCTGTATACCTTTGACCTGGCCCAGGAGTGGATCCGGGACGGGATCTACTCTGTGGAGGGGTTTGTCACCCACCACTTCAAGCTGGCAGATTACAAGGAGGCGCTGCGGCTGGCCCTGCAGAACCCGCCGGACGTGGTGAAGATCGTTATCGACTGCCAGTAACAGGAGACTGCTATGGCGAAGAAGGAACAGACCGCTGGGCTGATGAAGGTGGGGGAGCTGGCAAAAGCCGCCGGCGTCAGCGTCTCTACGGTAAAGTTTTATGCCAAGGAGGGGCTGATCCGCGCCGCACTCAAGACGGGGCGGAATATGGCCTACTACGATCCGGGCTGTGTGGAGACCATCCAGCGCATCCGAAAACTCCAGCGGGAGCGGTTCTATCCCCTGTCGGTGATCAAGGGGCTGCTGGAAAACGGAGGCGTGGAGGCGGCGGAGTTCGACCTGCTGGACGCGATCCACAAGTCCGGCGGGGAGACGGGCGCTCCGCTCCCTCTCGGAGACGCGGCCCACGCCGCGGGGCTGTCCCATGCCCAGGCTGTAGCCCTGGCGGAGGCCGGACTCATCGATACCGAGGGCGCCGGCCGAAGACAGACGGTTTCCCCGTCCGGCCAGGCGGTGATGGCCCTGGTGGGACGGCGGCTGGAGGCGGGGATCCCCTTTGAACAGTCCCTCCGGGCCTTTGCGATCTATCAGGAGGCCCTGGAGCGGGCTGCCGCCGCAGATGTGGACTCCTTTGTGGCCGGGGCCCTGATGGCCCGGACCTTTACGGCAGAGACCGGGGCCAGGATGATCCGGGTGTCCGACGAGACATTGGACGCCTTTATCGATATCCGGCGCCGGGAGATGAACCGGACCTATGGCTCCCACCGCCTGGAGGACCTGGACCGTTTTGCCCGGCGGCTCACCGCCGCTCTGCCGGCTATGGAAGCGGCGCTCCGGGAGGCGGGCTTCCCGGAGGCGGCTGCGCTGTGCGCCGATGCCGGGGAGCAGGGAGCGGCCCTTCCCCGGGTGACGGACCGCTTCTGGGGCTTTGCCCGCTGGGCCAAGGGGGACATCGCCCGGGCCATTGCCGAGGCGCTGGGCGGCCGGCAGTATTTCACCGAGACCCGCCCGGCGGGAGAGAAGGCGGAAACTCTGGTAGCCTGGTGTATGCGGGTGGCGTGGCTGACGCTGGCTCCGGAGGTGCTGGACTGCGCCGGGGCCGCGGCAGCGGCATGGGAGGAATTTCGGGCAGTTCTGAGCCGTCTGGGAGCCCCTGCGCTGGCGGACCGCCTGCATAAAGACCTGGACGGGATAGGAGGGACCATATGAGTATGAGCATTGCAGAAATCGTAGCGCGCCAGCGGCAGTATTTTGAGACGGGCGCCACCCGGGGCGCGGACTTCCGCCTGCAGGCGCTGGAGCGGCTGTATCAGGCGCTGAAGCGGGAGGAGCCTCTCATCATGGAGGCGCTGAAACAGGACCTCAACAAGGCGCCCATGGAGACCTACATGTGCGAGACAGGCCTGGTGCTGGAGGAGATCCGTTTCCACAAAAAGCACCTGCGCCGCTGGATGAAGAACCGGACGGTCCCCACCCCCCTGGCCCAGTTCCACGCCAGGAGCTTTGTGGCGCCGGAGCCCTATGGGGTGGCCCTCATCATGTCCCCGTGGAACTATCCGGTGCAGCTGTGCCTGAGTCCCCTGGTGGGGGCTATCTCCGGCGGCAACTGCGCCGTGGTGAAGCCCTCGGCCTACGCCCCGGCCACCAGCGCCGCCCTGGCGAAGATCCTGGGGGAGACTTTCCCGCCGGAATATATCGCCGTGGTGGAGGGGGGACGGGAGCAGAACAGCGCCCTGCTGGAGGAAACATTTGACTACATCTTCTTCACCGGCAGCGTGGCGGTGGGCAAGGTGGTCATGGAGGCTGCGGCAAAGCACCTGACCCCGGTGACCCTGGAACTGGGCGGCAAGAGCCCGGTGATCGTGGACGAGACGGCGGACGTGAAGCTGGCGGCCCGGCGCATCGCTTTCGGCAAGGTCCTCAACGCCGGACAGACCTGCGTGGAGCCGGACTACCTGTTCCTCCATGAGCAGGTGAAGGAGCCCTTTGTGGCGGCCTTCCGGGAGGCCCTGGCAGAGTTCTTCCCGGGCGGGGACTACAGCAATATGCCCACCATCATCAGCGAAAAGCACTACCGGCGGGTCAAGGGCCTGCTGGAGGGGCAGAAGATCCTTTCGGGCGGCCGCACCGACGACGCCCGCCGCTTTGTGGAACCCACCCTCCTGGACAATGTCTCTCCGGAGAGCCCCATCATGCAGGAGGAGATCTTCGGACCGATCCTGCCGGTCCTGCCCTACCGGGATCTGGAGACAGTGATCCGGTTCATCCGCAGCCGTCCAAGACCTCTGGCGCTGTATCTGTTCACCGCCAGCAAGGCGGTGGAGGAGCGGGTGCTGGGGACCTGCTCCTTTGGCGGCGGGTGCATCAACGACACCATCATCCACCTGGCCACCAGCCATATGCCCTTCGGCGGCGTGGGGGAGTCGGGCATGGGCAGCTACCACGGGAAACAGAGCTTCGACACCTTTACCCACTACCGCAGCATCGTGAAAAAGTCCACCTGGCTGGATCTCCCCATGCGCTACCACCCCTACAGTGAGAGCAAGCTGAAGATGATCCGGAAATTTATGAAATAAGCAGCAAGGATCCGTCAATATCACAGAGGCCGGGAGGGGATGCCCTCCCGGCCTTTTGCCGTCTGCTTTTATTCTCCGTCCGACGGGACATATCCATACAGCCCCCGCACCGAGACCTCTCCGGAGCGGACGACCTCCCGGCAACCGTCCGCATAGCGGACCACAAGGCCGAACTGGTCGTCGATGTCCTCGGCAAAGGCCCGCTCCCGCCGGTCCCGCCAGAGGAGCTGGACCTCCCGCCCCAGGGTGGCGCAGTCCCGCCGGTACTTTTCAAGATAGGGGCGCAGGTCCCCGCCCAGATCCGCCATCATCCGCTGCAGGGCGGTGATCATCTCTGCTGCAAGCTGCGGCCGGGATATGGGTTTCCCCAGCGCCTCTTTGAGGGAGGTGGCCATGGCGGCCACGTCCGGGGAAAAGTCCTCCGGTCCCTGGGAGACATTGATCCCCACGCCGATCACCAGGGATTGGATGGCCCCGGTCTCGCCCTCCAGGGCCACTTCGGTCAGGATTCCGGCAATTTTTTTCTGGTGCAGGATCAGGTCGTTAGTCCACTTGATCTGGGGACGGACCCGGCACACCGCCTCCACGGCGTCACACATGGCCACCGCCGTCAGGGCGGTCACCGGGGTCAGGGCCTCCGGCGGCAGGGATGGACGAAAGAGACCGGACAGGTAAATCCCCTTGCCGGCGGGGGATTGGAAGCTCCGGCCCAACCGGCCCCGACCGGCCGTCTGGCACTCCGCCACGGCGAAGGTGCCGTCCGCTGCCCCGGACAGGGCCTCCCGCTTGAGGTAGGAATTGGTGGAGTCCACCGCCTCCAGGCACCGGAGGGTAACCCCCTCCATGCCCGTTGCCCTGAGCCAGGGATGGATCTCCCGCTCTGTCAGGGCGTCCGGCCGCTCCAACAGGGCGTAGCCCAGGCCTGTGCGCGCGTCGATGGTGTAGCCGCCGGTACGCAGGGCGCTGACCGCCTTCCAGACGGCGGCCCGGGTGATGCCCAGCCTGCGGCTGATCTCCTCTCCGGAGAGATACGCGCCGGCATGGTCTCGGAGGAATTCATAGACCTGTTCCTTGCTGATGGGGAGCCCCTCCTCTCTGCTGTTTTAAAAATAGCCTGTTGATCGGGATATGTGCAGCGGTTTGCTCCATATGGCTGCGGCGGAGAAAAGTTACCGGTGGTGGTAGACCCGGTGCTCCAGAGCGAAGATGCGGTTGGAGCAGGTGCCTGCCGGGGTCTGATCCAGGACCTCCCGGTAGATCTCCATGCGGCTGTCCATGGTGTCGATGAGGGAGAGCAGCTCGCTCTCGGCGCAGATGGGTACCACCGCCGCACCGAACTCCGGCTGACCGTGGTGGGACAGCAGCAGGTGCTGGAGCAGGGTGGACTTCTCCTCCGGGATCCCCAGCTCCCCGGCGCACTGTGCTACCGCCTGGGCGCCCATCACCAGGTGGCCCAGAAGCTGCCCCCGGTTGGAGTACTCCGTCACCAGTCCCAGAGGAGAGGTGCTGAATTCCTCGCACTTGGCCACGTCGTGGAGGATGGTACCCGTCAGCAGGAGGCTCCGGTCGATGACACCGGCGTAAAGCCCTGCAAGGTAATCGGCAGTCCGGGCCATGAAAAGGGTGTGCATCAGCAGGCCGTGGAGAAAGCCGTGGTGGACGGTCTTGGCAGCAGGGATGGTGAAAAACTGATCCTTATAATGCTCCAAAACGTTTTGACAGACGGCGCGGTAGTCCCCGTCGGCGATGGAGTCCACCAGGGCCATCAGCTCCCGCTGGGCGGCACCCTCATCCAAAGGGGCGGTGGGCACCAGGGCTTTGACATTGTAGACATCACCGGGCACCGCCAGACGGATCTGCTCGATCGTCACCTGGGGTGCGCCGCGGAACTCAGAGACGACGCCGCGGACCTTCACCACCGCTCCGGTGTCGACGGGGGATACGGGGCCGGAATAATCCCAGACCTTCCCCTCGATGGTGCCGGAGGCATCCCCCAGCTCCACGCTGAGGAAGGGCTTTCCGTTGGCGGACTGCTTGGCATAGGCTCCGGACAGGAGGAAGAACCCCTCCACCCGGTCGCCGGGCCGAAACTCACGAATGGACATATGCGTTGACTCACTTTCTTTTCATTTGGATTCCACTTGATTATAGAGGGTTTTCCGCTGTCGCGCAAGGTCCAATTCCCGGCGGGATGAAACGAACCCTGCAGAGCCTCGGGCTCCGCAGGGTTTTGGTTAAAACAGGCACAGCTGCTCTGCAGGCCGCTCCCGCAGGGGCGAAACGGGGGAGGGGACTACGGTGTCCGGCAGTTCGGAGAGGAAGGGAGAGGGGGATTGGGCGGTGGTGAGGATAAGTTCCTCTTTCGCCCGGGTAAGCCCCACGTAGAACAGCCGCCGTTCCTCCTCGATGTCAGTGCTGCGCCCCTGGGACTCCAGGGGCAGCATCCCGGCGCTGACGCCGGCGAGAAATACCACGGGGAATTCCAACCCCTTGGCGCCGTGGAGTGTCATGAGGCGCACCGCGCCGGAGGCCCAGGTTTTCCCGGCAGAGCGCCGGAGATCCGCCTCCTCGCCCAGGACCAGGGCGCTCCACAGTGTGTCAAGATCCGGGTAGCAGACAGCGGTGTGCCGCAGCTTGTCCAGCGCCGGGGAGGCGCCATAGGATGCCTCCCACTGCTCCAGGATCTGAAAGGGCTTTTTCCCGCCCAGCAGGGGGAGCCATTCCTCCGTGCGGTCCAGCCACAGCTCCAGGTGGCCGTAGCCCCGGACCATCTCCCGGAGAGCGGAAACATCCCAACTCGTCTGCCCGGCACAGGCGGTTCTGGCCTGTTCGATCAGGTCGGCGGGGCATGCCCACAGAAGGCGCAGAGCGGTCTCCAGGGCCAGCGTGTCCCCTGGATGCTGCAGGGAGCGGAAAAAGGCCAGCACGCCCCGGACGTCCCCGTCGTCCAGGAAGTCCTCCCGGCCGCTGATAAGACAGGGGATATCGTCATGGCGCAGACACTTCTCGATCAGCTCCAGCTGCCGGTGGGTGCGGCAGAGGACGGCGATCTCAGAGAAGGAGCGGTTTTCCCCTTCGTTGTCAAGACGCTGAGCCTCCAGCATATCCACGCCCCCGGTCATGCGGCCGATCTCCTTGGCCACAAAGACTGCCTCGGCAAAGTCGTCCCCAGCCTCTGCCAGCCGCACCGCCGGTCCGGCGGGACGGGTGGAAGTGAGCCGGCGCGGTTCCCCGCCGTTGTGGGCAATGACGGACAGTGCCGCCTCCAGAATGGCTGGAGCGGAGCGGTAATTTTCTTCCAGGCGGATGACCCGGGCCTGGGGCAGCTCCTCCGTCAGGCGCTGGAAACACCGCCCGCTGGCCCCACGGAAACCGTAGATGGACTGGTCCGGGTCACCAATGACAAAGAGACTCTTCCCGCCCCGGCTCCAGGCGCGGACCAGATCGTACTGCGCGTCGTTAATGTCCTGAAATTCGTCTGCCAGAAGATGCTGGAACCGCCGCTGTCCGGTGGTGTCCAGGGAGAGAGCGGCGGTCAGCAGGTCGTCGAAGTCCAGGGCGCCCATGGCCGCCAGCCGGGTGCTGTAGGCACGAAGCAGTGCCTCGTCCAGCCCAGCCTCCGCCGCGTCGGCGCCGTTTTTCACCCGGGAGACCGCCTGGAGGAAGGCGCGGCCTTTCATCTTGCTGCCCGCGTCACGGAGGACCTCCTCCGCCAATGTGAGGGCCTCTCCGGGGCTGATCAGCCGCACGTCCCCCAGGAGCTGTAAGCAGATGGCGTGGAAGGTGCCGATGGTCATGCCTGCCACCGCCCGCCGTCCGCCCAGCCGCTGCTCCAGGCGATGGCGCATTTCAGCGGCGGCCTGGTTGGTGAAGGTGACGGCGGTGATTTCCCGGGGCTTTACGCCCTGTTCCTCCACCAGCCAGGCGATGCGCTCCACCAGGGTGCCGGTCTTGCCGGTGCCGGGACCCGCAATCACGGCCACCACCGGATCCTCCGCCGTGACGGCGGCGCGCTGCTGGGGATTGAGGGTGTGGACCTCTGGAATGGGGGTGGCATTACCGGCTGAGGCGCCAGTGTTTTTTTTTCAATTCCCGCTTAGCGGTCTGCTTTGGGGCTGGCTCAGCCCCAAAGAGGGAGAGCTGGCCCTGAAACCGCTGGATCTCGGCGGGAGTCAGAAGGGAGATCACGCCGTATTCTCCGTCAAAGCCGGGACGGCGGTCCACCTGGCCGGCGCGCAGGCGGCGGATGCCCTCCGCTACGCAGGGACTGGCGATACGGCCGATGTCCTCAATGGGTACCTCCCGGAGGATGGGGAACTCCGGCCCCAGCTCCGCCAGCAGGCGTTCGTACAGCGCCGTTGTCCCCTTGGCGGTGGGGGAGGTGCCGGTGGAGGCGGCGATGACCTCCGGAAGGGGTGCCAGGCTCTCAAAGGGCTTGGCACCGGCAGGGCGGAAACCAGCCGGACGGTCTGCCAGCTCCTCCACCCGGTGTTCCACGCCGATGGTGAGCTTTTTTCCGCATACCGGACACCGCCCACCCAGCTGCTCTGTTTCTGCCGGGGTAAGGCAGACACCGCAGTTGCGGTGCCCATCCAGGTGGTACTTGCCCTCCTCAGGGAAGAATTCGATGGTGCCCAGGAATCCCTCTCCCGTGCGGATGGCCCCCACCAGTTCCGGGTAGGAGAGGCCGGTGTCCAGCAGATCCGCCTCCCGGCCCAGTTTGACGGGGGAGTGGGCGTCGGAATGGGAGACCAGGGTGAGGCCGTCCAGCGCCGAGAGCCGCCAGTTCATGGATGGGTCGGAGGAGAGGCCGGTCTCCACCGCGTGGATATGGGGGGTCATGTCTCCGAAACACTCCTCCATCGTGTCAAATCCGGAGAAGGCCCCGAACAGGGCGAAATGGGGCGTCCAGATATGGGCGGGGATAAACTCCGCATCCGGACAGGTGTCCAGCGTCAGCTCCAGCAGGTCCCGGCTGTCCATCCCTAAAATTGGCCGCCCGTCGGAGCGAATGTTGCCGATGGCCTCCAGCTTGGCGGACAGTTCGTCCGCCGCCTCCAGGGAGGGCAGAAGGATCAGGTTATGGACCTTCCTCGTCCTGCCGTGGCGCTTGTAGATGCAGCTGATCTCCCCGGTGACTACAAACAGGGGCGGCTGGCCGCCGGGGACGTCCGGCAGGCGCAGCTCGTCCCGCAGGGAATAGAGACCTTCCCCGGCGGGAAGGAGCTGCTCCCGCAGTTCCGAACGCCAGGCGGGATGGGTGAAGTCCCCGGTGCCCACTACACGAATGCCCTTGCGCCCTGCCCAGAGTCCCAGGTGGGTGCGGTCCCCCTCCCGGCTGGTGGCCCGGGAGAACCGGGAGTGGATGTGGAGGTCGGCGATATACATAGATGCGCCCTCTTTCTCTGCGGGATGGAATCAGATGACCTGGAATAGAAAGAATTTTAAGTAATTGGTCTCCTCCACATTCAGGAGGATGGGGTGGTCCGGAGACTGCTGCCGGGCTTCGATCTGCCGCAGCTGCCGGTCGGCATCCCGGGCGGCGCTGCGCAGCATCTTGAGGAACATCTCCTCTGTGGCGAAGTGACTGCAGCTGGCGGTGGCCAGATACCCGCCCCGGGGCAGGAGCTTCATGGCCCGGTAGTTGATCTCCTTATAGCCCCGCATGGCGCTCTCGGCGGTTTTCCGGGACTTGGTAAAGGCCGGCGGGTCCAGGATGATGAAGTCATAGTCATGGCGGCCGGTGAGAGTGGGCAGCAGGTCGAACACGTCCGCGCAGACAAAGTCCATACGGTCCAAAAGGCCGTTGCGCGCCGCATTTGCCCGCGCCATGTCTACGGCTGCCTGGCTCACATCCACGGCGGTGACATGCTCCGCCCCGCCCCGGGCGGCGTTGAGGGCAAAGCTTCCGGTGTGGGTAAAACAGTCCAATACCCGCCGTCCCCGTGCCAAGCGGGCCACCGCCTGCCGGTTATATTTCTGGTCCAGGAAAAATCCGGTTTTCTGGCCGTTTTCAAAGTCCACATCGTACAAGATGCCGTTCTCGCAGATGGTGGTGCAGGTGGCCTGGGGGAGCGTCTCCCCGGGAAGGGGGAACCAGCCCTTGCCCTCCGGGAGACCCTCGCGGGTCCGAAGGGATGCGTCATTGCGCTCATAGATGCCCCGGATCCCCTGCCCATCCTGCCGCAGCACGTCTGCCAGCAGCGGGAAAATCACATCCTTCCGCTGCTCCATGCCATAGGAGAGGGTCTGGGTTACCAAAACGTCATGGAACCGGTCCACAGTGAGCCCGGGGAACTGGTCGGCCTCACCGAAGATGAGACGGCAGCAGTCCCATTCTTCCGGGGCCAGCACGGCCTTCCGGTAGGCCCAGGCGTACTCGATCCGGCGCCGCCAAAAGGCGGCGTCAAACAGATCGTTGGCATTGCGGCTGAGCAGCCGGATCCGGATCTTGCTGGCAAGACTCAGCATGCCGGTGCCCAGGTAACTGCCCCGGCCGCTGTACACATCCACCAGCGCACCGTTTTCCGGCGCCTCGCCGGGGAGCTGAGTGATCTCCTCGGCGTAGACCCAGGGATGGCCGGCAGTGATGCTGTATTCAGCCTTTTTGGTGACGGTGTAGGCGGGATAGCTGCGGAGCTGTTTCATGGCGATTCCTCTCTTCATCTGACGGGTTGTTATGGCATTGCCTGCGGTTCCGACTGGAGGCTGGAAACGGGCTGGCCTATGGCCTAACATAGCTGCTTTGCGGCTATTATACCACGGAAGGGGGAGGCTTGACTATATTTTTGGCAAAATTCCGGCGCTGGAGGCCCGGGCCGCTGTCCGCAATGGGACAGGGAGGATCCCGGCACCGTGCGCCGGCATCCTCCCTGGGGAACATGCGCTATTTGGTTTTGCCGGATGCGGCCTGCTCCACGAGAGCGGCAAAATCCTCGAAACGGTCCCCGGACCGGGATGAGGCGCCCTCCACCAGGGCAAAGAAACAGCTGGGGATCTCCCGCAGTTTCAGGTTTTTGGCAATACAGGGGGCGCACCCCTTGGCGTGCTTGGTGGGGTGCAGGGGACACGCCAAATTGCTGCAGGTACAAAAGGGACTGGAACTCATTTTGTCAATGCATCAAAGACAGACACCACATATTCCGCAATGGTACAGTCCTGCTCCTCCGTGCCGCCGCCAACGCCGATCCCCCCGGCGATCTTCCCGCGCACAAACAGCGGATATCCCCCAGCCACCAGAGTGATCCTGGGGTCGTTGGCCTGAATGGCCATCAGGGAGCCGCCTTCGGCGGCGCAGGCGGCCACATCCTTGGTTTTGCACTGGGTGACAGCGGCGGTATACGCCTTCCCCGGTACCAGAGTGATGCTCAGCACCAGGGCGTCCCCATAGCGGCGGTAGACCCGGGGCAGGCCATGTTCATCGCAGACTGCGAAACTGATGTCGATGCCGATCTCCCTGCTTTTTTCCTGTGCCGCAGCGCATAATTTGTCGCACAATGCGTCGGTCAAAACCATATCAACTTCCTCCGTATTCTGATCGATCTGTCCCGCCGGCTCCTGCCGGCGTACTTCCATTGTAACAGAGGGGTTGACACAGCCGCTTGCCTGTTTCTCTGAAAAAATTGCCTATTTCTCCAGCTGGTCCCGCAGTGACAGGATCTCCTCTTTGGGAGAGCGGCTGAACATTTTCCGGTAGTCCCGGATGAACTGGGAGGGGCTCTCATAGCCCACGTCCAGAGCGGCCTCGGTGACATTTTTTCCCTCGTCCAGCATAAGGCGCCGCCCCTCCGTGAGACGCAGCCGTTTCTGGCACTGGAGCGGACCCATCCCCACGGCATTTTTGAACTTCTGATGAAACTGGGATACGCTCATGTTCCGCCGCTCCGCCAACTCCTCCACAGTGAAGGAGCTGCGGAAGTTCTCCTTGATCCAGCTGTTGGCAGCGTAGATCTCGCCGGCCTGCTGAAAGTTGACGACGCTGCGCAGGAACTGGCTGCCGCTGGCGCCGCAGAGGACATAGAAAAGGATTTCGCGGAGGATCTGTTTGCCCATGAAGGAGAGCTGGGGCGGCTCCCTGGCAGCAGAGAGCAGGCGGCAGATGGAGGAGAGGACCGCTCGGTCCGCCCGTTCCATGACGCCGCTGTCCACGGTCCCGTCCGCGATTTCCTGCGCAAGACCGCCCTCCAGGTCCAGAACCACGGAGATCACATCGTTGGGCGTGAATTCTATGGCAAGGGCGAGAAAATCGCCCTCCTGAGAAAAAGCCTGTACATGGCCGGCGTTGGGCGTGTCGATTTTGGATACGGAGTATTGCCCCGGCACATAATCCAAAATACCGGAGGGGGTAAACAGCCGCAGAGAGCCGTCTACCACCACATAGAGGTAAAAGCTTTCCGTCTGGGGCATTTGGATAGTCCCGGTGGTAAAGCGGTAAACAGTCAAAAAGGAAAACGCCGTGGCATTGGCCCCCTCGGCCAGCGGGAGGGAGCGGACGGCCCGGCGCAGGCGCTGAGCTCCCCTCACCATGTGGATCACCTGCCTCTCGGATCGATATGGGGAAGAAAGAGCGCCATCCCGCGCTCCCCTTGTGCGGGAGATATGGTAATGCCGGAGGGACGTTGCACCGGCAGAAAAAATCTGTTATGATGATGCGTAATGATACCGGCGCGGCCCCACCGGGCAGCTGGTCTGAAAGGGGGAGGGCCGCGATGCGGATCATCATTTCCCCGGCCAAGCAGATGGGGGAGGAGCGGGATTTCCTGACTCCAGCGGGAAGGCCCATCTATGAGGAACGGGCCGGGGAGCTGGCGGCGCATCTCCGGAGCCTCCCCTATGGGGAAATGAAAAAGCTCCTCGCCTGCAGTGATGCCTTGGCCCAGGCGGCCTACGAGGCGTACCAGGCCATGGATTTCAGCCGGGCGGATACCCCGGCCATCCTGGCTTACCGGGGCATCCAATATCAGTACATGGCGCCCCAGGTTTTTGAGAAGGCCTATTTTGCCTATATCCAGGAACACCTGCGCATCCTCTCCGGGCTCTACGGGATTCTGCGCCCCCTGGATGCCGTGGTGCCCTACCGGCTGGAGATGCAGGCCAAGGTCCGCTTTGGCCCCTGGCGGGACCTGTACCACTTCTGGGGGGACAGCCTCTGCCGCGCCCTGACAGAGGAGGGGGACCGGGTGATTTTGAACCTGGCCTCCCGGGAGTACAGCCGGGCCATCGAGCCCTGGCTGACCGGGGAGGATGCCTGGATCACCTGCACCTTCGGGGAGCTGCTGGGGGAGAAGGTGGTGGAAAAGGGCGTCTATGTGAAGATGGCCCGGGGCGAGATGGTGCGATGGATGGCGGAGCATTCCGTGGAGCGGCCGGAGGACCTGAGGTACTTTGACCGGCTGGGATTCTCCTTTTGTCCGGAGCGCTCAGATGGGAAACGCCTGGTGTTTTTGATGGACGGGGAGACCCGCCGCCGCGTCAGGTGAGGAAATTCCCCTCATCGTCAAAATCAAAGGTCTCCGGATCGTGGCTGGTATGCCGGCCGGTGTGGAGGCCGTCCAGCAGGGACATATCTTCCGGCTCCAGGGTGAAGTCGAAGATGGCCGCATTCTCCAGGATGCGCTCCCGGTGGACAGATTTCGGGATCACGGCCACTCCGCTCTGCACGTTCCAGCGCAGGACAATCTGTGCCGGGGTGCGGCAGTATTTTTCCGCCAGTCCCAGCACGGTCCCGTTCCCCAGGTCTCCCCGGCGCAGAGGGGACCACGCCTCCATCTGGATGCCCCGCTGGCGGCAGAAAGCCAGGAGGTGGTTCTGATTCATCTGGGGATTGCGTTCCACCTGATTGACTGCCGGGACCACGGTGCCGTCTTCAGCCAGCCAGTCCAGGTGGCGGGGCAGAAAGTTGGAGACGCCGATGGCGCGGACTTTTCCGGCGGAATACAGCTCTTCCATGGCCCGCCAGGTATCCGCCAGGCGCTCCCGCTGCTGGCCGGGCCAGTGGATCAGGAGCAGGTCCAGGTGGTCTGTCTGCAGGCGGTCCAGGCTCTCCTGGAAGGAGGAGAGAACGCGCCGATAGCCCATGTTGCCAAGGTTGATCTTGCTGGTCAGGAAGAACTGGCGGCGGGGCAGGGCGAGGGTCTGCAGGGCGTTTCCCAGCAGGTCCTCGTTTCCATACATCTGGGCGGTGTCAAAGCTGCGGTAACCCGCCTCCCAGGCCCACTGGACGGCATGGTCCATCTCCTCCTGGCTGGCGGTGCGGAAGACGCCCAGGCCCAGCAGCGGCATAGCAACACCGTTATTGAGCAGAATATCGTGGTTTGTCATGGCAGAGCCCCCTTTCTGTAATGATTGTATTATAAGGGGGCGGGGGCCGGGCTGTCAATGCGGGACGGCGGGAAAGCGGTTTCACCCGCTGGAGCGGCTTTTATTACATTTTGGATAAAACCGTTGCAAGACGTCCGGTTCATGGAGTATAATAGAGCCATTCCGACAAAAATCAGGGAATACGCTCCCCGGGAGCGATGCGATATCGAGTCTGCGTTTGAGAAAAGGAGAAATGGATATGAAATTTTCCAGCAAGGTCCAGCGCTGCGGCCTGTCCCCGATCCGAAAGTTCCATCCCTATGCGGAGGCGGCCAAGGCGGCAGGCAAAAAGGTATATCATCTGAATATCGGCCAGCCTGACATCGCCACGCCGGCGGTCTGTTTCCAGGCGGTGCGGGATTTTGCCCAGCCTGTGCTGGAGTACGCGCCTTCTCCCGGCATTCCCAGCCTGATTCAGGCGGTCCAGGGCTACTATGATCGCCTGGGCACCCACCTGGAGGAGGGGGATATCCTTATCACGACCGGCGGCAGCGAGGCGCTGCAGATCGTCCTCAACTGCATTCTGGACGAGGGGGACGAGGTGATCGTGCCCGAGCCCTTCTACCCCAACTACAGTACCTTTGTCTATGCGGCCGGCGGCGAGATCCGCCCCCTGCCCACTACGCCGGAGGAGGGGTATTTCTACGCCGACCGGAAACGGATCGAGATGCTCATCAATGAGAAGACCCGGGCGATCCTGGTCACAAACCCCGGCAACCCCACCGGCGTGGTGCTGACGCCGGAGCAGTCCCGGATGATCGCTGAGGTGGCCCGGGACCACGGCCTGTTCCTGATCGGCGACGAGGTGTACCGGGAATTTGTTTACGGCGGGGAGGAGCTGGCCTCCATCGCCACGTTTGAGGACATGCCGGAAAATATCGTGGTCGTCGACTCGGTCTCCAAGCGGTTCTCTGCCTGCGGCGCCCGGATCGGCGCCCTGATCTCCAGAAACCGGGCGCTGATGAACCATGCGCTGAAATTCTGTCAGGCCCGCCTGTCCGTGGCGACGCTGGACCAGGTGGCCGCTGCGGCGCTGTATACGGTGCCCTCCGACTACTTCAACGCCACCCGGGAGGAGTATAAGCGCCGCCGGGATACGGTGGTATCGAAGCTGGCGGAGATCCCCGGCGTGGTGTGCAAGTGCCCGGAGGGGGCGTTCTACCTGATGGCAAAGCTCCCGGTGGAGGATACCGACGATTTCCAGATGTTCCTGCTGACGGAGTTTGACGACAATGGCGAGACCGTGATGTACGCCCCCGGCGAGCCCTTCTACGCCACGCCGGGCCGCGGCAGGGACGAGATCCGCATCGCCTACGTCACCAAGGAGGAGGACCTGGCCCGGGCCATTGAGCTGCTGGGGAAGGGGATCGCCGCATACAACGCGAAAAAGAAATCCTGAGAAACCACAGGAGG
>CALXDF010000063.1 GCA_944386995.1 uncultured Oscillospiraceae bacterium
CTGCGGGAGTTCTTCCCGCCGGAGTTTTTGGGGCGGCTGGACGCGGTGGTAACCTTCTCGCCCCTTTCCGAGGAGGCGCTTTCGGCCATCGCGAAAAAGGAGCTGGAGGAGACGGTGCGCCGCGCCCACCGGGCGGGGCTGGAGCTCACCGCAGGCGAAGAGACGGCGGCCTGCCTCGCCCGCCAGTGCGCCAAGAGCAGAGCGGGAGCCCGGGAGCTCCGCCGCGCCATCCGCAGCCAAATCGAAGCCCCGGCGGCCAAGATCCTCCTCCAATCCGGCGGCAGGGCAACCCTGCGCACCGCCGTGGAGGCGGACAAGATCACCCTGGTGGGGGAATGAGCCCAATTGGTACTATTTCACGAAAAAATAGGGAAATAATTGTAAGGAATCCGCATTGCAACTCTCCTGGAAACTGGTAAAATAGAGGAAGAGAATTTCGTTTGGCAGAAATGTCCCTGAAAAGGAATTTTGCCGCACAATTAGCCGGAATGTTACTGTTCAATCAGGCATAACCGCTTCGTTATACTGCAATTACCACGGTGTAAGGCCATTTTGTCTTTTCCCTGGGGGGGCAGTATGCGAGCGGCTTTTTTCTTTTCTTGGAGAAATCAGAAAATTTGAAAAGTGGAGAGGTGCATTATGAAAAACAAGCATGTACGAAGAAGCCTGGCCGCCCTGCTGGTGCTGGCGATGCTCCTGTGCGCCCTGCCGGTGCTGCCGGCGGCAGCGGAGGAGGTAAACCTGGCACTGGACGCCACGGCCACGGCTACGGCCAGCAATTCCGAGAGCGGCACGAGCTATACCCCCGATAATGCCATCGACGGTGATACTACAAGCAAAGCTTCCCGCTGGGCAACCGACGCCGACAGCAGCAAACCCGAGCGCTGGCTGTCCGTCAACCTGGGCGCAGCGCGCACCATCAGCCGCTTTAAGATCTTTTGGGAAGTGGCCAATGTTACGGCATATACCATCGAAACATCCATGAACGGAAGCGAGTGGACGCCCGTGGTGACCAAGACGGAGAAGCCTGCTTCCACGACCATGGAATATGCCTTGAATGAAGCGGTAACCGCGCAGTATGTCCGCCTGCGGGTGACGAATTATGAGACCGCCGTGGCGGGCACGTCCTGGTTTAATGTCAGCATCTACGAGTTTGAAATCTATGGCAGCGCCGCGCCCGTGGTTACCAATGAGGGCAACCTCACGCAATACGGCGCTACAGCCACGGCCAGCAATGAGGAAGTAGGAGCTGGCTACAGCTATACTGCCGACAAGGCCATTGATGGAAACACAACGGAAAAAGCATCTCGCTGGTCCACATTAAATGACAATGCAGGAACCACTGAGCGTACTTTGACCGTGAACCTTGGTGCAGAGCGCACCATCAGCCGTTTCAAGATTTTCTGGGAGAAGCAGAATGCCACGGAATACGATATCGAGATTTCCAACACGGGCAGCGACGGCAGCTGGACTCCGGTGGTAAGCCGCAATGCAGCACCCTCCGATACAGAGATGGAATATACCCTGGATACGCCGGTGACCGCGCAATATGTGCGTCTCCGGGTGGCTAAATATGGACAATCAGACAAGAATTGGTATAATATCAGCATCTACGAGTTTGAAATCTACGGCCAGGTGCCCGAGAGCACCGACCCAGAGGAGGTGGAGCCCGGCACCAACCTGGCGCGGCTCGACGGCGTGACAGCTTCTGCCACCAACGTGGAAAGCGGTACAGACTTCACCGCCGACAAGGCGCGGGACGGCAACAAGACAGATAAGCCCTCCCGCTGGGCAACAAACCAAAACGTCAGCAACCCCACCATCACCTTCAACCTGGGCGTCATGCGCAAGGTGCAGAGCGTGGTGATCTACTGGGAGAACAATAACCCCATCCAATGGCATGTTCAAACCTCCGCCAATGGGCAGACCTGGGACACCCAGGCGACCTTTACCCAGAAGCTGACCCCGGCCACCGCCCCCATTCAGACGGTGAACTTTGCGCAAGCGGTCAATGCGCAGTATGTCCGTGTCTGGATTGAAAATTACCAGGGCAGTTGGAATAACGTCTCCATGTACGAGCTGGAGGTCTACCAGGAGGAGTCGGAGATTGTCGTGACGCCGGCCATGGTCGCGCAGCAGCTGGCGGAGACGCTGGCCATTGAAGATGGCAAGGTTGTCATGAAGGGAACCGCGCCCTCTGGCTACACGGCCACCTTCCGTGCCAACTATGAGCAGTTGGTTGCCGAGAACGGCACCATCTATCAGCCTCTGGTGGATACCCAGGCCATTATTTCCGTGATGGTGACGAGAACCAGCGACGGCGCCACCGGCTTCTACGATCAGACCATGACCATTCCCGGCGCACATGCTGCCAATGAAGGCAACGAGAAGCCCGGCGTGATCCCGGAGCTGGCCGAGTGGTACAGCTCTGCCGCGCAAGCGGGGAAGACCTTTACCCTCACAGAAGATAGCCGCATCGTGGCAGGGGATGAGCTGTCCGGCGTGGCCGAGGAGCTGAAGCAGGACATCCAGGATCTCTTTGGCCTGGAGCTTTCCATTGTCGCCTCCGGCGCGCAGGCCGGCGACATCCAGCTGGTGCTGGCCGATGCTGCCTCCTGCCCCGGCTATGACGAGGAGACCTACATCATGGCGGTGACCGATACCGTGGTTCTCACCGCCATCGACGCCACCGGCGTCTACTGGGGCACCCGGTCTGTGCTCCAAGCCCTCAAGTTCAGCGGCGAAATGACCATCGTCCAGGGCACCGCCAAGGACTATCCCGAGTTCTCCACCCGCGGCTTTATGCTGGATGTGGGACGCAAGCCCTTCTCCATGGAGATGCTCCAGCAGGTGGTCAAGAACATGGCCTGGTATAAGCTCAACGACTTCCACGTCCACCTCAGCGACAACCTCATCTTTATGGAGGACTATGGCCGCGTGGAAGAAGCCACCTGGGAGGCCTATGCCGGCTATCGCCTTCAGTATAAAGACGAAGGTCTTACCTCCAAGGACTATTCCTACAGCAATGCGGAGTTTAAGAAGTTCATGTCCGATTCCCGCGCCCTGGGCGTCAGCATCACGCCGGAGATCGACGTGCCTGCCCATGCCCTGGCCATCACCCGGTACATCAAGGACGTTCTGAAGCGGCCGGATCTGGTGCTCCATGAGATGAATGAGGGTCACCCCTGGCTGGATCATGTGAATATCAATAACCAGGAAGGCATCGACATCATCAAGGATATCTTCGATTACTATGTCAATGAGGTAGGCCTGTTTGATGAAAACACCGTGGTGCACATCGGTGCGGATGAGTTCTACGACAGCCACGAATCCTACCGCAACTTCCTCATTCAGATGATCAACTATGTGGAAAATACCCTGCACCGCCAGGTGCGCGTCTGGGGCAGCCTCTCCCAAATGAACACGGGCACCAATTACCCCTTTACTGCCGATCATGTTCAAGGCGCCCAGATGAACATCTGGAACACCGGCTGGGCCAAGCCCACGGACATGTATAACCTGGGCTTCGAGCTCATCAACACAGTGGATGTGCAGCTCTATATGGTGCCCAACGGCAATGGCGGCCGTGGCGGCTATGGAGATTTCCTCGCGACCCAGAGCCTCTACAACAGCTGGACGCCGGAGAACTTTGGCGGAAGCTGGCTCCCTGCCGGCTCTGAGCAGGTCATGGGCGCGACCTACGCCATTTGGCAGGATAACATCGACACCCGCGCTGCCGGTATCAACGAGACCGATACCTTCTACCGCTTTATGGACGCGCTGCCCTATCTCAGCGTCAAGATGTGGGGCGAGGGTGCGGCGCTGGATCGCACCTATGCCGAAGTTCAGACCGATGTGGCCACCCTGGGCACCGCCCCCGGCACCAACCCCTACCACCTGGTGGAGAAGACCGCCGACAGTGACAGCTATGCCAAGTATTCCTTTGATACCACCGAGGATCGTTCCGGCAATGACCGCGATCTCACGCTCCACGGCGCCACCCTGGAAGACGGCGCTTTGAACCTCACCGGCGGCAGCTCCTATGCCGAAACCGGCCTCACCGAGCTGGGCAAGGGCAACAGCCTGGCCTTCCGGGTCTACCGGGATCCCGATGCCGCGGCAGGGGAGCAGATCCTCTTTGAGGCCGACGCGGCCTACGGTGAGTGCACCATCAAGGCTATTTCCGTGGACGAAAACGGCACCTGGAAGCTGGGCTTTGCCCGAGAGCTCTACGAATATCAGTTCAATTGCAATTTGGACAGCGGCAAGTGGATCGACGTGGTGATTTCCACCGCCGGGAACAAGACCACTTTGACGGTGAACGGCAAGAGCTACGACGCCGTGGGCTCCTTCCTCCCCGACGAAAACGCCAGCTCCCAGTTCAAGGGCAAGACCGGCATCACCCACTCCACCTTCGACTTCCCTGTGGCGCGCATGGGCAGCAAGACCAATGCTTTTGAGGGTAAGCTCGACAATGTGGTGCTCTATGAAAACGGCACTTCGCCCCTGCTGACCCAGACCATTACCTTCAACAGCAATGGCGGCACCGAAGTGAGTGCCATCACCGTGTCCTATGGCACTGCCGCCAAGAAGCCCGACGATCCCACCAACGGGAACAAGGTGTTCGGCGGCTGGTATGTGGATGCGGCCTTGACCACCGCCTGGAACTTCCAGGATCCCGTTACCAAGGATCTCACCCTCTATGCCAAGTGGACGGAGGCTGGCCATACCCATGTGCTCACCCATGTGGAAGCCAAGGATGCCACGTGCACCAAACCCGGCAACATCGAATACTGGCACTGCGAAGGCTGCGACAAGTATTTCAGCGACGATGCTGCGACCACGGCTATCACCCAGCAGCAAACCGAGGTCAACGCTCTGGGACATAGTTTTACCCATTATGTCTCCAATAACGACGCCACCTGCACCGAGGACGGTACCAAGACGGCGAAGTGTGACCGCTGCGATGTCACCGATACGGTGGTGGATGTGGGGTCTGCCACGGGACATGTACTAGAGGTACGCAACAAGAAGGAAGCCACCTGGTTTACCGAGGGCTACACCGGCGACACTTACTGTAAGGTGTGTGATACGCTCCTCAAGAAGGGCGAGGTCATTCCGCGCAAGGGCAGCGGCATCATCATCCCCATCGATCCCGGCACGCCCAGCTATGAGCTGCCCTTCGTGGATGTGCCCGAGGGTGAATGGTACTACGAGAGTGTGTACTATGCCTGGGATGCCGATCTCATCGACGGCACTTCCGCCACCACCTTCCGCCCTGACCACACCTTGACCGTTGCCCAGGCCATCAAGCTGGCATCGGCACTCCACCAGCTGGAGAACGAGGGCAAGGTGACCTTGACCAACGGCAAGACCAACTGGTATGACACCTATGTTGCCTACGCCGTGAAGGAGGGCATCATCGAGGCCAAGTACGAAAAGTACACCGCGGCGCAGATGAACGCCCCGGCCAAGCGGAATGAGTTTGTCCACATTCTCCACGGTGCGCTGGACGAGTATGAGGCCATCAACGCCATTGGGGAGAATGCCATTCCCGACGTGAAGACCGGCGATACCTATGCGAAGGAAATCTACGATTTCTATCGTGCGGGCATTCTCACCGGCTCCAACGCAGAAGGTACCTTCCATCCCGAAAGCAGCATCAAGCGCAGCGAAGTCGCCGCCATCCTCATTCGGATGTACGACGAGAGTATGCGCCTGGAGAAGACCCTGTAACAACGAAACGAGGGCTCGTTGCAAAATGAGCCAAAAAAAAGAGCGAGGTTTGGAGCCCAAAAGGGTTTCCAATCATCGCTCGTTGCTTTATTCTTAGTATGTGGAAAAAAAGAAAAAGCAAGATCAGTTTACCGTATATGAGCGGAACGGTCAACTGGTACTTGCGATAAATTCGGAAAT
>CALXDF010000064.1 GCA_944386995.1 uncultured Oscillospiraceae bacterium
ACATCTGCCGCAATCTAACGACCAAAACTTGGTAGTGATTGAGTCTTTCTTAGAAGCCGCAAAGCGGTTTGCTCGCGGTGGATATGATGTAATTGTAGATGGCATTATCGGCCCGTGGTTTCTGGAACCGTGGCTAAATGTCGTTCAAGAGGGATATGAGGTACACTACATCATTTTGAGAACTAATAAAGAAGAAACCATAAAACGGGCGATTGGGCGCTCAAAATTAGATAGAGATACAAATATCGAATTGGTAGAAACGATGTGGGAACAATTTTGCAATCTCGGAATATACGAGAAAAATGTCATAGACATTACTAATCTTTCGATTAACGATACCGTTCTCACAGTAAAAGAAAAAATTAGAAATAAAACCTGTTTGCTACATCAATAACTTCGACATTTTGAACCATCGCAAATCCCGTCGGGGCCGTCAATGGGTGAGATGAACGGCGCACAAGTGCGCGCGGCCATTGACCGCCGGGGCGGCGGCAACAAAAAGATAGACAGAACCGCCATCCCGTGGCATACTATTCTCAAACAGCCGGGAGCAGCCCGGAAGCAAAGGAGGAAACAGGCTTGCTGACGATCCGCAGAGAAGAACCCCGGGATTACGAAACCGTGGAATCCATCACCCGCGACGCCTTTTACAACCTGTATATTCCCGGATGTATGGAGCATTACCTTGTCCACATCATGCGGGACCATGAGGATTTTATCCCTGAATTGGACTTTGTCCTGGAATTGGACGGCAAGATCGCCGGGTATATCATGTATACCAAAGCCACGCTGACAGACGATGCGGGCAACACAAAGGACATTGTAACCTTCGGCCCTCTCTGCATAGCCCCGGCCAATCAGCGCAGGGGCTATGGGAAATTGCTGATGCAGCACTCCTTTGAGAAAGCCGCCGCCATGGGCTATGATACCGTGGTCATCTTTGGGATGCCCTCCAACTATGTATCCAGCGGCTTTGTCAGCTGCAAAAAATATAATATCTGCACACCGGACGGACAATTCCCGGCCGCCATGCTGGTAAGGGAATTGCGGCCCGGCGCGCTGGACGGGCGCAGGTGGCGCTACCGGGACAGCCCGGTGATGGCTGTCCTCCCGGAGCAGGCGGAGGCCTATGACAACACCCTGCCCCCCAAAGAACGCCGGCACATGCCCTCCCAGGAGGCGTTCTATATCATGAGCAACTCGTTCCTGACATAAGGCAGGCGCCGCAAATTTCCGCCCCGCGCACAGCCGCCCTTTGGGCGGCGGAGCCCACAACAAAAGGACATCCGAAAGGATGTCCTTTTGTTGTGGAAGGGAGGGTTAAAATTGATATTTCTTAATGGAGAACAACGCCGCCCGCAGGGCGGCCCACCAACTGCGAGCCCAGCGCAGCGGGCCGCAGTTGGAAAGGAGGAGCAAGGGAGCGGGCGGATGACGTCTTTTTTGCCACAGGCATAAAAAGACGCCGGAGCAAAGCGGACTTTGCTCCGACGTGGAGCGGGGTACGGGAGTCGAACCCGCCTATTCGGCTTGGGAAGCCGACGCACTACCGATGTACTAACCCCGCGTAACAGAAGGTATTATACCATATGCTTTTGGGTTTTGCAACTCGAAAATTGCAGTTTCCGGCATGAATTTTTTCCCCGGGACATAGAGTATGGCAAGACTATCAGAATGGGAGCGGTTGCCATGAAACGAGTCCTTGCTGTTATTTGCCTCCTCTGCCTGCTGGCGGTGCCGGTGCGGGGGGAGGGGGTCGCGGTGGACGCCGAGAGCTGCGTCCTCATGGAGAAAGCCACCGGCCAGGTGCTCTATGCGGAAAATGAACACGAGCAGCTGGAACCGGCCAGCGTTACCAAGATCATGACCATCCTGCTGGTGATGGAGGCCATCGACAGCGGGGCGCTCGCCTATGACGACCTGGTCACTGCCTCGGCCTACGCCTGCTCCATGGGGGGCTCCCAGATCTGGCTGAAGGAGAATGAGCAGATGAGCGTCCGGGATCTGCTCAAGGCCGTTTGCGTGGCCAGCGCCAACGACTGCTCCGTGGCCCTGGGGGAGCACCTGGCGGGGAGCTGCGAGGCCTTTGTGGAGCGGATGAATGAGCGGGCGGCGGAACTGGGCATGGAGGACACCCATTTCGTCAATCCCACCGGCCTCCCCGCCCAGGGCCACGTCACCAGCGCCTACGACATCGCCCTGATGAGCCGGGAGCTGATCCTGCACCACCCGGACATCCGGCAGTTCACCACCATCTGGATGGACACCCTGCGGGACGGGGCCTTCACCCTCACCAACACCAACCGTCTGGTGCGGGACTACCAGGGGGCCACGGGGCTGAAAACCGGCAGCACCGACGCGGCGGGCTACTGCCTGGCCGCCACGGCGGAGCGGGACGGCATGGAGCTGATCGCCGTGGTTCTCAAGTCCCCCACCTCCGCCCAGCGCTTCGAGAGCGCCAAGGCCCTGCTCAACTATGGCTTTGCCGCCTATGCCCTGGTGAACGTGACCCCGGAGCGGATCCTGCCCGCCATCCCCGTGACCCTGGGTACGGCGGACTTCGTCCAGCCGGTGCTGGGCGAGGGGAGCGAGCTGCTGCTGGAGAAGGCCCAGGCGGCGGAGCTGGAACAGGAGGTGCGCCTCTCCCAGAGTCTGAAGGCTCCGGTGGCGGCCGGGGAGGAGATCGGCACGCTCTTCCTTACCGCCGGCGGGGAGCAGGTGGCGGCGGTGCCCATTGTGGCCGGTGCGTCAGTGGACCGGCTGCATTACGGTGAAATTTTGGTTAAATTTCTGAAAGCTGCCCTGTGTATGACCCCTTTCCGGGGCTGATTTTGTCCCGGAGGCCCCAGAATGTCCCATTTCCCTCTTGTAAGGTCCGCCGGGGGTGTGCTATACTTTTTTCAGTAAAGCACCATTCCCAATCTGCCAGAGTACAGGAGGACATGACACATGATCCGTGTAGACTATTCCAAAGCATACGACAACGCCGCGCCCCTTGCCGGCGAACTCTCCCAGGCCCACACCTGGCTCCAGGAGGCCAGCGGCCGGGGCAGCGACTATGTGGGCTGGGTGAACCTGCCCCGGGATTACGACAAGGAGGAGTTCGCCCGCATCCAGGCCGCGGCCAAAAAGATCCAGGGCGACAGCAAGGCCCTGGTGGTCATCGGCATCGGCGGGTCCTATCTGGGGGCCCGGGGGGTCATCGAGTTCCTCTGCTCCCCCAACTACAACCTGAAAAAGAAATCCACTCCCAACATCTACTTTGCCGGCAACGGCCTCTCCAGCGACACCCTCCACGAGATCGTGGAGCTGCTGGGGGACGAGGACTTCTCCGTCAACGTCATCTCCAAGTCCGGCACCACCACCGAGCCCGCCGTGGCCTTCCGGTTCTTCAAGGAGCTGCTGGAGAAGAAGTACGGCAAGGCGGAGGCGGCCAAGCGCATCTATGCCACCACCGACAAGGAGCGGGGGGCCCTCAAGCACCTGGCCGACAGCGAGGGGTACGAGACCTTTGTGGTGCCCGACGATGTGGGCGGGCGCTACAGCGTCCTCACCGCCGTGGGCCTGCTGCCCATCGCCGTGGCCGGGGTGGATATCACGAGCCTGATGGCCGGCGCCGGGGAGATGATGGAGACCTGCCGCGCCGCAGACCTGGAGAAGAACCCCGCCTGGCAGTATGCCGCCGTGCGCAGCGGCCTCTACCGCCAGGGCAAGAAGATCGAGATCCTGGGCGCCTATGAGCCCGCCTTCCGCTTCATGTGCGAGTGGTGGAAGCAGCTGTTCGGCGAGAGCGAGGGCAAGGAGCACAAGGCCCTCTTCCCCGCCAGCGTGGAGTTCACCGCGGACCTCCACTCCATGGGCCAGTACATCCAGCAGGGGGAGCGGCACCTCTTTGAGACCATGGTCCGCTTCGAGAAGTCTGAGCACGAGATGAAGGTGCCCTTTGACGCTGCCGACGGCGACGGCCTCAACTTCCTGGCCGGCAAGGACATGGACTACATCGCCACCCAGGCCATGGACGGGACCCTTCTGGCCCATGTGGAGGGCGGCGTGCCCAACGTGGTGGTGTACGCCGGGCGGAAGAACGCCTTCACCCTGGGCGAGCTGATCTATTTCTTTGAGTACGCCTGCGGTCTCAGCGGGTATCTCCTGGGGGTGAACCCCTTCGACCAGCCCGGCGTGGAGGCCTACAAGAAGAACATGTTCGCCCTCCTGGGCAAGCCCGGCTACGAGGAGATGGGGGCCGAATTAAGGGCTAAGCTGGGACGGTAAGGCCCAGCTTTCCCAACAACAGCCTCGCTGGAGGGGTGAAGAGCCCCCCGGCGGGGCCTGTTTTTTGGCCCCCGGCGGGACGACCTGCTTTTGCCGCCGGGCAAAGGGCGGCTTCCCCTGGCCACAGGGGAGGGCGGCTCCACCCCCCATTTTCTTTTCTGATTTTCGGCAAAGCTGCCGGGGAAGCAGAGTGTTGCGCACTCTGAGACGCGGCTCCACCCCCCTTTTCTTTTCGCCTTGCCGAAAAGAAAAGCGCCGTGGACGGTGTAAAAGAAAAGGGCGCCCTTAATCCTGTAAGACTTGACCATTCAACCGGGTTTCCAGCGGCTTTCGCCGTAACCAGTCCACCCACTGCTCCTGGCCCCGCGCTTTCCGCTCCGCTAAGCGCTACCTGGGCGGGCATCGGGGCCGGGAGCTCGGGATCCCAGCACCGGGAGATACTGCCAGAAAGCGGCGCAGGTGTCGGAGGCCGCAGTGGGTAACGAGAACACCAAGTCAGCGTCAGCGGGAATCAGCGCAGAGGCAGTTCTCCGACCACGCGCCGCCGACAACTACCCAGCTTTCCGAATGACAGCCCACGTAAATTTTTGGGGGTTCTTAGGGGGTGAAATTTTGAGGACCGTTCGCCGCCCTTTGGCGATAAGGTCCGACAATTTCATCCCCTAAGCCAGCTTTTGCCTACTTTTGTCTGGCGACAAAAGTAGGTCGCGTCCGGAGACGCGAAACGTCTCCGCCCTTTCAGCAGGGACTGCCGATGAGCAAGAAAGAAAATGGGGGGCGGAAGCGTCCTCCCCTGCGGCCAGGGGAGCCGCCTTTGCCTGGCGGCAAAAACCGGCAGCGCCGGGGGCGGGAAAACCCTATTGTCCTGGGGGAATATCTCTGGTATAATAGGCTAAATAAATATGCCTAAACAAGAAAGGGGGGATGGCCTTGAAATATATGCGCTGGCGCTGCGGCCGCTGCGACCGGCAGGCCGTGGAGCAGCTGATGGACGCGGGCTATCCCTATCTGGTCTCCTCTGTGCTGGCCGCCCGGGGGGTGGATACCGTGGAGAAGGCCAACGTGTTTTTGGAGCGGGAGACCCGCCTGGCCTACTCCCCGTTCCTGATGCAGGACATGGACAAGGCAGTCGCCCGCATCAGCGCCGCCATTGCCGCGGGCGAGAAGATCGCCGTGTTCGGGGACTACGACGTGGACGGCATCACTGCCACGGTGCTGCTGGTGGACTATCTCCGCAGCCGGGGGGCGGACTGCGTGAAGTACATCCCCCGCCGGGTGGAGGACGGCTACGGCCTGGGCCAGGAGCCCATGCGCCACCTGCGGGAGCAGGGGGTGGACCTGCTCATCACGGTGGACTGCGGCATCACCGGCGTGGAGGAGGCGGAATACGCAAAATCCCTGGGCCTGGACCTGATCATCACCGACCACCACGAGTGCAAGGACGTGCTGCCCGACGCGGCCGCGGTGGTGGACCCCCACCGCAGCGACTGCGCCTACCCCTTCAAGCAGCTGGCCGGCGTGGGGGTGGCGCTGAAGCTGGTGCTGGCACTGGGGGGCGAGAGCCAGGAGGACAAGCTCTTTGCCCGCTACTGCACCCTGGCCGCCATCGGCACGGTGGCGGATGTGATGCAGATGAGCGACGAAAACCGCACCATTGTCTCCCGCGGGCTCAAGGCCATCCGCAGCAGCGACTTCCTGGGCCTCCAGGCCCTGCTCAAGGAGACGGGCCTTCTGGACAAGGAGGTCACCTCCATCCAGATCGGCTTCGTCCTGGCCCCCCGCATCAACGCTGCCGGCCGCATGGGGGAGGCGGAGCTGGCGGCGGACCTGCTGCTCACCGACGACCCCAATCAGGCCGAGAAGCTGGCCCGGCAGCTGTGCCAGCTCAACCGGGAGCGGCAGCTGGTGGAACAGGAGATCTTCGCCCAGGCGGTGGAGCAGATCGAAACCCTGCCCAAAAATGAGCGCAGCGCCCTGGTCCTCTCCAGCGAGGCGTGGCACCAGGGCGTGGTGGGAATCGTCGCCTCCCGCCTGGCGGAGAAGTTCTCCTGCCCCAGCTTTATGATCCATCTCAGCGGGGGGCTGGGCAAGTGCTCCTGCCGCAGCTACGGGGGGTTCAACCTGTTCGCCGCCCTGGAGTCCTGCTCCGACCTGCTGGAGGGGTTCGGCGGCCATGAGCTGGCCGCGGGCTTTACCATCCGGGAGGAGAACATCCCCGCCTTCCGCCGGCGCATCAACCGCTGCGCCAGCGACTTTGCCGGCGGGGAAAAGCCTGTATCCTCCCTGGAGATCGACGTGGTGCTCCGCCGCCCGGAGCTGGTAACCCTGGAGGAGGTGGGGGCCCTGCGGCTGCTGGAGCCCTATGGCGCGGGCAACAACCGCCCGGTGTTCTGTTTCCTGGGGGCCAAGATCGAGTCCATGCAGAACGTGGGCCAGAACCGGCACTTAAAGCTGCGGCTGAGCCGGGGGAAGCACATCTTTGACGCCATCTATTTCTCCGCCACCCGGGAGGGCTGCGGCCTGGAGGCCGGGGACCGGGTGGATGCGGCTTTCTATCTCCAAATCAACGAATTCCGCGGCAGCCGCACCGTGCAGCTGCAAATCATTGATCTCCGGGGCAGCGTCAGCCCCAGCGCCCGGGAGCAGGTCTGTCTGGACCTGGCGGATCGCCTGCGCAGCGGTGGGGACCTGACGCCCCAGGAGGCAGCCCGGATGCTGCCCGGCCGGGACCAGTTTGTCCGGCTGTGGCAGGCGGCCTCCCGCCTCACCGGGGGCGCCGGCTGCGACCGGCTGCCCGCCCTGCGCCGCCTGGCCGGAGCCGTGGGCGGGGCGGAGCCCTTCCTGCGCACGCTGGTGGGCCTGCTGGTCTTCGCCGAGCGGGGTCTTGTCACCCTGGAGGCGGAGGAGGACCGCCTGACCATCGCTCCGGCGGCCAATCTCCGGGGAAAAGTGGATCTGGGCGAGAGCCCCTATGTCCGGCGGCTGCGCCAGATCCTCGGCATACAAGAGAAAGGAGGGGTGTGAGATGGCAACCGTAGAGGAGCGGTACGAACACCTGGAAAAAACCATACGGGGGTACAACATCTCCGCAGACTTCGCCCAGATCCGCGCGGCCTTTGAATATGCCCGGGACCACCACGGCA
>CALXDF010000065.1 GCA_944386995.1 uncultured Oscillospiraceae bacterium
TCCGCAGGCGGGAACGCCTCCCGCAGGTCCGTCTCATAGGCAGTTTTCAGTTCTTCAAGGTTCAACAGTTTCAGTGTCATAATCAAACTCCAATGTCATAATAATGGCATCTTCCTTGGGATGTTCATAGTAGTTGTGCCGCGTTCCTGCCTGGGTATACCCCAGTTTTTCGTAGAGGGCCCGGGCTGCGGTATTGGAGGCGCGGACCTCCAGCGTCAGAAAGGCCAGGCGATTCCCCCTGGCAAAGTTCTCAAACACCCCCAGAAGATCTGCGGCGATCCCCTGGCGGCGGTACTCGGGCCGGACGGCGATATTGGTGATATATCCCTCGTCCAGCACTACCAGCAGTCCCCCGTAGCCCAGGATGGTGCCGTCCTCCCCCCTTGCCACCAGGGCTGCGGCGCACTGGTTGTCCAGGTGCTCCCGGAGCATCCGCTCCGACCAGGGATCGGGAAAGCACTGCCGCTCGATGGCGGCCACCTGGGGGATGTCGTCATAGGTCATGAGGGTGATGGTATAGGTCATGGGAAACTCCCTTTCTCTCTAAAATCGGCCTCACTTGGCCTCCAGCCAGTTCCTCCCGCTGTGGGCCTCCGCTGTCAGAGGGACGGACAGGTCCATGACCCGCTCCATCTCCTCGGTGAGCAGGGACTTCACCTGCTCCACCTCCCTCTCCGGGCACTCCACGATCAGCTCGTCGTGAACCTGCATGATGAGGCGTGCCTCCAATCCCTCCCGTTTCAGGCGGTTGAACACGTGGACCATGGCCAGTTTCATAATATCGGCGGCGGTACCCTGGATGGGCATGTTCAGCGCCACCCGCTCCCCGAAGGAGCGCATATTATAGTTGGACGATTTGATCTCCGGCAGGTTCCGCCGCCGGTGCATCAGGGTCTCCACATAGCCGTCGGCCTTGGCCCGCTCCACCACCTGCTCCATATAGCGGTGGACGCCGTCGTACTTGGCGAAATAGGCGGCCATGTAGTCCTTGGCCTGTGCCACGGTGACGCCGATATCCTGGCTCAGGGAGAAGGCGGAAATGCCGTAGACAATGCCGAAGTTCACCGCTTTGGCGGCCCGGCGCATCTGGGGCGTCACGTCCTCCGGTGCCACGCCGAACACTTGGGAGGCGGTGATGGTGTGGATATCCTCCCCGGACTGGAACGCGGCAATCATGTGCTGGTCGCCGGAGATGTGGGCCAGGAGCCGCAGCTCGATCTGGCTGTAGTCCGCGTCCACCAGCACCTTCCCCGGCTCCGCCACGAACATCCGCCGCAGCTGGCTGCCCAGTTCTGTGCGGGTGGGGATGTTCTGGAGGTTGGGCTCAGCGCTGCTCAGGCGCCCTGTGGCGGTGACAGTCATCTGGAACCGGGTGTGGATGCGCCCGTCGGGGGCGATGACTTTCAACAGTCCGTCCACATAGGTGGACTTGAGTTTGGTGTACTGGCGATACGCCAGCACCTCATTGACAATCGGGTGATACGGCCGGAGTTTCTCCAGTACGTCGGCATTGGTGGACCAGCCGGTCTTGGTCTTTTTCCCCGCGGGCAGCCCCAGCCGGTCAAAGAGCACCTCCCCCAACTGCTTGGGGGAATTGATGTTGAAGGCCCCGGCGTAGGTGTAGATCTTCTGCTCCAGGGTGTCGATGGCGGCAGTGAGGACCTCCCCCATCTCCTGGAGCGCCTTGGCGTCCACCTGGAAGCCCGCCAGTTCCATCTCCGCCAGGACCCGGCACAGGGGCAGTTCCGCCCTTTCATACAGGTCCCGGACGCCCATCTGCTCCAGCCGTGGGGCCATTCTGCCATACAGGGCCTCCACCAGCGCCGTGTGGCTCATCCAGGCCCCCAGGGCCTCCGGGTCCTCCCCCATGGCAGTGAAGGCCCCGTCTGCGAGGTAACTGGCCTTGGGCGCCTCCTGATTCAGCCAGGACACACTCAGGCGGTTCAAGTCATAGTGGCCGGCGGTGGCGTCCAGCAGGTAGCCCGCCAGGGCCGTGTCAAAGCGGAACCCTTCGGCGGGGAAGCCCTCCGCCAGAAGCGTCCGGGTCAGGTCCTTCACCTCGTGGGAGACCTTGGGGATCTCCGCAGAGAAGAGCGCGCGGAGGACGTCGTTGTACTTCTCCAGACGGCTGGGGAGAAATATGGCGGACCTGCCGCCGGTTTTCCCGTCCCCCCACTCCACGCAGACCCCCTCCAGACCGGGGAGGGCCAGGCAGGATACATGGTCCCGCCCCCGCCAGAGGGCGAGCAGTTCCTCCGCACGGCCGCAGTCTGTGACGATCTCGCTTTCGCACACGCCGGACACAGCCGGTTCCTCCGCCGCGGCGGGGGTGCTCCCCTCCCCGGCAAGGCCCATCTTCTCGATGAGTTTGGTAAACTCCAGGCGCAGGAACACCTGGTAGAGTTCCGGCTTTGCCGGCCGGCGGAGGTTCTCCTCCGGCGAAAAGTCCAGGGGCGCGTCAGTGACGATGGTGGCCAGTCGGTAACTCATCGCCGCCATCTCCCGGCCCTCCTCCAGTTTTTTGACGGCAGCGGGCTTGGCGTCGATGTCCGGCAGCAGGCGGTAGATCTCCTCCACCGAGGCGTACTTCTGGATCAGGGCCATGGCGGTCTTCTCTCCGATGCCCTTGACGCCGGGGATGTTGTCGCTGGCGTCCCCCATGAGGGCTTTCAGGTCGATCATATGGACGGGGGCAAAGCCGTAGTCCTCCCGGAATGCCTTCTCCGTCATATCCTTGGTGGTAGTCTGTCCCATGCGGGTGGACACCAGCTTCACCTTGGTGTGGTCCGTGATGAGCTGCAGGCTGTCCCGGTCCCCGGTCACCACCACGCAGTCCCAGCCCGCCTCCTCGCAGCGCCGGGAGATGGTCCCGATGAGGTCGTCGGCCTCGTAACCGGCCAGCTCATACCGGGGCACGTCCATGGCGTCCAGGACCTCCTTGAGCACCGGCATCTGCTGGGCCAGCTCCTCCGGCATCCCCTTGCGCTGGGCCTTGTAGCCCTCATAAGCCAGGTGGCGGAAGGTGGGCTCCCGGCGGTCAAAGGTGACGCACAAAGCCTCCGGCTGTTCCTCCTCCAGCAAACGCTGGAGGGTGGTGACGAACCCGTAGACCGCGTTGGTATACAGCCCATCCTTGGTGGTCAGGGGGCGGATGCCGTAAAAGGCGCGGTTGACGATGCTGTTGCCGTCCAGGACCATCAATTTCATCGGAATTTCCTCCCAATTTCAGTGCATAACAGTTCAATGATATAGTATACCTCTTTTTCCTGCGGAAAACAACCTTGATTTGGCACGTTTTCCCTTCTGCCCTTCCGGAATGCGCCGGCATTCGGGTCCCCCAGTCACCGCCGTCTTTGGGCTCACCAGTTCTCTTGTTTCCCCCAAGGATCAGGAAGAGGGGCGGAGCCGCAGCTCCGCCCCTCTTCCTGGCGTCTGGTTTTTATTGGGCCGATTCATCTTTTCCCTCCGCCGCCGGCTGCTCCGTCCGCTGGAGCAGGGCGGCCAATTCCTCCCGGGTGACAAACATTTTGTAGCGTTTGTTCCCGTTCTCATCCCCCCGGATGAGTCCTGTCTGCTCCGCCCACCGGCGGGCGTCCTCGCTCCAGTCGGAGGGGGGCTGCTGTCCCAGGCGGACAAGATAATCCGCCATCATCCGGTCAAACGTTTCTTGAGTCATCTCCTCGTCCTCCTCCCACAGCGGCATGTCCGGCGGGCAAAGGCCTTTCCGGAGCATGGCGCTGGTATATCGGCCGCGGCCGTCCCACTGGATGTGGGGACGGTCCACAAAACTCGTCCAGTCCCCGCCCCAGGAAAATCCCATCTCCTTGGCCAGGGCCGCGGCGGCCTGGAAGAAACCCAGGTCGCTGTACTCCTTCCCCTTCACGTTCTGACAGAAGTCAAAGGCCAGCCCGGCGTCCACATGGTGGAAGGTGGGGACCTTCCCATTGGTGACAATACTGCCCGGCCGGGTGCGGCCCTGTTCATAGAGCCAGGACTGGTACTCCGCATCCCGCACCGTGTTGGTCACCAGGACGGCCAGCCCCGCGTTCTGGCACCGCGTCAGCCAGCGGCGGCAGTTTTCCGCCACATCGCTGCGCAGAAGGTTGACATCTCTGCTGTTGAGCACCGCGTCTCCTCCCCTTTCCGGCCCGAGGCCCGTTTTATTCTATGCGCTGTGTCCCGCCGAGGTCCCCCGCTATACCGCCAGTTCAAACTCGTGCCAGGTGTACTCCGCCGCGTGGATCATGGCCCAGGTGTACCCGGCGGCCTCGCACTCGGCCCAGGTGAGGTAGCGGAAATAGAACTCTGTGGCCAGATGGCAGGGGATGATGTCCAGAATAATCCCCTCTATCTGGTCAAAGCCCTCGGGCACCCCGGCCACGTCGGGGAAAATAACGCGGATGTGCCCCTCCCCCATCTCCAGGGCCTCCGCCTTGATGCCGCAGCCGCTGATGGCGCTGTTGATGTCCTGGAGAGTAAAGCTGTCGCCGCTGATGCGCAGCAGCGCGGCAATGGCGGCGCGGCGCAGGGCGGTGCCGTAGTTGACCGGGCGGCGGGCGAACAGATCCTCCCGCAGCGTGAGCCCCACGTCCTCCGCCGTGGCCAAAATGCTCTCCCGCTCCACCCAGTCCAGTTCGCTGCCAGCGCCGTCCAGCCCCGCGCCCATGGCGTCCAGTTCGCTGCCGCTGAGGCTCTCGGCGCTCAGGTCGTAGACCCCCAGGGGGGCCAGGAGGTTTCTCAGGCAGTTTCCGTATGCCGCCATCAGCTCTCCTCCTCCGTCATATCGCTGATGGCAAGCGTTCCCAGCCGGGGCAGGGACGTCACCACCGCCGCCACATCGGCCGCAGGGGCGGTAAAGCGGTAGTTGGCCACGCTGTCCAGGCTGTAGAGCAGATGGCCCAGTTCCGCCAAAGTAACCCCTTTCCCCAGCAGGTTTCCGGTGAAGTGGGCCCGGATGGCCGCATCAGCGGCATCCTCCGCCTGGTCATAGGTGTACCCCTCCGCCGCCTGGATGGCCACCGTCACATCCACGGTCTGCTCCTGGGGGGCGCAGACCTCCACATCCACAGCGATCTCCCGCTTGGCCTGGAGGGCCGTCTCAATGGCCGTCAGCAGGGCGGTGTCCGGGAGGCCCGCCTCCGTGGCCACATACACATCCACCGTGCCGATGCCCCGGGCCCGTCCCACGGCCTTGGCCGCCGCCACGCCGGGGACATTCATGGCCTCCCGCTCGTAAAAGGCGGCGTTGGCCCCATTGGGCAGGCGCTTGAAACTATCCAGCACCCGCTCTCGCAGGGCCTCGTCGCTCTCTTGGTCCGCCCCACCCACAAAGGCAGCGGGGTTGGTACAGCTTTTGATCCCCGCCGGGGCCACCGCCATGCGGATGACCGTACCTGCGGCCACGTTGCCGGCGCTCCCCGGCTCCAGGGCCTGCGCCAGTACATCCACATAGAGCTCCCCCGCCTCCAGTACCGCCGCCTCCACGGTCTGAAAGCGCCGGCCCTCCACGGTCATGCAAACCGTCTCCGCCGGGATGGCCAGGTCCTGGGCCACGGCGGCGTCCACCTGGAAACGGAGGTATCCCTCCGCCGCCGTAGCCACGCTGCGCTGGATGCCCCGGGTCTCGGCGTGGTAGTCCAGATAGGTGCCCTGGGCCGTCTGGGGAAAGGCCTGGCCCATGACCCATTCCGCCTGGAGATACAGTGCCTGGACCTGGGCGGCCACGGCGTAGAGCCGGGCCGAGAGGTCGCAGGACGCGCTGGGCAGATACCCGGACTGGCTGGAAAATACCTCCAGCAGTTCCCGGTAGATTTCGTCAATGGTCTTCAATCCCTTGTCTCCTCCTTCTTACCGCCCTCTCACACGACCACGGTGGCGGTGAGGGCGGTGTCCTCCCCCCGGAGCCACACCGTCAGGTCCATCCGTCCGTCCCCACGCTGTGTCAGCGTAAGGTTCTCCACCTGCAGCCCCTCCGGGGCCACCGCCTGGGCGGCGTACTGCCGGGCGGCGGCCAGCCTGGCCTCCGCCCGCTCACGCCCCAGCAGGTAGAGCTGGCTCCCCAGCTCCGGCAGCATGGGCAGGGCGCCCCGGCGGGCGCTCAGGCGGAACAGCACCCGCTGGAGGAGGGCCTCCTCCCCGCTCAGGCGCACCACGCCGCCTGTTCCGTCGGGGATGTAGTCCCCGTTCTTCAGCCGTAATTCCATGGTTCTCTCCTTATCCCACCGGCACCGTG
>CALXDF010000066.1 GCA_944386995.1 uncultured Oscillospiraceae bacterium
CGGCCCCCACGTTGAGCCCCAGCACCTTGTCGGTGTCCTCGCTCTTGGCGGTGAGGAGGATAATGGGCACATTGCACTCCTCCCGCAGCTTGGCGGTGGCGGAGATGCCGTCCATCTCCGGCATCATTACGTCCATCAGGATGAGATGGATGTCGTGCTGGCGCACCACGTCGATGGCCTCCCGGCCAGTGTATGCCTCGAACAGGTTGTACCCCTCCGGGGAGAGATAGATCTTCAAAGCGGAGACAATGTCCCGCTCATCGTCGCAGATCAGGATATTTGCCATTTGGAATGCTCCCACCTTTCCCCCGTATTGTACCACAGGAAGGTTTAAGAAAAAAGAGGGGAGAGGTTTAAGACTTTTTTAAGAAGGACGAAACGGCGGGCTGCGCACCGGCGGAACGGCACCTATTAAAATAAGTAAGCCTGCCCCATGGGCAGGCTTACGAAAACCACGAAATAGTCCCACAGAGTTTGCGACCGCAGGCGCAAAAGAGATAGAGACTGTTTTTCCGGCGACATGCGCGTCGGAAAAACACATTACAGCCTACAAGTGTGCGTTTTGTCCGACTTGCGTGGACAAAACTTGCGCGCAGGAGGCTGCATTTTCTGTCGAAAAAGTGGCCCGCTTTTTCGACAAATGCTGTAAGCCTGCCCCATGGGCAGGCTTACATGCGTCAGTCCCTCAGCTGCAGCTGCTGACCTTGTGGATGCAGTCGGCGGAGATCTGGGGCGGGATGCTGTTTGTCATGGCGCCGTTGTAGTGGATGCAGATCCGGTCGCCGGCACTGTAGCAGCTGGCGCAGGATGTATTGACCTGCACCTGCTGGCAGCTGCTCTGGTCGCAGACCAGAAGGGAGTCGTCCTGCACCTGGCAGACCACGGCGCACATGGTGGTTTCTGACATAGAGATTCACCTCCCGATGAGGAATCCAACCCAGTATATGGCCACGGCTTTCAACCGGTGCAGCCCACCGGGATCCCGGGCGGGAGGGGAAATTTGAATCTTAAATAAATCTTAATACTTTCCCTACTACCAACTTAAAAACTCTCTGTTATGATACAACCATACCACCTTTCAACCATTCATGAACCAGCAGATGACGCCCCAAGGAGGTATGGAGCCATGGAAGAAATTGCGTTCTGGCTGTCCCTGGTACTGAAAGTGTTTACCGTCTATTTTGTCTGCATCGCGGTCTTTACCCTGAAAAAGCGCCGGCGTTACCCCAAAGCGGCACCGGCCACCCGGTTCGCCGTAGTGGTGGCCGCCCGCAATGAGGAGGCCGTCATCGGGAACCTGATAGAGAGCGTGCTGAACCAGAACTATCCGGCCCACCTCCGGGACATCTATGTGGTGCCCAATAACTGCACCGATTTCACCGAGGCCGCCGCTGTGGCCGCCGGGGCGAAGATCATCCACTGTCTGGGGAGCGTACGAGGCAAGGGCGACGCCCTCCACCAGGCTCTGGGCCAGCTGATGCTCCAGGACTACGACGCCTTTGTGGTCTTTGACGCGGACAATGTGCTGCATCCCGACTTCCTGGCCCGGATGAACGACGCTTTTGTGTCCGGCGCCCGGGTGTGCAAGTCCCGGATGATGGCGGCCAACCCCACTCAGAGCGGGATCTCCGGGTGCTATGGGCTGTACTTCGCGGCCTTTGACTGGAGCTTCAACCGGCCCCGGGCGGCCCTGGGCCTCTCATGCAAGCTGGTGGGCACGGGCTTTGCCGTCCACCGGGAGGTGCTGGAGGCCCTGGGAGGCTGGAATACCAGCACCATCGCCGAGGACGCGGAGTTCTCCGCCCAGTGCGCCCGTTTGGGTTACCGGGTCCACTGGGTCTACGACGCACTGACCTACGACGAGGCCCCCACCAGTTTCCTTCTGTCCCTGCGCCAGCGCAAGCGGTGGTGCAGCGGGGTCATGCAGGTGGCCCGGCAGGAGCTGGGAAAGCTGTGGGAGGATGACAGCCCCCGCCCTGTGCTCCGTTGGGACATGACCATGTTCCTGCTGGCCCCCTTTTCCCAGGCTGTCTCCGGCATCCTCCTGGGGGTGAATGCGGCGCTGCACCTCTCCTCGCTGCTGTCCATGGTGCCGCTGGTGCTCCTGGGGCTGTGCCTGGCCTATGCGGGCACCGCGGCCCTGGGAGCGGCGCTGTGCCTCCTGGGGGGCTACGGCCTGAAGGGGATGGGAAAGACCCTGCTGGTATTCCCGCTCTTCATGGCCTCCTGGCTTCCGCTCCAGGTGCTCTCCCTCTTCCGGGACACCAAGCAGTGGCACGCCATCCAGCACACCGGCCGCCGGGTGGCGGCGGGCTACCGGGCGTGACCCGCAGACTCCCTACAGGCTTGGAACGCCCCGGCGGATGCGGGCGGATACCTACCAAACAGAGCCTCCCCCGTATGGGTCAAACCATACGGGGGAGGCTCGATACCTATCAGCGGCTCGATGCGAATACAGCAGCCTTTATTGGTGGAGGGGAATCAAAGAGCGCACGTTGGCATTGATAAAGAGGTCGGTTTTGGCACGGGATCTTGATCCAACGGTTGGATAAAACGCAACGGACCGGTCAAGATCCGTTACGACCAGCAAAGAATTTTTCAGTTTCATCTCGATTACCTCATCAGATTCTGAATGGCCCAGCCTCAAGGACGGGGGACGGACAGCAGAAATTTACAGTCCCAGTGCAAGACAGTCCTTCCTGCATGGCCGGTCCGGAAGGGGACCCTGCGGCGTCCCTTATCCCCGCCGGGCCTTGGCGGTATAGGCATCCGCCTCGATGCGAAAGACCGCTACGTTTCGCACCATCGGCCCGGTGAAGTCAAACTCCTGCCCGGCCTGGTGGGCCATGATGGCCCGGAGGCCGGCAATTTTCTCCTCTGCCGACTGGCAGAACACCGCCCGGCCTGTGCCGGTAATGGATTCATAGTTGGTGCTGTAGGCGCAGGGGGCATCCCCCGCCACCAGCTCGTGGCCGCCGTCCATCTCAAAGGCCACCTGGGGGGAGGCGGAGAGGGCACGGATCTTCCGCCCTTCCCGGGCGCTGTGGAGGTAGAGGGTGAGGCGCCCACCCTCGAAGGTATAGCCGAAACTCATGGGCACGATGTAGAGCCCCTCTCCGTCCAGCATAGCCAGACGGCAGACCTTGCACCGCTCCAGGATGCCCCGGATCGCATCGGGCGCGGTGACAGCCCGGTCACTTCTGCGCATGGAAGTCATCTCCTCTCTGCTGCGGCGTTCACAGGGCGCGCAGGAGCTTTACAAGGGCATTGATGTCGCTGTCCTTTGTGGCCCAGGAGGTTACCAGCCGGACGCACAGGCCGTCGTCGCCCACCTTCTGCTGCACCTCACAGGCGCAGGAGGCCTGGAAAGCGGCGGCCTTCTCCAGGGGCAGGACGGGAAAGATCTGGTTGGAGGGGGAGTCCACCAGACAGGGGATCCCCAGCTCCTGAAAGGCGGCGCGGATCTTGTCTGCCTGGGCCTTGGCGTGGCGGGCCAGCTCCAGATACAGGTCGTTTTGCAGGATGGCGGAGAACTGCACCCCCAGCAGCCAGCCCTTGGCCAGAATGGCGCCCTGCTGTTTCATGCAGTGGCGGAAGTGGGTGCGCAGGGCCGGACGGACAATCACCAGGGCCTCGCCGAACAGCAGGCCGTTTTTGGTCCCGCCGATGGTAAAGGCGTCGCACAGGCTGGCATAGTCGGCAAAGGTGGTGTCCCCGGCGGCCATGGCCGCCCCCAGCCGCGCCCCGTCGCAGTAGAGGAGCAGTCCGTTTTTCTGACAGAAGTCGCTGATAGCGGACAGCTCCTCCCGGCTGTAGACGGTGCCCAGCTCGGTCGTGTTGGAGAGGTATACCAGCCGGGGCAGCACCATGTGCTCGCCGCTGTGGCTGTCCAGCACCCCTTGCAGCAGCGAAGGCGTCAGCTTTCCGTCTGCCGCGGGGACGGTGAGGACCTTGTGGCCGTCCTGCTCCACGGCACCGGTCTCATGAACGCAGATGTGGCCGCTCTCGGCGGCGACGGCCGCCTCATAGGGACGGAGGAAGGCGGCAATGGCAGTCTTGTTGACCTGGGTGCCGCCCACCAGAAAATGGATATCCGCCTCCGGTGCGGCGCACAGGGAACGGATGGCATCCGCCGCCTCCTGACAGCAGCGGTCCAGACCGTAGCCGGGCATCTGCTCCAGGTTGATGGCCTCCAGGGCGTGCAGCACCGAGGGATGGGCCCCCTCGCTGTAGTCGTTTCGGAAAGAGAGCATGGAAAAAACCTCCGATTGTGTCAAGTCTGTTCAACCAGTATATCAAACGTGGGGAAAAAGGCAACAGGAAAATCTCCGTTTTGCGTTTCTGTACAGCAGCACTTCCCTATGATTCGCGGCTGCCGCAGCCGGAAAGACCGCTCCCGAACAGCAGTGCTTGTCCAGGGAAATTCCCGCCGAATCGTCCATTGACCGGATGAAAAAAGTGTACTACAATAGAAAGCTACAGGACAGACGCGGCGGCCTCAGGCCGCCCTTTTCAAGGAATTCAGATAGAAAGAGAGAACACCATGACGCAGGATTTTATTAAACGCTACTGCGCCGCCCGGCGCGCTGTCATCGCCCGGCGCTACGCCAGACTGAATCCTCAGCAGCAAAAGGCCGTGCTGACCACGGAGGGACCGCTGCTGCTGCTGGCAGGGGCGGGAAGCGGCAAAACCACCGTACTCATCAATCGGGTGGACAACCTTCTCACATTCGGCCGGGGCAGCGATACGGAGGAGGTGCCCGGCTGGGTCACGGAGGAGGATCTCCAATTTTTGGAGGGCTTTCCGCAGGAGCCGCAGGAGGAGGACTGGAACCGGGCCCGGCGCCTGTGCGCGGTGGAGCCTCCCCGGCCCTGGGAGATCATCGCCATCACCTTTACCAACAAGGCCGCCGGGGAGCTGAAGGAGCGCCTGCAGAAGACCTGCGGCGCCGCGGCGCTGGACATCTGGGCCGCCACCTTCCACAGCGCCTGCGTGCGGATCCTGCGGCGGAACATGGAGGACCTGGGGGAGGGGTTCACCAACTCCTTTACCATCTACGACACCGACGACAGCCGCCGTGTCATCAAGGATGTGCTGAAGGACCTGAACCTCCAGGAGAAGGAGTTCCCGCCCCGGACGGTTCTCAGCTACATCAGCTCCAGCAAGGACCGCAATGAATCCCACGAGGACTTTGCCCAGCGGATGAACGCCTCCAGCGACTGGCGCATGGCCCGGATCGCAAAGGTGTACGCCGCCTATGACAAGCGTCTGCGGGAGGCCAACGCCCTGGACTTTGACGACATCATCCTCCACACCGTCCGCCTGCTGCAAAAAAATGAGGCCGTGCGGGACTACTACCAGCGCAAGTTCCGCTATGTCCTCATCGACGAGTACCAGGACACCAACCACCTCCAGTACCTGCTGGCCAGCCTCCTTACCGGGGAGCGGGAGAACATCTGCGTGGTGGGGGACGACGATCAGAGCATCTACCGCTTCCGGGGGGCCAACATTGAGAACATCCTTACCTTCGAGGACCAGTACCGGGGGGCCAAGACCATTCGCCTGGAGCAGAACTACCGCTCCACCCAGAACATTCTGGATGCGGCCAACGCGGTCATTAAAAACAACATGGGCCGCAAGGGCAAGACCCTGTGGACAGAGAACGGGGCAGGGGAGAAGGTGCAGATCCGCACCACCTTCAGCGAGAGCGACGAGGCCCAGTATGTGGCCAGCCAGGTCCTCTCGGACTACGGCCGCACCGGGGACTGGCGCAGCGATGCGGTCCTCTACCGGATGAACGCCCAGTCCAACGCTCTGGAAATGGCCTTCAAGCGCAACGGCATCCCCTACAAGGTGGTGGGGGGCACCAAGTTCTTCGACCGGGCGGAGGTGAAGGATATGCTGGCTTACCTCTGTGTGGTCAGCAATCCCGCTGACGACCTGCGCCTGCGGCGGATCATCAATACCCCCGCCCGGGGCATCGGCACCACCACCATCGACCGCATCCAGGAGCTGGCCTACCAGCAGGGGGTGCCCATGTACGAGGTGCTGCGGGAGGCGGATGCCTATATCGACCTGAAACGTGCGGCAGGGAAACTCCAGGCCTTTTACCAGATGCTGGAGGGGCTCCGGGACCAGGCGGACGGACTGCCCCTGCCGGAGTTCTACGATCTGGTGTGCGACAAGTCCGGCTACACCCTGGCCCTGGAGCAGAAGGGGGACATGGAGAGCCGGGGACGGCTGGAGAACATCCAGGAGCTGCGCTCCAGCATCCTGGGGTTCCTGGAGAGCGAGCCGGAGGACCCCACCCTGGCGGGATTCCTCAACGACGTGGCCCTGTATACGGACCTGGACGGCGTGGAGGACAAGGATAACGCCGTGACGCTCATGACCATGCACAGTGCCAAGGGGCTGGAGTTCCCCTTCGTCTATGTAGTGGGGATGGAGGAGGGCATCTTCCCCGGTGCCCGGGCCATCGGCGAGAGCGAGGAGATGGAGGAGGAGCGGCGGCTGTGTTATGTGGCCATGACCCGAGCCAAGGAGAAACTCACCATGACCAATGCCCGCCAGCGCATGCTCTTCGGACGCACCACCACCAACCTGCCCTCCCGGTTTTTGGAGGAGGTTCCGGCGGAGAACAGCCGGTGGGACGGCAAGCCCCAGCCGCGCATGGCCGCCGACGCTTTCGGCGACCACGACTTTGGCTCCAGCCTTCGGGAGGAGCGGACCCACATGCGGGAGGTGCCGGTGCGCCGCCGCCCCGCTCGTCCGGCGCCGGACCGGGGATTCACCGCCCAGGCGGCCCCGGCGTCTCCAGGGCTGCTGGAGCTGCGGCAGGGGGATATGGTGCGCCACAGATCCTTCGGACAGGGCATGGTGCTGTCTGTGCGCAGGATGGGGAACGACGCCCTCATCGAGGTGGCCTTTGACCAGGTGGGTACGAAGAAACTGATGCTCCGGGCGGCAGGTCCCCATATGGAAAAATTATAGAGAACCGGAAAATTTCTCCTGGGGTTTTGGGGGAGTGGACGGGAATTGAAAAAATCTTTGAAAAGATTTTAAAAATCAGGGAACCTTTTTTGCCCTGCGCCGTCTAATCCATCGGCCCGGCCCAAACGGGCGGAGCAACGACCAAAAGGAGGAACCATATGAACAAGAGCATCAAACGAATTCTGGCGCTGGTCCTGGCGCTGGCCACTGCCTTGGCCCTGACTGCCTGCGGTGAAAAAGCCCAGGAGGCTCCGGACCTGAATGTTGTCTATGAGGACTACATCGCCTCCCTGGATGAGGTGCCCATGATGATGGATGTCACCGACGACCTGGTGGAGACGTTCTACCCGGGACTCGGCGATATCGAGTGCAAGCAGAGCGTGCTGGTGTCTGCGGCCATCAGCGCTGTGGCCTATGAGATCGCTATGGTGGAATGCGCCGACAGCGACGATGTGGAGGCTGTTCAGGGAATCTTCCAGTCCCGCATTGACAGTCAGGTCAACGGCGGAGCCATGTATCCGGCCACCACGGAGGCCTGGCAGAACGCGGACCTCATCACCAGCGGCAATGTGGTGGCACTGGTTGTGGCCGGAGAGGATCAGGATACCGCCGTCAGTGCGATCAGCGCCGCTCTGGGGCTGTAAGCCGCCGATCCTGTAAAGGAAATTCCGTGCGCACGAATTGCCGTGGCCATTGGACCACGGCAATTCGCTGCCCGGACGCAATTTGTACGTAAGCGAAAGGAGGACAGCCTGTGGTTTTCTCCAGTCTGCCTTTTCTGTTCTTCTACCTGACAGTGGTACTGCTGGTCTATAAGCTGTCACCGCTGAAACTGCGCAATCTCTTCCTGTTTTTGGCAAGCCTCTTCTTTTATGCCTGGGGCGAACCGGTATATATCGTGATCATGTTCCTCTCCACGGCGATTGATTATACCCACGGCATGCTGGTGGAGAAGTGGCGTGCCAATGACAAGAAAGCCCGGATGGCCGTGGCGTCATCGGTGTTTTTCAACCTGGCCATCCTGGTGTTTTTCAAATACTGGGACTTCCTCATGGGCAGCATCAACGCCATCACCGGCTGGAACCTGCCCCTGCTGGGGATCCCGCTGCCCATCGGCATTTCCTTCTACACCTTCCAGACCATGTCCTATACCATCGACGTCTACCGTCAGGACGCGCCGGTGCAGAAGAACATCATCACCTTCGGCACCTTTGTTACCCTGTTTCCCCAGCTGATCGCCGGGCCCATCATCCAGTACAAGTCCGTGGCCGAGCAGCTGATGCACCGGGAGGAGGGTCTGGGGAAATTCGTCTCCGGCGTGGAGCGGTTTTCCGTGGGCCTTGCCAAGAAGGTGCTCCTGGCCAACGCCATCGGCAGTATGTGGGACGCCTTCCTCGCCATGTCCGGTGAGGAGCTGACAGTGGTGGGAGCCTGGCTGGGTCTGGCGGCCTATGCCTTCCAGATCTACTTCGATTTCTCCGGCTACAGCGACATGGCCGTGGGCCTGGGGCGGATGATTGGGTTTGAGTTCATGGAGAACTTCAACTACCCCTATATCTCCAAGTCCATTGTGGAGTTCTGGAAGCGCTGGCATATCTCCCTCACCAACTGGTTCCGGGAGTACCTGTACTTCCCCCTGGGGGGCAGCCGGTGCAGCAAGGGCAAGTGGATCCGGAACATCCTGATTGTCTGGATCCTCACCGGTATCTGGCACGGGGCCG
>CALXDF010000067.1 GCA_944386995.1 uncultured Oscillospiraceae bacterium
ATTGAATTGACCGAGTAACCCACGCAAACAGCCGATCTCGACGGGGTGCTGCCTGGAACAGGCGGCACCTCAATTTTTATTGCCGTATTCATAATTTTTCCCGCTCTGCGCACAATAGGGATACATCATTCAGAAGCGAGGGATTCCCATGGAGAAAAAAATCGGCCGGCAGACCCTGCGGCTCCTGCATCCGCCGGTAATTGCCTCCCACGCCTGCATCGGCGGCCGGCACGAAAGCCGGGGCCCTTTGGCGTCCTATTTTGACGAACTGAGCGAGGATGCTTTTTTCGGGGAAAAGACCTGGGAAAAGGCGGAGGCTACCATGCAGAAGCGGGTGCTGGGCCGGGCTTTGGAGAAGGCGGGGCTGACATTTTCCGACATTGACTTCATCTTTGCCGGTGACCTTTTGAACCAGTGTATCGGCACATCGTTTGGCCTGCGGGATTCTGGGATCCCATTTTACGGACTCTATGGGGCCTGTTCCACCATGGGAGAGGGATTGGCCCTGGCGGCGCTGTTTTTAGATGGCGGCTTTGCCCATCGGACCGCTGCCATGACCTCCTCTCATTTCTGTACTGCAGAGCGGCAATACCGCATGCCTGTGCCCTATGGCTCCCAGCGCACCCCCACCGCCCAGTGGACCGCCACGGCGGCGGGCTGCACGATTCTGGAGGCCGGCGGCAGCGGACCAGCCGTGACCCACGTCACCTGCGGTACGGTGGAGGATCTCGGGATCACCGATGCCAACAACATGGGGGCCGCGATGGCTCCGGCGGCGGCAGCCACACTGACTGCTTTCTTCCGGGACACGGGAACAAAACCCGACGATTATGACCAGATTGTCACCGGGGACCTGGGCCAGCTGGGAAGTGAGATCCTCCGGGATCTGATGGAGCGGGAGGGAATAGTTTTGGAGGAAAACTACACCGACTGCGGGCTTCTGCTCTTTGACCTGGAGCGCCAGGATATGCACTGCGGGGCCAGCGGCTGCGGATGCAGCGCCAGCGTTTTCAACGGCTACCTCCTCCGGCAGATGGAGGAGGGGCGGTGGAACCGCCTGCTCTTTGCACCCACCGGGGCCCTGCTATCCCCAACCTCCTCGTTCCAGGGGGAGAGCATCCCCGGGATCTGCCATGCGGTGTTGATTGAAAATCAGTCGGAACGGAAGAGAAAGGATGGATGCGGTGAATGGAGTATTTGAACGCCTTCCTGTGCGGAGGGATTTTGTGTGCCATCGGCCAGATCTTCATCGACAAAACCCGGCTGACTCCGGCCCGGATTCTGGTGGGGTATGTGGTGGCCGGTGTATTCTTACAGGCCGTGGGTGTCTACGGTCCCATTGCGGAGTGGGGCGGGGCGGGAGCTACGGTGCCCCTGACCGGCTTTGGGGCGAACCTGGCCAAAGGGGTTGAAACGGCGGTAGCGGAGCAGGGGTGGCTGGGAATTTTTACCGGCCCGTTTACTGCGGCGGCCGGCGGCGTGGCTGCGGCGGTGCTGTTTGGCGTCATTGCGGCGCTGCTCTTTAAGCCGGGGGAAAAGCGCTGAGAGCAGGGGGCGGAAATCCGCCTCCTGTTTTTTTGCAGAAGATTTTCAAACAGGACTTGACAAATACCCCCTAGGGGTATATATTGTTTGCAGAACCTAACTGGGAGGGATCATGCTATGAGCGAGTGCTGCTGCACCACCGGGAAGCATAAGGACCGAACCGACGAGGAGGTGCGCCGCCTCACCCACCGGCTCAGCCGGATCGAGGGGCAGATCCGGGGGCTTAAGGAAATGCTCCAGAACGACGCCTACTGCATCGATATCCTGGTGCAGGTCTCCGCCGCTACCGCTGCTCTCAACAGTTTCAGCAAAGAGCTGCTGGCCACCCACATTAAGACCTGTGTAGCCGAGAATATCCGCAATGGAAATAATGAGGTGGTGGATGAGTTGGTGTGCGTGCTGCAAAAATTAATGAAGTAGCCGCGTCATCAGGCCCCTGCGGATTTGCATATTACAGAGGAGCGCCGTTTTGGAAACAAAAGGCGTGAAAAGGATTGCAGAATGGAGCGGGCGGCAGCGCTGACGCACAGAGGAAAACCGGGGCTGCACTGTTAGCGGCGGAAACCGCGGCGCCCTATAGAGGGAAGGGAAAAGCCATCTTCCGCGCACACATATTGCAGGAGCTCCAGGGATCTCGCTCCGGGGGCGTCTTTCCGCCATAACTTCTCTGGAAAAGAGGTAAATGCTATGAAACACGATAAATTCATTGTGACAGGTATGACCTGCTCTGCCTGCTCGGCCCACGTGGAGAAGTCCGTTTCCCATGTGGAGGGCGTCTGCCAGGTCAACGTCAACCTCCTCAACGGCAGCATGACCGTGGACTACGACGAGTCCGCAACCTCGCCGGACAAGATCGTCGCTGCCGTAGTGGACGGCGGGTACGGGGCAGAGCTTGCCACCGCTGCCGGCAAAAACAGCCAGAAGGAGGCGAGCGACAAACACATTGCCTGGATGAAAAAGCGGCTCATCATCTCCATCGCTTTCCTGGTTCCGCTGTTTTACATCGCCATGGGTCACATGATGGGGCTGCCCCTTCCTGCTGTCCTGTTGCCGGACAGCGTTGCCGGATTTTACCGCTTCGTAGCGGCCCAGGTGGTCCTGCTGATCCCGATTCTGGTGGTGAACTGGGCTTATTTTTCCGTGGGGTTCAAGCGCCTGTTCCAGCTGGCGCCAAACATGGATTCCCTGGTGGCGCTGGGGGCTGCTGCCGGTATCATCTACAGCGCTATTACCGTGATCCAGGGCAATGTTTCCCACATGCCGGAACTCTATTTTGAGTCCGCAGGTATGATTCTGGCCCTGGTGACCGTGGGCAAATATCTGGAGGCCCGCAGCAAGGGCAAGACCGGCGAGGCCATCGCCGCCCTCATCGCCCTGGCACCGGAATCCGCCGTTGTCCTTCGGGACGGCAAAGAGGTTACCCTCCCTATCGGCGATGTAGTGGCCGGGGATACGGTCATCGTCCGTCAAGGCGGGCGCATCCCGGTGGACGGCACAGTCCTCAGCGGCAGCGGCGCTGTGGATGAGAGCGCCATTACCGGCGAGAGCCTGCCGGTGGAGAAGGGGGAGGGGGACAATGTTATTGCCGCCACCATCAACAAGGCCGGCTACCTGGAGATCAAAGCCACCCGGGTGGGCAAGGACACCACGCTCTCCCAGATCATCACGCTTATGGACGAGGCTGCCTCCTCCAAGGCTCCCATTGCCAAACTGGCTGACAAGGTCAGCGGCATCTTCGTCCCCACGGTCATCACCATCGCTGTGGCGGCCGGGCTTCTGTGGTATTTTGTGGGGCACCAGAGCGTCAGCTTTTCCCTGTCTATCGCCATTGCGGTGCTGGTGATCTCCTGCCCCTGTGCGCTGGGACTTGCTACGCCGGTGGCTATCATGGTGGGCACCGGGAAGGCGGCACAGCACGGCATTCTGATCAAATCCGCAGAGGCTCTGGAGGTTCTCCACCATATTAACACGGTGGTTCTGGATAAGACCGGTACGGTTACCGAAGGCAGGCCGAAGGTCACCGACGTGTTTCCCGCCGATGGCGTGGAGAAGACAGAACTGCTGCGCCTGGCGGGTTCCGCGGAGGTTCTTTCCGAGCACCCGCTGGCGCAGGCGATTGTGGAACATGTAAAAGAGGAAGGCATTGCCCTCTCTGAGGCCGGTGACTTTGCCGCGACCCCGGGCGGAGGTGTGGAGGCCGCCGTAGAGGGACGGAAGCTCTTCGCCGGCAACCGCCGCCTCTTTGAGCGGAAGGGAATCGACCTGTCCGGCTTTGACTCCCTGGCTGATCAAATTGCCCGGGAGGGCAAGACGCCGCTGTTCTTTGCAGCGGATGGGAGCCTCCTGGGAATGATGGCGCTGGCCGACACCGTGAAGCCAACCAGCGCCGCCGCCATCGCACAGTTCCAGAAGCTGGGGATCGATGTGGTGCTCCTCACCGGAGATAACCGCCGCACCGCTGACGCCATCGGCAGGCAGCTGGGCATCCGCCACGTCATCGCCGAGGTGCTGCCCCAGGATAAGGAGAAGTGTGTGGCCGATCTCCAGGCGCAGGGCAAGAAGGTGGCTATGGTGGGCGACGGCATCAACGACGCTCCGGCCCTGGCCCGTTCGGATGTGGGCATCGCCATCGGCGCCGGGACGGATATCGCCATTGAGAGCAGCGATGTGGTGCTCATGAAGAGCGATCTCAATGACGCAGTGGCCGCCGTGGAACTGAGCAAGTCCGTGATCCGCAACATCAAGGAAAACCTGTTCTGGGCTTTCTTTTATAATGCTATCGGCATCCCCATCGCCGCCGGCGTGTTTTACCTGCCTTTCGCTTTCAAGCTGAACCCAATGTTTGCTGCCGCGGCAATGAGCCTGAGCAGTGTGTGCGTGGTGTCCAATGCCCTGCGTCTGCGCCGCTGGAAGCCCAGCTTCCAGAATGGGGTGGCAGCGGACGCTTTTTCCAGTCCAACCGCCGCCGGTGCGGCTGATAAAGAAAACAAGGAGGAACCAACTATGACCAAAACCATCGTCATCAAGGGCATGATGTGCGCCCACTGCCAGGCCCATGTGGAAAAGGCGCTGAACGCCCTGCCCGGCGTCACCGCCACAGTGAATCTGGAGGCCGGCACCGCCGCCGTCCAGGGGGAGGCCAGCGACGAGGCCCTCACCAAGGCCGTAACCGACGCGGGCTATGAGGTTGTTGAGATTCAGTAAGGATCTCTCTGCGGATACAGCGAAAGAGCGGGGCAGTGGATCTTCCACCGCCCCGCTCTGCTTTCTGGTGTCCGTTATCGCCTGTATCAGAGCAGCTGCTGGCCATTGATGGTCAGGCGGAAGTGGAGCCCCAACTTCTCCGCTGCTTTTCTGCAAAGAATCATCCGTTCCATAAAGATCTCAAAGTAGTCCATCACGGAGCCGTATGCCGTGTCAATCTCCAACTCCAGTTCCACAATGGTTTTGGCCTCGTTGATGCGCAGGCTCCCTTTCTGCACCGAGTAGTTCACCCGGTCATGAAAGTCAAATTTGGAGGAGTCCTTCTCCCGAACCCGGCTGCGGCGCACGTCGGACTTGTCGGCCAGGATCAGGGCCGCCGCCACCGCGTTCACCGGTACGCCGGTGCCCTCGTCGTGGTTGCCGATGGCGGCAATAATCGTAGCGATATCCTCCGGGTCCATCTCCATGTTGTCCAGGATGCGGAAGGCCATGACCGCCCCACTCTGGGAGTGGTCCACCCGGTTGACCACGTTGCCGATGTCGTGGAGATAGCCGGCGATCTGGGCCAGCTCGATCTGATGGGGGTCATAGCCAAGTGTCTCCAAAATATATTTTGCCGTGTTGGCCACCAGCCCCACGTGGGCGAAGCTGTGCTCCGTATAACCCAGAGCTGAAAGAGACTCGTCGGCTTTTGCAATATAGGCCTTTACCGCCCGGTCATTTTTTACCTGTTCCGCAGTTACCATGATCCCGCCTCCGTCTTTTGTGCAGTTCTCTTTCCAGTATAGCGGCAGGCATGCTTCCGCGTCAAGTAAAATCCGCGGTCCGCGGCGTCTGGCGCAAAGAGGCTGCCTCAGCCGGCGCAGCCGCCCCGGTCTCCGGGCATGCAGTTCACTTTTCTTTCAATCCCAGGACCGCAAGGACTGCGCCCACTGCAGCAATCCCGACCGCCGCATACAGAACCGGCGTCAGGCCATAGGTTGTGAGGATCTGCATCGTCATCGCGAAGGGGCTTAAATTGATGTGCTCGAACTGAAAAGCCATTGCACCCGCCAACAATATAACGGCTGAAAGAATGCCGGTCATTAACATGGCGGAACCAACGAGTACTTTTTTCATAACAGAACGCCTCCCATTCCATTTTGCCGCGCTGTTTCAAGAAGATGATACCACAGGACTGTGAAAAAATCCACATCCCTTCAGTCTGCCGGCGGTGGGATTGCAGGTGCGGATCCGGACAAAGCCGCTCCGTCAAACCGGTATTTCTCCCATCCGCCCCCCTCTTGAAGCGAGAGCCGCGGGACGGTCCGTTTTGGACGCTGCGTCCCCCCTTTTGGGCAGAAATGTCGCTTCGGCGACCAGGAACTTTTGACTATCGCGCCCTGCCGTGGTAAAATAAATCAATATGCGAACACGCAAATTTTCAAACAGAAAGGATATCCAGATGAAAAAGCTTCTCTCCCTGTTCTGCGTCCTGGCCCTAACGGCCGCCCTGCTGGCGGGCTGCACCTCCAACACGGCGGACAGCAATGCCGGCGCTGGGGCCGACAACAATGCCTCCGCTGCCCAGGAGCCGGAGGACAGCACCCAGACCGCAGCCGAACCCATTGACATCAATATCATGGCCCTGAAGGGGCCCACCGCCATGGGGATGGTACAGTTTATGAATGAGGCCGACACCGGCGCCCTCACGGACAACAACTATCACTTTACCATCACCGCCGTCACTGACGAGGCTTCCGCCGCCCTGGGCAGCGGGACTACGGACATCGCCGCCATCCCGGCCAACCTGGCATCAGTGCTCTACCACAACACCGAAGGAGCAGTCCAGGTGCTGGCCATTAACACTTTGGGGGTGGTATATATTGTAGAGCGGGGCGATTCCATTCAGTCGGTGGAGGATCTGCGGGGTAAGACCATCTATGCCAGCGGAAAGGGGACCACCCCGGAGTATGCCCTCAACTACGTCTTGGCACAGAACGGGATTGACCCGGCGGCCGATGTGACCATGGAGTGGAAGAGCGAGCAGGCCGAGTGCCTCTCCGCCTTGATGGCCGACGAGAACGCCATCGCCATGCTGCCGCAGCCCTTTGTTACGACCGCCCAGACCCAGAGCCCTGACATCCGGGTAGCCCTGGACCTGACAGAGGAGTGGGACAAGTGCCAGTCCGGGAGCGAAGCGCCCTCCACGATGGTTACCGGCGTTGTGGTTGCCAGAACGGCTTTTGTAGAGCAGTACCCGGAGGCGGTGGCCGCATTCCTGGATCACTACAAGGAATCTGTGGATTTTGTGACCGGGAACACCGCGGAAGCCGCCCAGCTGGTGGGACAGTATGAAATCGTTCCCGCCCAGGTGGCGGAGAAGGCTCTGCCGGAGTGCAACATCACCTTTATGGAGGGCGCGGAAATGCAGGAGAAACTCTCTGGTTATCTCGCTGTTCTCTTTGAGCAGAATCCCCAGTCTGTGGGCGGCGCGCTGCCGGACGACGGGTTCTATTACAGCCGCTGAGATGAGAAAACCGGGACGGATCCGCCTCTGGGCGGTGATTTTCTGGCTGGCAGTGTGGCAGGGCGCCAGCATGGCAATTCGTCAGGACCTGTTCCTGGTATCCCCGGTGCGGGTGATCGCCCGCCTGGGGCAGCTGGCGGCGGAGGGGGCATTTTGGGCCTCCATTGCATCCTCGCTGGTGCGCATCGGGAGCGGATTCCTCCTGGCTGCTGCCCTTGGGGCTGCCCTGGCGGTGCTGGCTGCCCGATTTTCCCGCGTGCGGGAGCTGCTTGCGCCGCTGATGCTGACGGTGAAGTCCGTGCCGGTTGCATCCTTTATCATCCTGGCGCTCCTGCTCTTTTCCTCGCGGCATCTGGCGGCTCTCATCTCCTTCCTCATTGTGCTGCCGGTGGTCTACACCAATGTGCTTGCCGGCATACAGGAGATGGACCGGAATCTTTGGGAGATGGCCAGGGTTTTTCAGATCCCGGCCGGGCGCAGAGCACGTTATCTTGCGCTCCCCCAGGTGCTGCCCTATTTCCGCTCTGCCTGCACGGTAGCGATAGGACTCAGCTGGAAAGCCGGGGTGGCGGCTGAGGTCATCGGCATGCCGGAGGGGTCCATCGGTGAGCAGCTGCAGCAGGCCAAGATCTACCTCAACACACCGGACCTCCTGGCCTGGACGGTGGTCATTATCCTGATAAGCCTGGGATTTGAAAAGATATTTTTAGCCCTGATGGACTGGGCCGGCCATCGGCTGGAGAGGATGTGAGCGCGTGGGTGCCATTCGGGTGAGACACCTTGATAAGTCTTTTGGGGACAAGGCTGTGCTCCGGGATTTTTCCGCAGATTTTCCGGCAGGAGCGGTGACCGCAGTAATGGCCCCCTCCGGCGGGGGAAAGACCACGCTGCTGAGGATCCTGATGGGCCTGGAGAGAGCAGACGGCGGCACCGTCACAGGCCTTTCCGGCCTCCGGCAGAGCGCGGTATTTCAGGAAGACCGGCTGTGCGAAAACCTCAGCGCTGCGTCGAATCTCCGCCTGACAAACCCGAACCTCTCCCTCCGGGGCGCAGAAGAGGCGCTTGCGGCGGTGGGGCTGGCGGGCTGCGGTGGTCAGAGCGTGGCGGAGTTTTCCGGCGGGATGCGACGCCGGGTGGCAATTCTCCGCGCCCTGCTGGCGCCCTGGGATGTGTTGTTTCTGGATGAGCCCTTCAAAGGGCTGGATGCGGAAATGAAAGCGATGGTCATGGCGGATACCTGCAGCAGATGCCGGAGGAGGACGGTGCTTCTGGTGACCCACGATCCCGACGAGGCGGCGGCGCTGGGGGCTGTGCAGGTTCTGCAGCTTCCGGATCTGCAAAAGCGGGGACATTGAAAAACACTCTCGGACAGCGTGGCATGGATTGTGCGCTGCCCATTGCTGCGCAGTAAAAGAGGGCTGCGGGATCTTCTCCTGCCGGCCCTCTTTTACTGCGATCTGCTCCGCAGCCGGAACCACTGCGGAAACTGGGAAAGGGGGGCGGAGGCTTGAAAGCGATGCAAAGCGGGGCGGTTTCCTGTCGGGCAGAGGACAGGATAAAAATTAAAATGCATGGGGCGTCTGTGGATTGTATTTCTCTGCTGCAGCCTGTATAATGGAAACAGCAGCGGCGGCTTTGCCCCGCACGGAATTCGGACAGTGGAGAGGAGCGTCGTGATGGAGAGAAAGCCTTTTGACAAGAGCGAGCTGACATGCAGTGGGATATATCCGCAGTGGGCAAATCCCATGAATCCCCAGGGCGCGGCAGATCCGAAGCGGAATCTGCCGGTTACCCCCAAGGAGAATTTCCGCCTGGCGCTTACCGGACAAACGCCCTGGTGGATGCCCTATCCCGGCTGGAGCAACTGCGATGTGTTGGTATTCCGCCCCCGGATGCATCCGGATAACGTGGTGACCCATCTGGTGTTTGACGGAGAGCCCCTCTATCCTTATCAGGATAACAGCATGCGCAGCAGCTGGTATGACCTGGTATGGGATTATGTGCCCGAGGTGGGCGGTGCTACGGTTCACCCGGGCAATCCCAAGATTCCCGATATTTCCGAGTGGGAGAAATATGTTGCCCTTCCGGATTTGGACGATCTGGACTGGGAAGGGTGTGCAGCAGCCAATCGGGAGTTCTGCGACTCGGACAAGATGGTGCAGTTGGGGATCCTCTCCGGCTTTTGGGAGAGGCTGATGTCCTTGATGGATGTGGAAAATGCTGCCGTGGCGCTGATTGATGAGGAGCAGCAGCCGGGAGTCCACCGCTTTCTGGACCGGCACACGGATCTGCTCATTCGATATGTGGACCGGATGACACAGATTCTGCCCATTGACAATGTCCTGGTTCATGACGACTGGGGGCATCAGAACGGCCCGTTTTTCTCGCCGGATGTCTGCCGGGAGATGATCGTACCCTATCTCAAGCGGCTGACCGATTTTTGCCACGGCAAGGGGCTTACGTTTGAACTGCATAGCTGTGGGAAAAATGAGACTCTGGTGCCCTGTATGATCGAAGCGGGCGTGGATCTGTGGGCCGGGCAGACAGCTATCAATGACATGGAGCGCCTTGCAGAGCAGTACAAAGATCAGCCGATTCTCTTTGAACTCAGCGCACCCGCTGTGCCGGAGGGGGCGGAGGAGCAGGAGATCCGGGAGATTGCCCGCGCCTTTGTCCTGCGGCACAAAAACCACCGTGTGGGTCTTCTGAAACGGGGGGCAAGTCAGGCGTTCCTGGACGCAATCTACGAATACAGCCGCCGCCTTTACAGCGGAGAGATCCTGTGAAAGACCGGCGGCAGCGGGGCGAGGATTGAAAAGAGGCGGAAAGAGAAAAGAGGGGGAGGCGCTCCATCGGAGCGCCTCCCCTGCTGTTCTCCGGCTCGGCCGGAGGGTTTCCTTACTTTGTCCCGAAAATACGGTCTCCCGCGTCACCAAGCCCTGGGACGATATAGCCATGCTCGTTGAGGTGATCATCAACAGCGCCGCAGTAGATATCCACATCCGGATGATCCTTCTGCAGCCGCTCGATCCCCTCCGGCGCGGCCAGCAGCACCATCAGCTTGATGTTGGTGCAGCCATACTCCTTCATGAAGTCAATGGCGGCAGAGGCGCTGCCGCCGGTAGCCAGCATGGGGTCCACGATCAGGACATCCCGCTCGGCGATGTCCTTGGGCATTTTGCAGAAGTACTTCACCGGCTCCAGTGTTTCCTCGTTGCGGTACAGACCGATATGTCCCACCCGGGCGGAGGGAACCATCCGCAGTACGCCATCCACCAGGCCGAGACCAGCGCGGAGGATGGGGACCACAGCGAACTTCTTCCCCTTGAGCGTGGGGGCGACGGTCTTGCAGATGGGGGTCTCAACCTCCTTCTCAGTCAGGGGAAGATCCCGGGTAGCCTCGTAGGTGATGAGCATGCCGATCTCGCTGACCAACTCCCGGAAGTCCTTGGTCGGAGTATTTTTGTCCCGCAGGATGGTCAGTTTGTGGGCTACCAAGGGGTGGTCGACGATGTGCAGTTTGCCGGTGTTCATGGCAGTGTCCTCCATATCTGTTTTTATCATAAATCTTTCATTTGTGCGCAGCTTTTTCTTCCGACAGTGATGCTCCGCAGAAGGGGCAGCGGGTAGCAGAAAGGGGTACCCGGCCGGAGAGATACCGCCTGCAGACGGGGCAGCGGCATTTAACGGCGGAGAGGGCAATACCGGCCAGCATCAGTGCGGCACAGGCAATGCTAACAAGGCTCCACCCTCTTTGAACGAAAAAGGTGATGAGAAGCAGCAACGCGCCGACGGTTTCCATACCACTGGAAACCCAGCGCCATTTTGAGCAGCTCATAGGAAGTCTCCTTTCTGTCGCCTCCAGGTTATTTCTGCCCACGGAGCTTCTCCAGCCGCTCCCGCTCTGCCTGACTCAGACGAAGATAGACCGGGGAGAGTTCCTGGGCTGCCAGAAGTTTCCCAACCTGTGCCAAGGGCTCTGCTGCCAGGCCTACGCCCACGGCGCTCTGGGCGCGAAGATGGACCGGGGCCAAGCGGCAGGGGATCCCGGCTTTGCTTAGGAAATCGTGGCACAGGGCTGCGCCATCCCCTACGATGGTGATGGGACGTGTCTCCCCTGCCAATTCGCCGGCCACCTCCTCCAGGGCGACGGCCCGGTCCTCTGCCAGCCTGGTAAGGCTGTCCGACTGCGCCAGGAACAGGGCGTTGTAGATCTGCTGGCGCCGGGCATCCATGGCGCACAGGATGATGTGCCCCTCCAGATGGCTGAGAGGAACAGCCATGGCCTCCAGGGTGGAAACGGCAATGCAGGGTTTCTCTGCCCCCCAGGCAAGCCCCTTGGCCGCGGCGATGCCGATGCGCAGCCCGGTAAAGGAGCCGGGACCGACAGCTACGGCGACGGCGTCCATCCCCTTCAGATCCATGTCGCTGTTTTTCAGCATGGCTTCCACCATAGGCATCAAAGTGCGGCTGTGGGTGAGGCCCGTCTGCTGCCAGGCGGAGGCGATGGGCGTCCCGCCCTCCACCACGGCGCAGGATACCGCCTTGGCCGACGTCTCCAGGGATAAAATTTTCATAGCGCCCGTCCCTCCACTGTGATTTCCCGCCAATCCGCCTGCTCCGGATGCCGGCGGATGGTGACCCGCACCGACTCCGGAGGAAGGGCTCCGGCCACCTGTTCGCTCCACTCCACGGCGCAGATGCCCGGCCGGGCCAGATAATCCTCCCAGCCGATGTCAAAGAGATCCTCTTCGCCGCCCAGGCGGTACATGTCGAAGTGGAAGAGGGGGATGGGGCCGTCGTACTCGTTGACAATGGTGAAGGTGGGGCTGGTGACCCGGCCCCTGCACCCCAGGCCCGCTGCCAGCCCCCGGGTAAAAGCGGTTTTGCCCGCCCCCAGGTCCCCGAAGAAAGCCACCACATCCCCGCTGTGGAGATGCCCGGCCAGACGCCGGCCCAGATTTTCCGTCTCTGTTACGTTGTGGGAGAGATATTCCATGTGAACCCCCGTGTTATTTTCTAACACAATAGTATACCACATCCCCCGGCGGGGGAAAAGGAGAAATTGCGCGGTTTATGGGGAAATTTTAAAGGGGCTGTCGAACCGGCGTGCTGATAGCGGAATCTACAGTTGACAGGAGAGGTATCTTGCGATACAATATAGCAAACTACATTGCAATGCAAGATAGAACGGGAAGGGGGCGGTGCCGTGATTCCCTCCCAGATGCTGAAAGGGACCCTGGAGGGGTGTATCCTGGCGGTGATCGGCCGGAAGGAAACCTACGGTTATGAGATCTCCCAGCAGTTGGAGTACTACGGCTTTGGAAAGATCGCAGAGGGAACCATCTATCCGCTGCTGCTGCGGCTGGAGAAAAACGGTCTGGCGGAGGCGGTATACCGGCAGTCGGAGGTGGGGCCGCAGCGGAAATACTACCGGCTGACGGCGGCGGGGGAGCAGGAACTGGCGTTGTTTGTCCGGAACTATCGGGCCCTCAGCCGGGCGGTGGACAACTTGTTGCAGGAGACGAAAGGAGATGCTGTCTATGAACCGCAAGACAAAGAAACTGTTGCAGGAAAATAACCTGCTGGAGGGGCAACTGACGCCGGAGAACAACCGGACGATGACGGATCTCATCGTCTACCTGCGGGCCTCCAACACCACCGCCTACCAGCAGGAGTGTGTCCGGCGGGATATCACCGAAATGGTGCTGGAGGGACAGCGCCGGGGCGAGACGATGGAGGCGGTCATCGGGGAGGACTACAAGGCCTTCTGCGACGCTGTGCTCTCCGAGGTGCCTAAGCGGACTGCGGGGCAGCGAATCCTTTCGGCACTCGGCTGTGGGTGCCTGTATGTGGATGTCCTGGCCGTCATCTGGCTGGCGTTCGGCGCCATCGGCTGGCTGCTGGGGGAGGGAACCTATCCCTGGCTGACTGTGACGGCGGGGAATCTAGTTGCCCTGGCTGCGATTTTGGCAGCGTCGATCGGGCTGGTGGAGTATATCTGCAAAAACGCCTTTGACGAGAACCTGGGAAAGAGCAAAGTGATCCCCATTCTGCTGGTGCTCCTGGTGGCCGGCCTGGTGGCGGGCAGCGTCCTGCTCCGGGGCATCGTGCTGTTCCGGATGCATTTCCTGCTGGCCCTGGGGCTGATTGCCGCGCTGTATGGGGCACATAAGGCCCTGGAGGAAAAAGTGGACTGACCGTGGAAATTTTCCCGCCCCTGTGGTATACTGCCTCTTGAGAACAACGCCGGAGGTGGCCCATGACAACAAACCGTTTGCACCAGGATTACGCCGACACGGTCGGCAATTTCTGCGCCGCCCTTCCGCGGGAACTGAAGATCTCCGACCAGGAGGTGGACGGGTACTTCCGCGCCTGTACCCTGTCCGTGTGGGCCTGCGGCGGCCGGGGGGATGTGGCGGCCATCAACCAACTCTACACGAAGAAGCCTGTGGCCTTCACCGAGCAGCAGTTCCGCCGGGCCCTGGCCTACTACAAAGGGAATATCCGGGCAGATGTAGAGACACCGGACTTTTTCCGCCAACTAGTGGAGTGGGACCGGCGGGAGGGTACCGCCTACAGCCGCCATTTCGCTGAGATTCAGAAGAACCTGCTGACCCTTTGCGCGGCCTATGACGGAGACTTCTCCTTCCCGGAGAGCCGGCAGATCACCAGGCTCTACCAGGGGCTCATTGAGATCTGCGATCGCGCGGGCACGGGGAAGAGCCGCGTCACCCCGGGCCCGGAGACCTATCTCCGTGGAAAAACGGAGCGAGAGCTTGCCGGTCTGCTGGATGACATGGAGCGGAAACTTAGCAGCGGCAGCCTCTTCAGCGACTTCTGGGGTCCGGCACCCAGCGAAAAGAAGCCGCCTGAACCGGAGGAGAAGTGTGCGGCTCCTGCTGCGCAGACGCCGAGGCCGGAGGCTGAGGAGCGGAGTGACGATGCCGGACAGACGGAGGAGAATTCCGGGGAGCGGGCTGAGGTGCCTCGTCCCACGTTGGAGGAGGCCATGGCGGAGCTGAATGATCTGGTGGGACTGGAGGAGGTCAAGCGGGATGTGGACAGCCTGGTGAACCTGGTCAAGGTGCGAAATCTCCGCAAGGAGCGGGGGCTCAAGTGCCCGGACATGTCCTTCCATCTGGTGTTCTCCGGGAATCCTGGCACCGGCAAGACTACAGTGGCCCGGATCGTGGGGAAGATCTACAGCGCCCTGGGCATCCTCAGTAAGGGACAGCTGGTGGAGGTGGACCGCAGCGGCCTGGTGGCGGGCTACGTGGGACAGACGGCCCTCAAGACCCAGGAGGTCATCCAGAAAGCGCTGGGAGGCGTGCTGTTTATTGATGAGTCATACACACTTGCGCCGGCCGATGGCGGAAAGGACTTTGGGCAGGAGGCGATCGACACCGTTTTAAAAGCCATGGAGGACCACCGGGATGATCTGGTAGTCATTGTGGCGGGATATGCCAGCCGGATGCCCCGGTTTATTGACTCAAACCCGGGACTCAAATCCCGGTTCAACAAGTATCTCTATTTTGCCGATTATACTGGGGAGCAGCTCTATGAGATCTTTGCTGGTCGGGTCAAACGCAGTGACTACCAGCTCTCTGAGGCTGCGGCGGAGCAGGCAAAAACCTATCTGGAGGAGTTCTACCAGAGGCGGGATGAAAATTTTGGCAATGCCAGGGACGTGCGCAACCTCTTCGAGAAGATCGTCTCCCGGCAGGCTGACCGGGTGGCCCGGCTGGAAGCCCCGACGGACGCGCAGCTGCTCACTATTGAGGCTGAGGACCTGGACGGTGTGATGGGCGGTGTCTCTGGGGCACAGCCGTAGAGAGCGGCGGAGCGGAAGAAAAAACGTGGTCCGGCAGACTTGCCGGACCACGTTTTATTATGATTTTTATGTAATTATGTAATCAGGCAGTTGGACCGGGATCGGGCTTTACTTCGATGCCTTGCCCTCGGATCGCCGGGCAGCCAGAACCTTCTGGAACCAGTCCTTGCCGTCCACGAAGCGGGCCACCACGTAGGAGATCACGTAGTCGCCGGAGGAGTTGATCATGGTAGCCGGGGGGTCCACCAGGTTGCCGATGGTGATGGCAATGGGGTAGGCGATGGCCATCTGATCGGGGAAGAACACGGAACACATGATGAACTCGCCGATGTAGCCGCCGCCGGGGACGCCG
>CALXDF010000068.1 GCA_944386995.1 uncultured Oscillospiraceae bacterium
CGCGGTAGATGCCGGTGATGTGGCGGATCACCGTGGACTTCCCGGCGCCGTTGGGGCCCACCAGCCCGTAGATGGAGCCGTCGGGGACGGTGATGTTGGTGCCGTCCAGGGCGTGGAAGCCGTCGAAGGACTTCACCACGTTCTTGATTTCAATCATTTTGCCTCTCCCTCCTTCACCAGGGCAATCATCTCCTCGTCGGAGACGCCCAGGTAACGCAGTTCCACAATCAGTTCCCGGAGCTTCTGGAACAGCTCCATCCGCCGGATTTCCAGGGGCGCCTGGACCGGAGCGGCGAAACTGCCCTTGCCGGGGACGGAGTAGATATACCCCTCGCTCTCCAGCTCCCCGTAGGCCCGGTGGATGGTGTTGGGGTTGATGGCCAAATCCGTGGCCATGGCGCGCACCGAGGGGAGTTTCTCGTCCGGGCGCAGGGCGCCGGAGACGATGAGTTTCCGAAGGCCGTCCTTGATCTGCTCGTAGATGGGCCGGGAATCCCGGTAATTCAGTGTCAGCAAGACTGCTCTCTCCTTTCTCCAGATTTTATTTGCGCAGAATGACCGCCGTGAGGCCCACGGCGATGACCAGCAGTGCCGCCGTGATGGTCAGCAGGGTCACGGTAAGGGACACGGGACCACCCCCAAACTGTCCTAATCGTATTAGTACAGTTATGATAGCAGGGGGATTGGGGGAAGTCAATGGACTTAAAAAAATCTTAAGAAAGGCTTAAGGAGTTTCCCGGCTTTGGGAAGGCCGGGGCGGAAGACGCTGCTTTCCGGCCGGGACAGCGACAGCGGACCGCCCTTGTCAGGACGGTCCGCTGTCGCTCTGGTTCCTGCTTTTTTTCTTTTTGGGCTTTGGAAACGGCGTCACCGCCGCCGCCCTGGCCGCCGCGTCCCGGCTCTGATCCGCCGCGTCGATGTCCAGCACATAGTAGGCCGGGCCGCCCGGAAAGGGGAAGCCCTCCGCGAGTCCCAGGTCCTCCAGCACCGGCAGACGCTTGACATAGGCGGTGTTTCCAATCACCAGCACTACCGGCCTCTCATCCACATAAATCAGGTACTCCCCGAACATCTTCCGGTGCCGGATGCTCCCGGCACCGGCCAGCTGCTCACAGGCGTACCGGACAAACTCCGGCGTGGAGGCCATATCACGCCTCCCGGCGCGCCAGGTCCTCAAAGGTCTCCCGGTGCACTGCCACATAGTCCCGCGCCCCGTCCACCATGACGATGGGGGGCCGGGGGATGGAGTTATAATTGGAGGACATGGAGTAATTGTAAGCTCCGGTGGTGCATACCGCCAGAATGTCCCCCCGCTCCGGGGCAGGCAGGGCCACATTCTCCTGGATCATATCCCCGCTCTCGCAGCACCGGCCTCCCACGGTACAGACAAAGTCCCGCGCCTGATCCATCTTGTTGGCCAGGTATACCGTATAAGCCGAGCGGTACAGGGCGTAACGGGGATTGTCGGTCATACCGCCGTCGATGGCCACATAGTTGCGGTAGCCGGGGATGCGCTTGGTGGACTGGACGGTATAGAGGGTCATCCCCGCGTCGGCAACAATGCTCCGGCCCGGCTCCATGAGCACCATGGGCTCCCGGAGCCCCAGTGCGGCGCTGCCCTCCCGGATGTGGCGGGCTACGGTGGAGAGCTCGTAGCCGATATCCACGGTGGGATCCTGCTCGGTATAGCGCACACCGTAGCCCCCGCCCAGGTTCAGCATCTCCGCCTCATAGCCCAGTTTCTCCTTCATCTCGGCGAGGAAGCGGAGCATAATATCGGCGGTATCGTAAAACACGGTGCTGACAAACACCTGGGAGCCGACGTGGGCGTGAACGCCCATCAGCCGCACATGCTCCAGCGACAGGGCATGCCGGGCAAACTCCAGGGCCTGGCCGGTCTCAATGGGGATGCCGAACTTGCTGTCCACCTTTCCGGTGGACACCGCTTCAAAGGTATGGGGATCAATGCCCGGGGTCACCCGCAGCAGGATTCTCTGCTCCATCCCCCGCTCAGCGGCAAAACGGTCCACCGCCGCCAGCTCATCCGGATTATCCACCACAAAATAACCCACGCCGCAGTCCATGGCAAAGCAGATGTCCGCATCGGTCTTGGCGTTTCCGTGGAAAAACACCTTGTCCATGGGGAAGCCGGCGCTTTTGGCCAGGTACAGCTCCCCGGGAGACACCACGTCGGTGCCCAGCCCCTCCTCCGCCACGATCTCATACAGCCGCTTGCAGGACAGGGCCTTGCTGGCATAGAGAGGCAGGGCCCTGGGAAAATAGCGGTCCATGTTTTCCTTATAGACCCGGCAGTTGTACCGGATCCGCTGCTCATCCATCAGATACACCGGCGTGCCGTATTTCTCCGCCAACTCCACCGTATCCCGGCCGGCAAAGGTCAAACGGCCGTTGGCCGCGGAAAGATTGCTGCAAATCATTGGGTTCCCTCCTCTGCTGCGCAGAAAATTATGCCGTCATTTTAGCACGTTTTCCATCATAAGAAAACAATTTTTTCGCTGGTTTCGGAAATTCTTCCCGCCGGCGGGGCCTCTCTTCCAGAAAACGCAAAAAAATCCCGTTTTTTCCCTTGACTTCCGAGTCCTTTGCCGCTATAATAATACCTGCTGCTGAATTGGCGGCTACAATGGCGGCTACAATTTCATCAGATTTTATCGTTATGGAGTGGTATCGAAGTGGTCATAACGAGCACGACTGGAAATCGTGTGACGGCCATAAGCCGTCCGAGGGTTCGAATCCCTCCCACTCCGCCATGTCGGAGCAAGCTTATGTATCGCTTGCTCCGACTTTTTTAAAAGTCAGAGCGCGCTCACGCCGCTGCTCCTCCTTTCCAAATCGCAACCGCTTACGCTGGGTTGCGATTTGGGTCCGCCGCTTTGCGGCGGATTTGTCCCGTTACGGGAAATATCGATTTTGACCGTCCCTTCCAAAAAGAAAGGCACGCTTTCAGCGTGTCTTTCTTTTTGGATTTCACGGGTCGTTGGCCCGCTCCGTCCTCGGTGATCCGAAGGCTCGGCAGAGGGGAATTCCTCCCCCCAGGCCCGCACTTTTCTCTTTACAAGCCGTATTGCTTCGGTTATAATATACTTCTCGTATAGATAGAAGAAAGAGTATCTCGCACCATGAGAGAGGGTGTTTCACAGACCCTCTCCCTGCTGCGGCAGGAGAGGGGCATCAGCCAGCGCAAGGCGGCCGCGGACCTGGGCGTCAGCCAGGCACTGCTCAGCCACTATGAAAACGGGATTCGGGAGCCGGGCCTGAACTTTGTGACCCGAGCCTGTGACTACTACAATGTCTCCGCGGACTTCATGCTGGGGCGGACTCTCAGCCGGGACGGCGCCATTATCGTCAGCGAGGAGTTGTACGACGCCAGCCAGGAAAAAGGCTCCCTGAAGGGGAGCATTATGGCCACCCTGCAGAAAAAGCTGGTGGTAAATACCGCCTGCCTGCTGTTCGATGTGCTGGGGGCCATGGGGGATCGCTCCGCCATCAGTGCCGCCGGGTCCTACCTCAGCGACGCGCTTTATCAGCTGCTGCGGCTGCTTTACCGGGCTGCCGGCGGCAATGAGAGCTATTTTTCCACCCCCGCCAACACTACCGACAAGGGCAGCGTAGAGGCGGATATGTGTCTGAGCCGGGCAAAATATACCGACGCCCTGGCCGCCTATGAGGGGGAATTCCCCAGCATGTCCGACCAGGCCTTGGCCGAGAAGTACCCGGGTCTGGCCCAGAGTATGGCTCAGGTGCTCCACGGCACCGACGAGCGGGTGTCGGACCTGACGAAATAACGTCCTCCCCACAAAGCCCGGCCGCTTTGCGGGGAGCCTATTCTGCTTCGATCTTTCGGCGCTCCGCGCCGCCCTGCGCAGACTTGCCTTTTCTCTGAGGTGACTCGCGTCCTCGCAGGTTCCAGGTCCCTCGCCCCGCCCTTCCGGGCAGGACTCGGCCCTTTCACTGCGCGTCCTCTCCCGGTCAAACCCGCTGCGCCGGGCTTTGACCGGGTTATCCCTAAACGGAGGTTTCCTATTGTTATGGTAAAACAGCAGAACATTCGAAATTTCAGCATTATTGCCCACATCGACCACGGCAAGTCCACCCTGGCAGACCGCCTGCTGGAGCAGTGCGGCGCCGTGGCCGAGCGGGATATGGAAAATCAGATCCTGGACAACATGGATCTGGAGCGGGAGCGGGGCATCACCATCAAAGCCCGGGCCGTGACTTTTGATTATACGGCCCCGGATGGTGAGACCTATACGCTGAACCTTATCGACACCCCGGGCCATGTGGACTTCAACTACGAGGTTTCCCGCTCCCTGGCCGCCTGCGAAGGGGCCCTGCTGGTGGTGGACGCCAGCCAGGGCATCGAGGCCCAGACCCTGGCCAACACCTATCTGGCCATGGAGAATGACCTGGAGATCCTGCCGGTGGTAAACAAGATCGATCTGCCTGCGGCCAACCCCGAGCGGGTGAAGCACGAGATCGAGGACATCCTGGCTCTGCCGGCCATGGACGCTCCGGAGATCTCCGCCAAGATGGGGCTCAATATCCCCGCTGTGCTGGAGGATGTGGTAGAAAACATCCCCGCCCCCCAGGGCGACCCCAGTGCCCCGCTGAAGGCCCTGATTTTCGACAGCTATTATGACGCCTACAAGGGCGTGATCGTCTACTTCCGCATCATGGAGGGCACCCTGAAGCGGGGCATGCAGGTGAAGATGATGGCCTCCGGCGCCCAGCACCAGGTGCTGGAGTGCGGCCTCCTGCGCCCGCTGGGCTATGAGTCCTGCGAGGAGCTCTCCGCCGGCCAGGTGGGCTACCTCACCGCCTCCATCAAGGATGTGAAGACCACGGAGGTGGGCGACACCATCACCGGCGCGGAGAACCCGGCATCCGAGGCCCTGCCCGGTTACCGGAAGGCCCAGCCCATGGTCTACTGCGGCATCTATACCGAGGACGGCTCCAAATACCCCGACCTGCGGGACGCCCTGGAGAAGCTCCAGCTCAACGACGCCTCCCTGACCTTTGAGCCGGAATCCTCGGTGGCACTGGGCTTCGGCTTCCGGTGCGGATTCCTGGGCATGCTCCACAGCGAGGTGATCCAGGAGCGGCTGGAGCGTGAGTTCGATCTGGATCTGGTCACCACCATGCCCTCGGTGATCTACCATGTCACCAAGACCGACGGTACGGAGATCGCCGTGGACAACCCCCACAACTATCCCGACCCCTCGGCCATCGCCGAGGCGCAGGAGCCCTATGTCCGGGTCACCATCCTCACCCCCAACGACTACGTGGGCAACATTATGCCGCTCTGCCAGGAGCGGCGGGGGGAGTTCAAGGACATGCAGTATCTGGACACCAACCTGGTGGAGCTCCACTACGAGATGCCCCTTAACGAGATTATCTACGACTTTTTCGACACCCTGAAAGCCAATACCAAGGGGTACGCCTCCCTGGACTACGAGCTGTCCGGCTACCGGCCCAGCGACCTGGTGAAGGTGGACCTGCTCTTAAACGGCGAGGGCGTGGACGCCCTGAGTTTCATCGCCCACCGGGACAAGGCCTACCCCCGGGCCCGGCGGCTGTGTGAGAAGCTCAAGGACAACATCCCCCGCCAGCTCTTCGAGGTGCCCATCCAGGCCGCCATCGGCGGGCGGATCATCGCCCGGGAGACGGTGAAGGCCATGCGCAAGGACGTGCTGGCCAAGTGCTACGGCGGCGACATCACCCGGAAGAAGAAGCTGCTGGAGAAACAGAAAGAGGGCAAAAAGAAGATGCGCAACCTGGGCAGCGTGCAGCTGCCCACAGAGGCGTTTATGGCCGTGCTCAAATTGGACGAATAGGCGGGCCAAGATGGTTCCCTCCTCGCGGCACAGCCGCTCCGGCCTGTTTGCTTGACGCTGCGGTGGCCGTGCTCAAATTGGACGAATAGCCTGACGGCAAAAAGGCACCCCCGGCCTGACCGGCCGGGGGTGTCTTTGTCTGTATTCAGTTGGCCTTGGTCTCGCAGTAGAGGCAGCGGTACTCATGGGTATCCCGGTTGGTGAGGCGGAAAACGTGGGGCAGCTCCTGCTCCACAGAGGTAATGCACCGGGGGTTCTTGCAGCGGATCACGTTGGTGATGGTCTCGGGGAGCTTGAGCTGCCGCTTCTCCACCCGGACGCCGTCCTTGATGATGTTCACGGTGATGTTGGGGTCCACATAGCCGATGACGTCCCAGTCCAGCTCCATAATCTGATCAATTTTGATGATGTCCTTGCGCCCGTGCTTGGCGCTGACCACGTTCTTCAGGATGGCCACCGTGCAGTCCAGCTTCCCCAGTCCCAGGATCCGGTAGAGCTCCATGGCCTTGCCGGCGGTGATGTGGTCGATCACAATGCCGTTCTTAATCGCGTCGATTACCATTGCTTATTCCACCTCCAAAAGCTTCATGATGAGGGCCATACGGATGTACCGGCCGCAGTCCACCTGCTTGAAGTAGCAGGCCCGGGGGTCGCTGTCCACCGCCACGCTGATCTCGTTGACTCGGGGCAGGGGATGGAGAATGCACAGATCCTTCTTTGCGCTCTCCAGCTTCTCCGGGGTCAGGATGTAGCTGTCCTTCAGGCGCAGGTAATCCTCCTCATTGAAGAAGCGCTCCCGCTGGACACGGGTCATGTACAGGATATCCAGCTCCGGCATTACCGACTCCAGATCCGTGGTCTGGGTATAGGGGATGTTGTTCTTCTCCAGCACGTTCTGGCGCACATAGCTGGGGAGCTTGAGTTCCTCCGGTGCCACCAGAACAATCTTGATGCCCGTGTAGCGGCTCAGGGCGGAGATCAGGGAGTGGACCGTACGCCCGAACTTCAGGTCCCCGCAGAAGCCCACGGTCAGGTCATTCAGCCGCCCCTTCTCCCGGTGGATGGTCAGCAGGTCCGTGAGGGTCTGGGTGGGGTGGTTGTGGCCGCCGTCGCCGGCGTTGATGACCGGCACCGTGGCGTGCATGGAGGCCACCAGGGGGGCGCCCTCCTTGGGGTGGCGCATGGCGATGATGTCGCTGTAGCAGCTGACGGTGCGGGCGGTGTCCGCCACGCTCTCGCCCTTGGCCGCGGAGGAGCTGGCGGCCTCGGAGAAGCCCAGCACCTGACCGCCCAGGCGCAGCATGGCCGACTCGAAGCTCAGCCGGGTACGGGTGGAGGGTTCAAAGAACAGGGTGGCCAGGATCTTCCCGTCGCACTTGTGGGCGTATTGGCCGGGGTTTGCGATGATGTCGTCGGCCTTGGCGATCAGTCCATCGATCTCCGCGGTGGACAGCTCCAGAATGTCAATCAGGTGTCTCATTTCCTTGTACCTCCAATCCAGCTCTCGTCCGAGGGGTTGTCCCGGAAGGCGATGAGCCGGGCAATGTCCTCGTCCCTGATATAGTGCTCCCGGGCGGCCACGGCGGCGATGGTGTCAAAGTCCGTCAGGCTCACGTTCTTCACGTTCGCCGCCGCCAGGCGCTCCAGGCCCTTTTTCATGCCGTAGGTGAAGATGCTGACGATGCCCAGGACCTCGGCCCCGGCCTCCCGCAGCACGTTCACCACTTCAATCACGCTGCCGCCGGTGGAAATCAGGTCCTCCACCACCACCACCTTCTCGCCGGGGGTGAGCTTTCCCTCGATCTGGTTCTGGCGGCCGTGGTCCTTGCTGCGGGACCGGACATAGCCCATGGGCAGCCCCAGGATGTGCCCGGCGATGGCCGCGTGGGCAATGCCGGCGGTGGAGGTGCCCATCAGGGCCTCACAGTCGGGGTAGACCTCCCTCACCGTGTCGGCGATGGCCTGCTCCACCATGTTCCGCACCGCCGGGGCGGTGAGGATCAGGCGGTTGTCGGTATACACCGGGCTCTTGATGCCGCTGGCCCAGATAAAGGGCTCCTCCGGCCGGAAGAACACCGCCTGGATGCTCAGCAGCCCCTTTGCCACCTGTTCTTTTCTCTCTTTCATCTATTTCACTCCTTCGTTTTGATTTCCATTTCGCTGAGCAGCAGCCGCTCCAGCTCCGATGCATCTGCGGCCAGGGCCTCCGCCCCGGCGCGTTCAAACTCCTCACGGCTCCCGTAGCCGTAAAGCACGCCGATGGCGGGGATATGGTTTTCATGGGCGCCCTGGATGTCGTAGAAGCGGTCGCCCACCATCACAGCCTGCCCCCCGCACTGCCGCAGGCAGCGGCGGATGGCCTCCGGCTTTTGATCCCGGGACTCGTCAGGCGAGGCCCCGGCCACGCAGCGGAGGTAGGGCATGAGCGCAAAGCGCTCCAGCACCCGCACCGCCAGAGGCTCCGGCTTGGAGGTGGCCACGGCCAGGGTTTTTCCCGCTCCGGACAGCCTGGCCAGCAGCTCCTGAATGCCGGGGTAGGGGGTATTCTCCCAGATGCCCTTTTCATTGTAATAGGAGCGGTAGACCCGCACCGCCTCCCTTGCCCGCTCGCTGTCCAGGCCGCAGAACTCCTGGAAGGACCACTGGAGGGGCGGGCCGATAAAGCGGCGGTAAAAAGCCCGGTCGCGGCGGGGCAGGCCCATCTGCTCCACCGTGTACTCTACCCCGTTGAGGATGCCGGGGCCGGAGTCGGTGAGCGTGCCGTCCAGGTCAAAAAGAATGGTGTCGAATGTCATGCTTTACCCCACAAACTCCGCCACGCACCGGCGGTAGGCGGCCACAGGGTCCTCGGCCTTCGTGATGGGCCGGCCCACCACGATGTAGTCCGAGCCGATCTCCTTTGCCTTTGCCGGGGTGGTGACCCGGACCTGGTCCCCCACCTCCCCGTCGGCAAAGCGGACGCCGGGGGTCACGGTGAGGAAGTTTTTCCCGCACTTCTCGTGGACCTTCCCCGCCTCCAGGGGGGAGCAGACCACCCCGTCCAGGTGCGCCTGGGCGGCGCACTGGGCGTAGTGCATGACCACCTGGTCCAGGGGTTCATGGATCAGCAGGTCCGCCTCCATGCGCTCCTGGCTGGTGGAGGTGAGCTGGGTCACGGCGATGAGCAGGGGCCGGGTTCCGTCAGGGCGGGTGAGGCCCTCGATGGCGGCCTCCATCATGGCCTTTGTCCCGGCGGCGTGGAGGTTCGTCATGTCCACATCCAGGCCGCTGAGGACCGCCATGGCCTTTTTCACGGTGTTGGGGATGTCGTGGAGCTTCAAATCCAGGAAGATCTTGTGGCCCCGGGCCTTGATGGCCCGGACGATGTCCGGCCCCTCGGCGTAGTAGAGCTCCATGCCGATCTTCACAAAGGGCTTCTCCTCCTGGAACTGATCCAGGAAGGAGAACACCTTCTCCCTGCTGTCAAAGTCCAGGGCAATGATCACGTCTTTTCCCATGTCGATTTCTCCTTCCTTTTCTCAGTGGGCCTTGCCGATGATGTCCGCAAGGCTTGTAATGCCGTACCGCTCCATGGCCGCCGGCAGGGCCGCGATGATATCCCGGCAGGCATAGGGGTTGACCAGGTTGGCGGCCCCCACCTCCACCGCCGCGGCCCCGGCCAGCATCATCTCGATCACGTCCTCGGCGGAGGAGACGCCCCCCATGCCGACAACGGGGATGCGCACCGCCTCGTACACCTGGTAGACCATCCGGAGGGCCACCGGGAAGATGGCCGGGCCGGAGAAGCCCCCCATGGTGTTGGCGATCACCGGCTTTTTGGTTTTCAGGTCGATGCGCATGCCCAGCAGGGTGTTGATGAGGCTGATGCCGTCGGCCCCGGCCGCCTCACAGGCTCTGGCGATGGCGGCGATGTCGGTGACGTTGGGGCTGAGCTTCATATAGACCGGCTTGGATGTGACGGCCTTCACCGCCGCCGTCACCTCCGCGGCGGCCTGGGGGCTGACGCCGAAGGCCATGCCGCCGTTGTGGACGTTGGGGCAGGAGATGTTCACCTCCAGCCAGCCCACCTGCTCCTCCTTGTCCAGC
>CALXDF010000069.1 GCA_944386995.1 uncultured Oscillospiraceae bacterium
TGGTGCCGGAGGGGTTCGTGTTCTGCAGCACCCGGACCATGGGGATGCGGACGTACAGCGGGTTCCGGGCCAGTTTCCGCCACTTCCTGGAGCGAAACGGCTTTGGGGACCAGCATCTCAACCTGCATCGGTTCCGGCACACCTACGCCTCCATGCTGCTGGAGCAGGAGATTAGCCCCAAGGTGGTGCAGAAACTGCTGGGGCACCGGGACGTCAGCACCACGCTGGGGGTATACAGCCATGTGGTGCCGGAGGTGTTCACGGGGGTGACGGCGGTGGTGAACACGGCCTCGGAGCAACTACTGGCGGGGACCTACGCCCCCAGGCAGGGCCGGGAGCGGGTACTGGCACAGTTGCGGCAGTTGGAGGCGCTGCTGGGAGCCGACGGGGAGGGCGCGTAAGCAGCAGCGTACAGCCGCGGGAACGCCGCCGACGCCGGGAAGCCCTGGGACAGCAGGAAAAGCCGTACAGTTTCATACAGCCAGAGAGGGGACACAGAGCGACATCCGGCAACACAAGGCGGGATTTTGTCCGCCGATGGCGCACAGCCCCAAAGTTTCCAAAATAGCAGAAAACCCTTGCAGCGCAAAGGCTGCAAGGGCTTCTTCCTGGTGGAGACTGCTGGACTCGAACCAGTGACCTCCTGCGTGTGAAGCAGGCGCTCTAACCAGCTGAGCTAAGCCTCCATCTTTTATTTGACAAGCGTTTCTGTGGTGCGGGTAACAGGACTTGAACCTGCACGGTCGCCCACCAGAACCTAAATCTGGCGTGTCTGCCAATTCCACCATACCCGCCTGTATAGGTCTGTCTCACTTGCGACGGATATTAGTATACCACAGAAGTTTCTCTTGAACAAGAGGGAATTTCCGAATATAATAGAAAAAAATCGACCTCAAATTTTGTAGGAGATGACAAGAGTGAATCGAACGCCCCGGATCGCCGCCATCCACGACCTGTCCGGTTTTGGCCGGTGCTCATTAACCATCGTCATGCCGGTATTATCCGCCATGGGCCTTCAATGCTGCCCCCTGCCTACTGCCTACCTCTCCACCCACACCGGCGGCTTTACCGGCAACACGTTCCTGGACATGACCGAGGAGCTGGGAAAGGCCATGGCCCACTGGGAGCGCCTGGGCCTCACCTTTGAGGCCATCTACACCGGCTTTATGGGCAACGAGCGCCAGATGGCCCTGGCCGCCGACTTTATCCGTGCCGTCCGCTCCCCCGGCACTATTGTCGTGGTGGATCCGGTCATGGGGGACCACGGGAAGCTCTACCGCACCTACACCCCCGCTATGTGCCAGGCGATGAAGGGTCTGGCGGAAACGGCGGACGTCATCGTCCCCAATGCCACCGAGGCCGCCCTCCTGTTGGATGTGCCCTATGAGAGCCTCTCCCCCACCAGGGACGGCTTCCGCCGCACGGTGGAGGCGCTGAGCCGTCAGGGCCGGCGCTCCGTGGTCCTTACCGGCGTCAGCCTCAGCGAAGGTCAGACTGGGGCGGCCTGTTTTGACCGAATCACCGGGAATACCTCCTTTGTTCAGGTTCCTTTTGTCTCCCGCGCTTTCCACGGTACCGGCGATCTCTTTGCCAGCGTCCTCACCGGCGCCCTGGTCCAAGGTACATCCCTCCCCGATGCGGCGGAGCAGGCTGCGGAATTTGTCCGCCGCTGCGCCGCCCACACCGCTCCCCAGGACCTGCCGCCCCGGGAGGGCATCGACGTTGAGCCGCTGCGGGGCCTGCTCGCGCCCATGAAGGGGGATACCCCTTGAAAAACTTCTTCTCCCGCTATAAAAAGCTCCACATCTGGCTTCTGCTCCTCCTGTTCCTCCTGGCCCTGTTTCTGATCTTCCGAACCGACCGGGATCTGATGAACTGGCTGGTCACAGAGGTGACGCAGCCCATGAAGGATGCCGTGGCCTCAGTGTGCTATCTGGTGTCCTTCCCGGTGATTGAGATCCTGTACATCCTGGCCGGGGCCTGGGTGGTCCTTCATATCGTCGTATCCGCCGTGAAGATCCACCGCTCCAAAGGGCACCGCCGCTCCGCGGCCTACCGCGGGTTCCTGATCCTCCTGTGCGTGGTGCTGACCGTGGCGGACTGGTTCTGTCTGGTGTGGGGCATCAACTACTACGCCGACGGCTTCCAGGAGAAGAGCGGCCTCTACGCCCAGGAGGTGGAGGTCTCGGAGCTGTACCGGGTGGCCGCCTACTTCACGGAACAGGTCAACGCCGCCTCCCAGGCTATCCCCAGGGATGAAAACGGCCTCTTTGCTGTCAGCCGGGAGGAGATCTTTGCCGCCAGCACCGGTATCTACGAGAATCTCTGTGACGAGTTTCCCTTTCTGGAGCGGGAGGACCGGGTACCCAAGCCCATGATCTTCTCCAAGCTCCTCAGCGCCATGGGGTTCACCGGGTTCTATGCCGGGTTCACCGGGGAGTCGGTGCTGAACGTGGACAGCCCCGCCGCCTATCTCCCCTGCACCATCGCCCACGAGCTGGCCCACCAGCGGGGCATTGCCTCGGAGCAGGAGTGCAACTTCATTGCCATCCTGGCCAGCACCCAGAGCGGCAACCCCGTCTATGCCTACTCCGGCTATCTCACCGGATATGTCCATTTGAGCAATGCCCTGTACCGGGCGGACTACGAGGCGTGGCAGGAACTGCGCAGCCAGCTGGACGAAGGTGTGCTGGCGGACATCCAGAACAACAGCGCCTACTGGGCCCAGTGGGAGTCCCCCATCGACACAGTCAGCCAGGCGGTCTACGACACCATGCTCAAGAGCTACGGCCAGAGCGACGGGATCCAGAGCTACGGCACTGTGGTGGACCTGCTGGTGGCCTACTACTGACACTGGGGAGGAACACCAATGCTGAACACCATTTTTCTCGACCTGGACGACACCCTTCTGGATTTCCACCGGGCGGAGGCCGCCGCCCTGACCAAAACCCTGGAGCATCTGGGGATTCCGCCCACAGCGGAGACCGTGGCGCGGTACAGCGCCATCAACGCCCAGCAGTGGCGGCTGCTGGAGGAGGGGAAATTCACCCGGGATGAGATCCTCACCCGCCGCTTTGATATTCTCTTTCAGGAGCTGGGGGTGACGCGCTCCAGCGCCCTGGCCCGGCAGACCTATGAACACTTTCTCGGCATCGGCCACTATTTTATCCCTGGGGCGGAGGAGCTTCTGAAAGCCCTGGCACCGGCGTATGCTCTCTATCTGGTATCCAACGGCACCGCCGCCGTCCAGGCCGGGCGGATCGCCAGCGCCGGCATCGCCCCCTATTTCCAAAAAATCTTCATCTCCGAGGAGATGGGTCTCCACAAGCCTCAGAAGGAATTCTTTGATACCTGCTTTGCCGCCATCCCCGGCTTTCACAAGGGGGAGGCCCTCATCATCGGGGACAGCCTCACCTCGGACATCCGGGGCGGCAACAACGCCGGCATCCGCACCTGCTGGTTCAATCCCCACCGGAAACCCCGGATAGAGGGTGTCCACGTGGACTACGAGGTCTCCGCCCTCTCCCAGATTCCCCCGCTTCTGGAGCGGATCGCCCCCTCCTTTGTCCCGGCGCCCGCCCGTGAGCACCCATAGAGAACATAAGCACCCTGCCGCAACGGCAGGGTGCTTGTTCTTTGCTGGCTGTTACAGTCCCAGGCCCGGGAGGTTCAGCCCCCTGGTCAGGCCCTCCATCCCCTTGTTCATGGCGTCCTCCGCCTGGCGCAGCGCCTCGTTGACAGCGGAGACCACCATGTCCTGGACCATCTCCGCATCCTCCGGGTTCAGCGCCTCCGGGCTGATGGTCAACTCCACCAGTTCCTTCTTGCCGCTGACCACCGCCTTCACGGTGCCGCCCCCCACCGAGGCGGTGAACTGGCTGTTCTCCACCTCCTCCTGGGCCTTGGCCATCTCCTGCTGCATCTTCATGATCTTCTGCTGCATCTGGGCCTGCTGGCGCATCATATTGCCGCCGCCGAAGCCGCCCATGCCCTTGGGAAATCCACCCTTTGCCATAAAAATATCCTCACTTTACCTTAAAATTATCAAATTGGCTACCGAACCCGATCAAATCATCCATCTTGTCGTGAGTTGGCACCGCTGCCCCCCCCTGGGGCTGCTCCCGGGGCAGCTCCCCCACCTGGAACACCACGGTAATGGGCTGCCCCGTGGCGGCAGAGGTCACCTCCTGGAGGACGGACTGCACCTTCACATTGTGGAGCTGGGTCTTGGTGAAGTCGCTGTCACAGATCACCGTCAGCCGGTCCCCCTCCAGCATCCCCCAGGCGCTGTCCAGAAAAGCCCGGTACATAGCGGGAAGGCGCCCCTTATAGTCGTTGATGAGGGAAGCCCATAAACTCCCCTCCCCGCCGGACATTCCACCGGGGAACGGGGACCCATGGACGCCAGGTTCCTCCGGCAGAACACGCTCCGGATGCTCCGGCGGTTCCTCCCAGGGGATATCGTCTTCCACCGGCGGAGGAACCGGTGCCGCTTTTTCCTCTGGCGCAGGCACCGCAGAAACTGCGGCTTGTGCGGAAACCCCTGCCGTTCTCACTGCCGGAGCAGAAGCCGCCCCCCGCCCCTCCTCCAGCCGGGCGATCCGGGCCGCCAGGGCCGTCAGATCCCCGGAGAGGGTGTCGTCGCACAGCCGCAGCAGGCACAGCTCCGCGTCGGTACGGCGGTTGGCACTGGCACTCATAGCTGCGCTGACGGTCTGGAGCAGAGTTGTTATATGAATCAACCGCTGGGCATTGCACAGGGCCGAAAGGCCGTCCATCGTAGCGGTGTCATATCCCCCGGAGAGCAGGGCCTCGCCCCCCTCCCGGGCGGTCATGCGGATCAGAAGGTCCCGTGCCAGGGTACTCAGTTCTCCCAGTACCGCCCCCACATCCTTGCCGCCGCTGTAGAGCTGGTGCAGCAGCAAAATGGCCCCCCGGGCATCCCGGTTCAAAATCAACTCCATCAGCTTGGCGGTCTGGAGGTTCCCTGCCAGCCCCAGAACGTCCAGGATCTCCCGGGCGCCGATGGCTCCCTCCACGGCGGCGCACTGGTCCAGCAGGCTCAGGGCGTCCCGGAGCGCCCCATCAGCCAGACGGGCGATGAGATCCGCCCCCTCCGGGGCAAGATCAATGCTCTCCTGCTCTGCCACATACAGCAGCCGGGCCGCGATGTCCTTTGGCAGGATCCGCTTGAAGGCAAACCGCTGGCAGCGGGAGAGAATCGTGGCAGGCACCTTCTGCAGTTCCGTGGTGGCCAAGATAAAAATGAGGTGGGCCGGGGGCTCCTCCAGGATCTTCAGCAGGGCGTTGAACGCGGCGGTGGAGAGCATGTGGACCTCGTCCACAATATAGACCCGGTATTTCACGTGGGCCGGAGAATAGATGGCCTCCTCCCGCAGGGCGCGGACCTGGTCCACGCCGTTGTTGGAGGCGGCGTCCAGCTCCAGCACATCCAGCAGGCTCCCGTTGTCAATGCCCAGGCACGACGGGCACTGATTGCAGGGATCCCCGTTCACCGGATGCTCACAGTTCACCGCCTTGGCCAGGATTTTGGCGCAAGTCGTTTTCCCGGTGCCCCGGGTGCCGGTGAAGAGATAGGCGTGGCTGAGCCGGCCCTCCGCCACCTGTCGCTGGAGAGTCTCGGTAATGTGTTTCTGTCCGATGACCTGAGAAAATGTTTTGGGCCGCCATTTGCGGTACAGCGCCTGGTACATGTGCATCGCTCCTCTGTATATGAAGAAAGGGCATGTCATGACATGCCCCCTTGTCTCCCCGGCCGGAGGAGGGCACTCCGCAGGCATCCCCTCCGGACCGGCACCCTCGCGGCACATGGTGTTCCGCTTAATGCTGCTCGGTTCCCCGCCTGACATGGTTCACGGGCATCCATTGCGCGAGACCGGTCCCTCAACGGGAATACCTGCGGAGTGCTCTCCTCAAAAGCAAGAGATAGTATACCATAATTACAAAAAAAATACAACAAGGAATTTATGCTCTGGCCACGACGCCATACCGTTTAGTATCCCAGGTCCTCGTCAATCAGAATAATATGGTATTCCGCGCCCGCTGGCCGTTCCAGCAGGATAGACAGATTTCGGCAAATTTTTTCCGGGCTTTTGCAGTGATAGCACCGGTCGCCCCGGACTGCACATGGCGTTTTCCTGTTCAGCCGCTTTGCGTTCAGCGGGGATGCGACATTTTTTACCCTGTCCAGCGCAGCGGGCAGGTCCGGTGCCAGCTTGTTCCGCCCAATGATGAGATAGACCTCCCGGGGGCCAAAGGAGATGGCGGACACCCGATTCCCGGTATAATCCATATTCACGATCTCCCCCTGAAGGGATATCCCATTCACCGAAGCAATATAGATATCCGCCCGGGACGCCGCCTGTCTCGTCTCCATGGCGGTCATATTTTCAGGCGGCTCCTCATGCCAATATACCGTGTTGTGCTTCGAGAGCTTCTCAAACAGCCCCAGTTCCCGGACTGTGACAGAGCCGCCGATCCCCACGGTTCTCCCGCCGATCTGGTTCTCTATCCATTCTGCTGCCGCACAGCGGTCGGGGAAGGTTTCCACAGTGTACCCCTTCCCACGCAGATTTTCCTCCAGCAGCTTCCAATCGTCCATTTCTTTCCTCCTTAGATCCGCGGACCCCCAGTCAACGAAGGCCATTGTACCGTTTCCATCATACAAGATCTGTCTGTTCTTTGCAAGGCCGTTCCCCCAGAGCGGGGCATCGCATGGGGGCGGCCGCGGGCTTCGGAAAACGGTGCTTCTCCCCACTCTTGACAACCAAAATATATCTGCTATAATAGTTGATAATTATGATGCATTCAGGAGATTGACCGTACTTATGGACACCACTGACAGCGATACAGACCCGGCCCGCGCCGTCTGTTGGAATATTTGTTTTTAAAAGGCATGACCTGCGCCCGTTGGGTGCGCAGGCCATGCCTTGTGCTGTCTGTTGGGCCGCAATATATGAGAGTGAGGTTTTGATTTGTGGAAGACTCCATAGGCTTTTTATTGCTGATCCAATTTATCATGCTGGCGCTGAACGCCATTTTTGCCAGCGCGGAAATCGCCGTTTTATCCTTCAACGAGACGAAGCTGGAGAAGATGGCAGAGCAGGGGAACAAGAAAGCCGCCCGCCTGCGGCGGCTCACCAGCCAGCCGGAAAAATTCCTCTCCACCATCCAGATCGCCATCACCCTGTCCGGATTCCTGGGCAGCGCCTTCGCCTCGGAGAACTTCTCCGACTCCCTGGCGGACTGGCTGTCCAGCCTGGGTCTTCCCCTGTCCCGCTCCGCCCTGGACAGCATCTCTGTGGTCATCATCACGCTGATCCTCTCCTATATCACGCTGATTTTCGGCGAACTGGTGCCCAAACGGGTGGCCATGAAGAAATCCGAGCAGGTGTCCTTTGCCATCTCCGGCATGGTCAGCGCGATTTCCGTGCTGTTCAAGCCGGTGGTTTGGCTGCTGTCCATCTCCACCAACGCGGTGCTCCGCCTGATGGGCATTGATCCCAACGAGGAGGAGGATCAGGTCAGCGAGGAAGAGATCCGCATGATGGTGGACGCCGGCAGTGAAAAGGGCGCCATTGACCACGAGGAGCGCGCCTTTATCCAGAATGTCTTCGAGTTTGACGATTTGACTGCCGGGGAAATCGCTACCCACCGCACGGATGTCACGTTGCTGTGGATGGAGGACAGCGACGAGGAGTGGGCCAGCACCATCCACGACAGCCACTACACCTTCTACCCCATCTGCGAGGACTCGCCGGACAACATCGTTGGCGTTCTCAACAGCAAAATCTACTTCCGCATGGAGGATCGGGGCCGTCAGGCGGTCCTGTCCCGAGCAGTGAAGCCTGCATATTTCGTGCCCGAGACCATCAAGGCCGACGTACTCTTCCGCAATATGAAGAAAACCGGGAACCGCATGGCCGTGGTGCTGGATGAATACGGCGGCATGAGCGGGATCATCACGCTCAACGATCTGATTGAGGAGCTGGTCGGCGAGCTGGACAGCGAGGCCGCCCGCCGGGCAGCGGATGAGCCGCGCATTGATCCCATGGAGGACGGTACCCTGGCCATCAGCGGCAACGTTCCTCTGCGGGATATCGAGGACGCTCTGGGTGTCTCTATGGACAGCGAGGACAGCGACACCTTTACCGGATATGTCTTTGAGCAGATCGGCATGATCCCCGACGACGGGGAACAGAGCATCGACCTGGATCTGCCGGAGTTCCAGATCCACGTCAGCCGGATTGAGGACCACCAGGTGGTTCAGGCCACGGTCCGCAAAAAGGAAAAGAAGAAAGAAGACGAGGAGCCCTCCAAATAAGGAGGACTCCTCTTTTTCGTCCCGGGTGCGGATCTACATCAATCCCAGGCGCAGCAGAGCAAAGGTCCATAGAAAAATCGTCAGGCAGGAAAACATCCCCGTAAACACCACCATAGAGGCCGCCAGATCTGCATCCGCCCCCATCTGCTGGGCCATGGAGAAGGAGGAGACAGAGGTGGGCGCGGCAAAGACGATGGCCATGGCTCCCAGTTCCACGCCCCGGAACCCCAGGGCCGCCCCCACGGACAGGGCCGCCAGGGGGAGCAGCACCAGCTTCATCAGCACCCCCACCGCAATGGCCCGCCGGTCGCTGCTGACCCGCTCCATATGGAAGGAGGCCCCCAGCGCGATCAGAGCCACCGGTGTGGCCGCAGACGCAAGACTGTCCATGGGGCTGAAGAGCAGGGTCGGCAGCGTCAGTCCCGCCAGATTGGTCACCAGGCCACAGACGCAACCGATGATCAGGGGATTGGTAGCGATCTCCTTCACAACTCGTTTCACCGGCATCCTGCCGCCCCGGAACATCTCCAGCGCCAGCACCGCCAGCACATTGTACACCGGCACAGTGATCGCTACCAGAATGGCCATGGTACCGGTCTCGCCCTCGCCAAAGAGCGTTTCGGCAATGGCCATGCCCACCAGGGCGATATTCCCCCGGAACATCCCCTGGAGCAGGGAAGCACGCTTGCCCGGCTCCTGTACGGTGTGCACCGCTACCAACGCCAAGAGGATGAAACTCAGCAGTACCAGCCCCTCGTTCCACAGCAGGAAGGGGACATCCACCACCTCCTCCAGATCCGCCTGGTAGGCGCTGCGGAACAGCTGCAGCGGCAGCAGCACCTTGAACACTAGGGCGTTCATCTGTTTCAGGGCAGCGTCCGTAAAAAAGCGGATCCCCTTGAGAAAATAGCCCAGGAGCATCATAAAAAACATGGGGGCCACTGCGTTGAGGGATACAATCAAACTCTCCATAGCCTTGGTTCCTTTTCTTTATTCTTCCCTTCGTTATACCAGATTCTCCGGCAATGCGCAAGAGCGCCGGCGCATTCGGTCATTGAAAAAAGCCGCCGGCGGCTGCCGGCGGCTCTGTGCTATGTATATAGGCCCTGTCGATCAATAGTTTTCTGCCTTGAGTTCAAAGTAGGCCTGGGGATGCTCGCAGACCGGGCACACCTCCGGGGCTTTCTTGCCCACCACGATATGGCCGCAGTTGCGGCACTGCCAGATCTTGTCCCCATCCCGGGAGAACACGATGCCCTCCTCAATATTGCCCAGCATCTTCAGATAGCGGGCCTCATGCTCCTTCTCGATGGCACCCACCATTTCAAAGAGGGCGGCAATCTTGGTGAAGCCCTCCTCCCTGGCGGTCTTGGCGAATCCGGCATACATGTCGGTCCACTCGTAGTTCTCGCCGGCGGCGGCATCCTTCAGATTGTCCGTGGTGCCGGGAACTGCGCCGTCATGGAGGAGCTTGAACCAAATCTTGGCGTGCTCCTTCTCATTGGCGGCTGTCTCCTGGAAAATGGCGGCAATCTGCTCATAGCCATCCTTCTTGGCCTTGGAGGCGTAGTACTGATACTTGGTGTGGGCCTGGCTCTCACCGGCGAAAGCGGCCATCAAATTGGCCTCGGTCTTGCTGCCTTTCAATTCCATAGCGACTCTCCTTTTCTATCATTGGCGAATGGTTTTCAGCGTTCTGGGTTCCTTCTCCTGCCCATTGTATCCTGCCCCGCGGCAAGTGTCAAGCAGTCTCTGCAAATACTTTGCCAGCCGTCTCCCGAGCTTTGGGGGGCTGGCCCGCTCTTTTTTACAGGGCGCGGCCCGCTCCGCTTACTGGCACATGGCCGCCAGACGCTCCTTGGGCTGGGCGCCCACGCTCCGCCGCACCGCCTGGCCGTCCCGGAACAGGATGAGGGTAGGAATGCTGGCCACCTGGAACTGGGCGGCAAGGTCCATCTCCTCGTCCACATTGACCTTGGCTACCTTGACCTTCCCTGCCAGTTCTCCATCCAATTCCTCCAGCACCGGAGCCAGCATGCGGCAGGGGCCGCACCAGGGCGCCCAGAAATCCACCAGCACCGGGAGATCCGACTGAAGAACCTCCTCCTTGAAGTTCTGTTTCGTGATATGTGTAATCGCCATAATGATGGCCTCCTTTCGTTTTCTGTCCTTAGTATACCCTGAAAAAAGCGGAGATTCTGTGACCAGATCACACTTGGCAAAAATTTCTTTTCGCGCCGGTGCCGCCGGTCCCACCACCGGCCTACCGCACAACAAGTCCGCCGTGGTAGCAGAGATACTCCCGGCAGTGATATTGGGCCACCAGGTCCAGAGACCGCTGCGCTGCCGCCCGGTCCAGACAGAATGCTGGGTTGGCGATTGCCAGTTCCCCGTCCTCTGCCACCGCGCCATCCCCGGTCACCATAAACGCGTTGTCCAGGGCGCGGATGGAAATATGGCCCGGCGTATGGCCCGGTGTTGTGACCACTTCGCAGCCGCCGCCCCATCCGAACCGGTCACCGCCGGACACCTGCAGATCCACAGGAACGGGGGCGAGGGCTCTGTACCGGCTGCAAAACTGCTCCCCGTAGTCCTTTTGGTCCTCCGGCAGGCTGTCCTGCAGCTGTTCCGCCTGCTGCAGCCGCAGGTTCTTCCGGTACCCGGAGAGATAGGGCGTTTCCGTCCGGGAACCAACGATCGCTACTGCAGGATATTTCTTTTTCCACGCTGCGGCCGTTCCTATATGGTCATCATCCTGGTGTGTCAGCACCAGTTTCGTGACCGCATCGGGACGGATACCGTGCTGGCGCAGCTGTTCCTCCAGCATCTCCAGCGAGCCCGGATATCCGCAGTCCACCAGCACCACATCCTCCCCGCCCAAAAGGACCACGGGGAAAAGGTGCTGCTCCGCACCGTTAAAGTTATACATCAAATCCAGCCGCTCATATCGCCGATCCACTCTGATCCTCCTCCGGTGTATTTATCCCGCCAACTAGGCGGCAAGCGCCGCCCCATCCGCCATATGCGCGTCCGCTTCTATGGCCGTCCCGGTGCCGCCCCGGCGATACGCTCCAGTCCCGCAAAATCCTTCACTTCCACCGCGCCCCGGCGCAGTTCCACCAGGCCCTCGTCGGCAAAGCGGCGCAGCATCCGGGTCACCACCTCCCGGGCCGACCCCAGATCCCGGGCCAACTCCTCATGGGTCCGGCGGAGCGTCATCTGGCCGGTGGTCTGAACATGCTGGACCAGCAGCAGGGCCAGGCGCTGGTCAAACCCCAGGAAGAGGATCTGCTGCATGACCCACATGACCTCCGAGAACCGCTCCGTGGCCATCTCAAAGAGGAAACAGCGGATATAGATGTTCTCCTCCGTCAGCCGCTGAAACGCCCCCGCCGGCAGCACCAGCAGCTGCGTATCCTCCTCCGCGGTCAGATGGGTCTCAAACGTGATCTGGGAGATGACGCAGGAGGCGGACAGCACACAGCTCTCGCCCTCCTCCACCCGGAAGATGGTCACTTCCCTGCCCTCCTCCGACAGGAGATAGGCCCGGAGCCTTCCCCGGCGCACCACGACCAGTCCCAGGCAGCCCTCCGCGCCGTGGACCATCGCCCCTTTGGAAAATGCTGCCGTCCGGACACTTCGCTCCACAAAATCCCGCTGCTCCCCAGTGAGGTGGTCCCAATAGGGCAGGCTCTCAAACGCTGTCATATCCTTTCGCCTCCGGTGTTTTTTCTCATCCTACCACAGGCGTGCCTGTGATTCAAATTATTTTTGTCCGCCGGCTCCGCCTGCGAAAATTCCCTATGGCGCCAGCGCCGGATTTATGATAAACTGGGTCTAAGTTTGCAGAGAGGAGGCGCCGCCCATGACCGAGCCAGCCAAACAGATCGTGGCATCCCGTCCCCTGCGGGAACAGGTGGCAGATATCATCCGCGGCATGATCCTGCGGGGGGAGCTTGGCCCCGGGGAACAGCTCAGTGAGCGGGCCATCGGCCAAATGCTCCAGGTCAGCACGACCCCGGTGAAAGAGGCACTGCGTACCCTCCAGGCCGAGGGGCTGATCTATACCAAACCCCGCAGCGGCTCCTATGTGGCGGACATCTCCATTGATGATATGTTGAAGATCGCCTTTATGCGCAGCTCCCTGGAGGGGGTAGCCGCCTATTATGCCAGCGCCGCCCTGACAGAGGCGCAGCTGGACCAGATGCGGCAGCTCCTGGACGCGGTGGAACCCCTGCTCCCTGACTACCGGACCCATCAGGAGGAGATCCACCAGCACAACGTGGCATTCCACAACGTGATCCGCCAGGCTGCCGGCAACAGCTATCTCACCAACCAGATCGAGACCCTGCGCACCATCGACTACAGCTTTCGCCGGATCGCCCAGATGAGCTATATCGAGGAGCCTCTTCCCGCCCACCGGGAGCATCGGGAGATCCTCTCCGCCCTGGAAGGGCGTCAGGCGGACCGGAGCGAGGCGCTGATGGTAGCCCATATCCGCCGGGTGGCGGTCTATGTGGCCGACTGTGCCAAGGCGCTGCGGGCAAAAAAAGCCCTTGACAAATCGGAGGGTACATGATATATTGTTGCCAATCTGATATACCAGATATCAATTTTGTGAGGAGGTCCCCTATGAAACGCAATGAACTGCAAGCCCTGTTCGGCACAGAACATCCCATTCTCGGTATGATCCACCTGCCCCCTCTCCCCGGCGCTCCGAACTACGGCGGCAGCATGACCGCTGTGATCGACCACGCCCTCCAGGATGCGGAGACTCTGGCCAGCAACGGCATCTCCGCCATGATCGTGGAGAACCTGGGGGACTATCCTTACTATCCCGAGACCACCGAGCCGGAGACCGTGGCCGCCATGACCCGGGTGGCCCTGGAGGTCCGCAAGTGCTATGATCTGCCCCTGGGCATCAACATCCTGCGCAACTCCTGGAAATCCGCCATGGCGGTGGCGGCAATGGCGGACTGCCAGTTTATCCGCCTCAACGTCCTCACCGACGCCACGGTCACTGACCAGGGCCCCATCGTAGGCAAGGCCCACCTGCTGGCCCGCTACCGCAAAATGCTGGAGGCCCAGCATATCAAGATCTTTGCCGATATCTACTGCAAGCACGGCGCGCCTCTGGTGACCCGGGACCTGGATACTGTGGCCAAGGAGATGATCAGCCGCGGCATGGCCGACGCCCTGATCGTGGACGGCGCCGAGTCCGCCAAGCCCGCTCCGGTGGAGAAGATCCAGGCTGTCCGCGCCGCCGTGCCGGATACGCCCATCTTCCTGGGCAGCGGCATGACCGTGGACACCACGGACTACCTGCGCCACGCCGACGGCTGCGTCTTTGGCTACGGCACCAAGCCCAGCGGGGATATGAACGACCCGGTGGACGGTCCCACGGTGAAACGGTTTATGGATCAGGTGAAACAGCTGTAAGGTTCTCATGTGCAAAAGAGGGACACGCCTGTTGGCGTGTCCCTCTTTTTTCTTGTACAGGCGGCGCTCTTACCGGTCGCCGTACCCCTCCGGATGGCTGCTGTGCCAGGTCCAGGCGTCGGCGATGATCCGCTCCAGGTCCCGCTCCGGCTTCCAGCCCAGTTGTTCCAGCGCCTTCTTGTTGGAGGCGATGAGGACGGAGGGGTCCCCGGCCCGCCGGGGCTCCACCACCGCGGGGATGGGCTTGCCGGTGACCTTCCGGGCGGTCTCGATGATCTCCTTGACGGAGAAGCCCGTGCCGTTGCCCAGGTTGAAGGGCCCGCTCTCGCCGCCCTTGTCCAGGTACTCCAGGGCCAGCAGGTGGGCGCTCACCAGATCCCGGACGTGGATGTAGTCCCGGATGCAGGTGCCGTCGGGGGTGGGGTAGTCGTCGCCGAAGATGCCCACATGGTCCCGCTTGCCCAGGGCGCACTGGAGCACGATGGGGATGAGGTGGCTCTCCGGGTTGTGGTCCTCGCCGATGCCCACCTCCGTATTGGCGCCGGCGGCGTTGAAGTAGCGCAGGGCGGCATATTTAATGCCATAGGCCCGGCTGCACCACTTGAGCATCCCCTCGATGGCCAGCTTGCTGGCGCCGTAGGGATTGGTGGGCTCGGTGCGGTCTGTCTCCTCAATGGGCTGCTTCTCCGGCTCACCGTAGGTGGCGGCGGTAGAGGAGAAGACGATCTTATCCACCTTGTGCTTGACCATGGTCTCCAGCATGGACTGGGAACCAGCCACGTTGTTTCCGTAATACTTCAGGGGGTTGGTGACGCTCTCCCCCACCAGGGAGAAGGCAGCAAAATTGATGACACCGTCGATCGTATGCTCGGTGAACACCCGGTCCAGGAACTCCCGGTCCCGGACATCGCCGATGCAGAGCCGGGCCCCCTTTACAGCCTCCTTGTGACCTGTGCAGAGGTTGTCCACCACCACCACATCGTAGCCTTTCTCCACCAGCAGCGCCACCATGTGGCTGCCGATATAGCCGGCGCCGCCGGCCACCAGAATGGTTTTCATTGCAATCGCCCTCCTATTCTCATTTGATGCTCTCAATGAACCGCAGGAAAGCCTCCCGGCCCTCCGGTGTGCATTTGTAGACTCCGGCATGCTCCAGAACCCGGGCAAACACCTTGCCCACCTCCGCCTGGAGGATGCCCATGGCGTTTTCCGCCGTGAAGGTATACTGCTGCCGCAGCTCCTGCGCCCAGGGAGCGTGCTTCTCCAGGTCCTCGCAGGCCGCCGGGTCGCCGCCATCGGCCAGCACCTGGGCCAGATGGCCCAGCTCCCCCTTCAGCCGGGCGGGCAGCACCGCCAGGCCCATAACTTCGATGAGGCCGATGTTCTCCTTTTTGATATGGTGGAGTTCCGGATGGGGGTGGTACACGCCCATGGGGTACTCCGGGGTGGTGATGTTGTTGCGCAGCACCAGATCCAGCTCGAACTGGCCCTCCCGCATCCGGGCGATGGGGGTAATGGTGTTGTGGGGCTCTCCGTTGGTCTCGGCAAAGACGAAGGCGGCCTCGTCGGTGTAGCCCCGCCAGGCGGAGAGGATTTTCCCCCCCAGCTCCACCAGGCGGCTGTCGTCCTCGCAGCGCAGGCGAATGACGGACATGGGCCACTTGACAATCCCCGCCGCCACATCCTCATATCCGGGGAAGGATACCTCGCGCTCCACCGGTGCCCGCTCCATGGCAAAGGTATAATGCCCCCCCTGGAAATGGTCGTGACTCAGGATGGAGCCGCCTACGATGGGCAGATCCGCGTTGGAGCCCACAAAGTAATGGGGGAAGAGCTTGACAAAGTCCAGAAGCTTGCGGAAGGTCGCCTGCTCGATCTTCATGGGGGTGTGGACGCTGTTGAAGACAATGCAGTGCTCGTTGTAGTAGACATAGGGGCTGTACTGCAGGAACCAGTCCTTGCCGTCAATGGTGACGGGGATGATCCGATGGTTCTCCCGGGCCGGATGGTTCATGCGCCCGGCATAGCCCTCGTTCTCCCGGCACAGCTGGCACTTTGGGTAGCCGGACTGGGGGGCCGCCTTGGCCGCAGCAATGGCCTTGGGGTCCTTCTCGGGCTTGGAGAGGTTGATGGTGATATCCAACTCTCCATAGGCCGTGGGAGCGGTCCACTTCACATCCTTCGCAATGCGGTAGCGGCGGATGTAATCTGTATCCTGGCTGAGCTGGTAGTACCAGTCCGTGGCCTCCTTGGGAGAGCGGGCATACCGCTCCTGAAAGGCGGCGATCACCTGGCTGGGCCGGGGCGTCAGGACGCCCATGAGTTTGGTGTCAAACAGATCCCGGCTGGTGATATCCCCCTGGATCACGCCGCGCTGGACAGAGAAGTCCAGCAGGTTGTTGAGGATCTCCTCCAGCGGGATCTCCAGATGCTCCTCCGGCTCAATGTACTCCTGGAGCTCCAGCACGTTCAGCAGGGTGTTGACGGCCCAGACCCGGTCCGCCGGCTCAATCAGGCCGGTGCGGACGCCGTAATCCGCAAGCGCGGCAATATACTGATCAATCATCTTTTCATCCTCCTAACTCTCCGGCCTTATACCAGGCGCACACCGCCCACCGGCCGAATCGACAGCACATGGCAGGAGCCGTCCCCCAGGATGCGCTCCATCTCCGCCTGGAAATGGTCCAGCATGTCCAGGGGTACAAATGCCTGGATCGTACCGGCAAATCCCCCGCCGTGGACCCGGCAGGCTCCCCGGCCATCCAGCAGCTTTTCGCACACCATCAGGGCCACCGCCACCTCCTGGTGGTGGGTATAGCCGGCGGGAATCACATTTTGCAGGCACCGCCAGCTTGAGAGGCCTGAGGCGGTGACCAGTTTCAAAAACGTGCTGAAATCTCCGGCCCGCAGGGCTTTCACCTGGCCCTCCACGCGGCGGTTATCCTCGTAAATATGAATGGCCCGCAGCACCGCCCGGTCCCCGGCCTTCCGCCGCAAGGTCGGCAGTTCTGCATAGAAGTCCTCCTCCGGCACCTCCCGCAGAACGCTCTTGCCGAAGTGGGCGCAGACCTCCTTCAGTTCCCGGGTCACAGCGGCATACTCATCGGTAAGGTCCGCGTGGTCGGCACCGCTGTCCACGATGCACAGGGCATAGCCGGAGTGGGCAAAATCATAGTCCACCCGCTCCACGATGGGGTTGGCATTGTCGGCAAAATCGATGGTCACCATATTCCCCACCGAGGAGGCCATCTGGTCCAGCAGGCCGCTGGGCTTGCCGAAGTAGACGTTCTCCGCATACTGGCCGATTTGGGCAATCTGAACGGGGGTGCACTGCTGATCGTAAAACAGATGGTTGATAATGGTGCCCACCAGCACCTCGAAGGCGGCGCTGGAGCTGAGGCCGCTGCCTTTCAGAACATTGGAGGTCGTATAGGCGTTGAACCCCTCCACTTTGCAGCCCCGCTGGGCAAACCACGCGGCAATGCCCCGGATGATGGCTGCGGAGGAATTCTTCTCCTCCTCATGAATGGAGAGGTCATCCAGGTCGATGACATCCATGGGGAAGCCCTCGCTCTGAATGCGGATCGTATGATCTGCGCTGGGAGCTACGGCAGCGATCACATCCAGGTTCACACTGCCCGCCAGCACTTTGCCGTGCTGGTGGTCGGTGTGATTGCCGCCGATCTCCGTGCGTCCGGGAGCGGAAAATACCGCCAAGCGCTCCGCCGGTCCAAAGGTGTCCGCGAACCCCTGCACAAGCCCCCGGTAGCGCTGGGCCTGCCGGGCACGCTCCGGGGCGCCGTACAGGCTGTCCAGCGCCTTCTCTAATTTTTCAAAATCGGTCACAGGGGAAAAGGTGTATTCCATGATAACCTCCCACAGATATCCTTCTGTTTCCTATATTTTCTGCTATTATTATATCGATGTTTCATCTCCAAAAACATGGATTTATTTGTCATATCTGCTCATTTTTTAGCCAAAATAAACTCCGGCGGAGGCCGGAGTTTATTCAGGCGCCCGCCCCCCCTTCCCGCTTTCCGGCAGGAGAGAGGCGCGGCGGCCATGGATTCGATTACTTCTTGACCAGGTACTTGCGCATATCCAGGGCGCAGGCGAAGAGGATGATGGCGCCCTTGATGAGGTACTGGTAGTTCTGGTCCACGCCGGTGAAGGTCAGGCCCACGAAGATCAGGCGCAGCATGATAACGC
>CALXDF010000070.1 GCA_944386995.1 uncultured Oscillospiraceae bacterium
GATATGGGTCACTGCCGCAAAATGATGGAGACATCATGCGCTGGTCTGAGCAGGCGATATCGAAACGAAGGTACCGCATAATGTGACTTCACCGCCTTGTGATGCTAAAGCTTGAACGGTGCAGTGAGAGGCATATTTCCCCGTGCTGTCGTTTCAAGCGGCGGCACGGGGTTTTTCGTTTGCCCAGATTTTTGACGTTCAGGAGGTGACGGGGATGGAATCCGGCAGCAGTAGCGGCGCGGCGGGCCGAAGACGACGGCAGGCGGAGTCTGTCTCCGCCGCTGACATCTGAATACGCCGGCCCTTCTGCGCCTTGCTCCGAGTAAGAATGAAGAACGACCCCACATTCTGATGATTGAAAAAGGAGGAAGGACAGATGGTGAACAATGTTTTGCTCAATGAGATCTTGAATACCCTGAAGGAGGAGAAGAAGTACGCCGCCCTGCGGGACGTGCTCTCGGCGGTGAAGCCGGCAGACCTGGCGGAGCTGCTGAAGGAGGTGCCGGAGGAGCAGGTGCCCATCCTCTTCCGGCTGTTGCGCCAGGACCGGGCGGCAGAGGTGTTCGTGGAGATGGATCCGGACAGCCAGGAACTCCTGATCCGCCGGCTCACGGACACGGAGCTGAAGGCCGTGGTGGATGAGCTGGCCGCCGACGACGCGGCGGACCTGATCGAGGATATGCCCGCCCCGGTGGTGAACCGCATCCTCCGCCAGGCGGACCCGGACACCCGCCAGACCATCAACGAGCTGCTGCGCTGGCCCGAGGACAGCGCCGGCAGCATCATGACCGTGGAGTACATGGCCCTGGACGAGGACATGACCGCTGCCGAGGCCATCGCAGCCATCCGCTCCACCGGCGTGGACAAGGAGACGGTGGACCCCTGCTATGTGGTGGACGCCACGGAAAAGCTCCTGGGCAGCGCGGCCCTGCGGGACCTGATCCTGGCCAGGGAGGGGGAGATGGTGGGAGCGCTGATGGAGCGGGACATCCCCGCCGTCCGCCCCCAGACGGACCAGGAGGCCGCGGCGGAGCTGTTCCGCCGCTATGACCTGCTGAGCCTGCCCGTCACGGACGAGGGGGGCCGCCTCATGGGGATCATCACCGTGGACGACATCCTGGACGTTCTCCAGGAGGAGGCCACCGAGGACATGGAGAAGATGGCCGCCATCACCCCCTCGGAGAAGCCCTATATGGCCACCTCCGTGTTTTCCCTGTGGAAGAGCCGCATCCCCTGGCTGCTGCTTCTGATGGTGTCCGCTACCTTTACCGGCATGATCATCACCAATTTTGAGCATGCCCTGGCGGCCTATGTGGCCCTCACCGCCTATATCCCCATGCTGATGGATACCGGCGGTAACTGCGGCAGCCAGTCCTCCACCACGGTGATCCGGGCCCTGTCCCTGGGACAGGTGCAGTTCCGGGACACCTGGAAGGTGCTGTGGAAGGAGGTCCGGGTGGCGGTGCTGTGCGGCGTCACCATGGCGGTGGTGAACATGGCAAAGCTCATGTTCTTTGACCGGGTGGGTTTCCTGGTGTCCGCTGTGGTGTGCATGACGCTGCTGGTGGTGACCCTGGTGGCCAAGACCGTGGGGTGCCTGCTGCCCATCGCGGCCAAGCGGCTGGGGGCGGACCCGGCGGTAATGGCCAGCCCCTTCCTCACCACCATTGTGGATGCCCTGGCCCTGCTGGTGTACTTCCGCTTTGCCACCCTCCTGCTGCCCATGTGAGGGCGGCGCCGGAACAAGAGAAGACCAAAACCGGGACCTGCCCCGGCGTTTTGCGGAGGACTGCGCTCCGCAGGGCGCCGGGGCGGTTGACTTTGCCGGGGAATCGTATATAATATCCTGCGGAAATGGAGGGATTCCCCCTTGGAAACAAACCGATCCTGTCTGAGAAACGGCATGAAAGATGGCCTGCCCATCGCCCTGGGCTACCTTGCCGTGTCCTTTACGTTGGGCATCACCGCCCGGAACGCCGGCTTTTCCCCGCTCCAGGCTCTCTTGGCCAGCGTCACCAACAACGCCTCCGCCGGGGAGTATGCGGCCTTTGCCATCATCGCCGCCGGCGGGACCTATCTGGAGGTGGCGGTGATGACCCTCATCGCCAACGCCCGCTATCTCCTCATGTCCTGCGCCCTGAGCCAGAAGCTCGCGGCGGACACGCCCCTCAGGCACCGGCTGCTCCTGGCCTATGACATCACCGACGAGATCTTCGGCATCTCCGTGGCCCGGCCGGGAAAGCTGAACCCCTGGTACACCTATGGGGCCATGCTGGTGGCCATCCCCGGGTGGGGGCTGGGCACCTTCCTGGGCGTGGTGATGGGGAACATCCTGCCTGCGCGGGCGGTCAGCGCCCTGAGCGTGGGGCTCTACGGCATGTTCCTGGCCATCGTCATCCCCCCCGCCCGGCACAGCCGGGTCATCGCGGGGCTGGTGGCGGTGAGCTTTGCCCTGAGTTTCGCTGCAAGCAGCTGGGAGGCGCTGGCGGGCGTGTCCTCGGGGGTCAAGACCATCGTGCGGACGGTGGTGATCTCCCTGGCCGCGGCGCTGCTGTTCCCGGTGAAGGAGGAGGGCGGAGATGGAGCATAATATCTGGCTGTACATCCTGGTGATGGCGGGGGTGTCCTACCTGATCCGGGCGGTGCCCCTGGTGCTGATCCGCCGGGAGATCACCAACAGGACCATCCGCTCGTTTTTGTACTATGTGCCCTATGTGACCCTCTCGGTGATGACCTTCCCGGCGATCCTGGAGGCCACCCAGACCCCCTGGTCGGGATTGGCGGCCCTGGCGGCGGGCATCCTGATGGCCTGGCGGGGACGGAGCCTGTTCCAGGTGGCGGTGGGCAGCTGCCTGGTGGTGCTGGCGGCGGAGCTGTTTTTGGTGTGAGCCCTTCCCGGCGGAAATGTCCCGGCTTTTCGCCTGCGCCTGCGGGGCGGCCCTGTGCCGCCCCGCTTTTTCCCTCTCTGGCGCCGGAAAGTGGAGGATTGTACGATGCGGCGGTCTGTGATAAAATAAAATTGTATCGTTGCAAACATACAGATGCGGGGGGAAAACGGATGAAAAAGCGGCGGCGGTGGATCTGTTTCTTGGTTGGGATCGGCGTGCTCTGGGCAGCTGCCGCCTTTATGCTGGACCATGAAAGCAGA
>CALXDF010000071.1 GCA_944386995.1 uncultured Oscillospiraceae bacterium
ATCTTGTTCAGGTAGGTCTCCATGATCTGCTCTTTGGTGTAGTTCTTCTCCAGTTCCAGGGCCCGGAAGATCTCCGTGATTTTCCGCTTCACCGTGTTCTGGTTGTCGCCAGTAATATTCTTTACCACCTGCTGGGTGATCGTGGACCCGCCGAAGGTATTGCGCATACCGAAGAACATGTTGACCACCGCTCCGGCAGTTCGCCTCCAGTCCACGCCGTGGTGCTCGCGGAAGCGCTGGTCCTCAATGGCAATGGCCGCATTGATGGCGTACTCCGGGATCTCGTCGTAACTGACCCAGATCCGGTTCTCATCGCCGTAGAGATACTCCAGCTCCCGCCACTCCCCGGTATCCGTGTCCTCATAGTAGACAATGGACGTCTCGGCCATGGTGAAGTCATCCAGATTCACCTGGAGATCCGGGGCCAGCACCGTCTTTACATAGGTCAGGAAGATCCCCATGAAGATGGCAACTGTCAGGACACCCACCAGGCACAGCGTGCCCAGCACCTTCCAGACGGTCTTGGCCCGTCCGCCTTTCCTTTTGTTTTTCTTTTGGGGTGACGTGCTCCGCCTGGGTTCATGGGAGGCGGAGTGATCCACCCGTCGGCCGCCGCTGCTGTGATGTTCCATAATACGGCAACCCTCCTTTTCAACTTCAAGAATTCTCCAAAACACACTTCCGCCCGCAGGCGGTGTGACGAACCTCCGGCAATAGGGGTATTGTACCACAAGTTTTTCCCAATGAAAAGGGGAAATTTCCCCCCGACCACCAGATTTCCCCCTATACTGTCAGTTTCCCCACTACTGGTTGTATTTTTTCTGCCGCGAAAATTTTTCTCTGCCTCCCTCTCTTGCATTTTCTCTGAAATCGAGATATAATAGCTCCACAATCAAGTGACTGCTACCATCCCCCAAAAGGAGATATTTGTTTATGAGCGAGAGCTTTGGCCCCGATTTCATCACCATCACTGACGAGGACGGCAATGAAATTGAGCTGGAATTCCTGGACACTCTGGAGTACAACGGTCAGACCTATATGGCTTTCTTCCCCGCAGTGGAGGAGGATGCCGACGAGGAGAGCGAGGACTACGGTCTCATCATTCTCAAGGTCCTGGAGGAAAACGGTGAGGAGATCCTCTCCACCCTGGATTCCGATGAGGAACTCGACGAGGTCTATGACCACTTTATGGAGGAGCTGTTCCAGGAGGACGGGAACGAGGAGGAGTAAAATTTCTTCTGCCCGCCTTTTCTGACGATATTTTTGAGAAAAAGTTCCCATACTAGTCTGCGAACTCCTGCGTGGTTCGTGACGCGTCTTTTTTTAACCCACATTTCGTTATACGGGATGCCAGATCAATCCGTGGTTTGCAGGCCTCCCGGCCGCCCTCGCGGCGGGCTGGAAGTTGGAAGCAGTAAAGCGGGTTGGAGGCAACCCACCTGTGCTGTATGTGCAGGTTATAACGAGGCGCGCACGGCCAACGCGGGAGTTTTTCTGCCCCGTGACGCCATGCAGACTGCCGCCCGGCCGGGCGGCTCTTTTTTCGCCCAAACCCATCCCTCCGCCGGCCACAAATAATTTACACTTTTTTATGAAGGTTTTCCTTGCAGTTTCCCCCGATTTACGGTATACTGTTGTGGTGTTTCGGAGCAAAGGCTCCGGCATGGCAGACGTTTCAGTGGAAAGGATTTGAAAAAGATGAGTGCATCCAGAGAGCGCAAAAAGCGCCAAGAGTTTATCGCCGGCGGCGGCACCGACCCCAAGGCGGCCCGGGAGGCAGAGCGCAAAGCCAAAGAGCGCAAGAGCAACATCCTCTACGGTACCATCGGGGCCGTCTTCGTTTTGGTGACCGCTTTCCTGGTGATCTATAACAGCGGTGTCCTCCAGCGCAATGCCACCGCTGTCACCATCGACGGGGTGAATTATTCCGCTTCGGACTACAGCTATTTTTATCACGCTGTCTATCAGTCCTATTACCAGCAGTACGGCTCTTACACCGACATGCTGGTAACGGCCGACCAGCTCCAGGAGCAGACGCTCAATCAGATGAAGTTCGTTCAGGCTGCCCTGAATCGGGCGGACGAGGAGGGCTTTACCCTGGATGAGGAGGGCGAACAGACCATCCAGGACCAGCTTGATTCTTTCAAGTCTCAGGCGCAGGCGGTCGGACAGAGTTACAGTGCTTACATCAAGCAGGTTTACGGCAACCTGGTCACCAAATCTGTGTTTGAAGAGAACCTGCGCAAGGGCATCACCGCCAGCCTTTTTGCCCAGTCCTATGAGGACAGCCTGGTATATACCGATGAGGATATCCTGGCAGAATATGATGCCAACCCCAATGAGTATGATATGGTGGACTATGCCTACATCTCGATCGATGCCACGCCCGCGGACGAGACCGACGAGGAGGGCAACACCATTGACCCCACCGAGGAGGAGACCGCTGCTGCCTGGGAGGCCGGACAGGCCCTGGCCCAGGAACTTCTGACCGCCTGGGAAAACGGCGGGGACGGCCAGGCTCTGGCTGATGCGCACGACGAGGCCGCCTATATGGAGGTGGAGGGCGCCACTTACTCCACGCTGGACTACCTGGAGTGGTGCTATACGGATGGCCGGCAGGCCGGCGAGTATGGGCTGGTGGAAAACGAGGACAGCGGCTGGATCTATCTGGTCCGTCTGGACCGCCGTTACCGGGATGAGCGGCACAGTGTAAATGTCCGCCACATTCTGGTGACGGATGCCAATCTGGAGGGCGTGGAAGATCCCACCGACGAGGATATCATGGCGAAAGCTGAGGAAATCCTGGCCAGCTGGGACGGTACGGAGGATGGCTTCGCCGCTCTGGCCAACGAGTACTCCAAGGACGGCGGCTCCAACACCAACGGGGGTCTCTACGAGGATGTGCTGCCCGGCCAGATGGTCACCGCTTTCAACGACTGGTGCTTTGACGAGACCCGCGCCAGTGGTGATACCGGGATCGTACAGAGCGATTACGGCTACCACATCATGTACTATGTGGGCCAGGGCGATCTGATCGCCTGGCAGGAGACTGTGCGGGATGCCCTGCGCTCTGCCGATTATACCGCCTGGGAAGAGGAGCTTGTCGGCACCATTGAGAGCGCCGAGCTTAAGGACGGCGCCAGCTATGCCGTCTGAGAGATAAGCTGTATGAGAAAAACCGGCTCCGCTGCGGCGGAGCCGGTTTTTTAGGGGGAACAACGAGATATGAGCGAAACATTTTTGCGCAATGAAATGCTTCTGGGGCCTGCGGCCATGGAAAAGCTGTCCGCCAGTCATGTCTGTGTAGTGGGACTGGGCGGTGTAGGGAGCTGGGCGGTGGAGGCCCTGGCCCGCTCCGGCGTAGGGGAGCTGACCCTTGTCGACCAGGACGCGTACAGCGAGAGCAATATCAACCGCCAACTGGGCGCCCTCCACTCCACTATCGGCCGTGCCAAAGCGGAGGTGCTGGCGGAGCGGGTGCTGGACATCAACCCCCGTTGCAGGGTCCATCCCATTGTCGGGCGCTACGAGGCGGACCACCGGGAGGATTTTTTTTCCTCTTATGATTATCTGGTGGACGCTATCGACCTTGTTTCCTGCAAGGTGGACCTGATCCGCACAGCCTTAGAGCGGGGCATCCCCGTGGTCTCGGCCCTGGGTACCGGGAACAAGCTGGATGCCTCGCTGCTGGAGGTGACGGACCTTGCCAAGACAAAGGGCTGCCCTCTGGCCCGGGTCATGCGGCGGGAGCTGGGAAAGCTGGGGATCCGCCATTTGAAGGTCGTCTACAGCCCGGAGGAGCCGGTTCCCTGCGCAGCGCTGGAAACTCCGCCGCCGGGAAGGCGCAGCGTGCCGGGGAGCGTGCCCTGGGTACCGTCTGCAGCAGGGCTGATGCTGGGGGGCGCCGCAGTGCTGGATCTTATTCAAGGGAAATTTGCCGGCGAGGAGGGGACAGAGTGATTCTCTATGGAACCATTGTCAATGTGATCGGTGTGCTGGGCGGCGGCCTGGTAGGGCTGTTCATCCACAAACTGATGAACAAGGGGATTCCCACCCGCTACAGTGACCGGATCATGCAGGGCATCGGCCTGTGCACCATCTATATCGCCGCCGGCAGCCTGCTGGACGGCAGTAAGACCTTAGTAACCGTTCTGTCCATGGTCCTCGGCGCGGTGATCGGCGAGCTGCTGGATCTGGATGGGCGGATCACCCGCATCGGCCAGAAGCTGGAGGCCAAATTCGGCGGCAACGGCCAGGGCAGCTTCGTCCAGGGCTTCCTATCCGCCACGCTGCTGTTCTGTGTGGGCACCATGGCCATCCTGGGCAGTCTGGACGCCGGGCTGCGCAATGACCACGCCACCCTTTTGGCAAAATCCGTCATCGACACCATCAGCGCCTGTATCTTCGCCTCCACCCTGGGGCTGGGGGTACTGTTTTCGGCGGTGCCCCTGTTCCTCTACCAGAGCGGCATCACCCTGCTCTCCTCGGTGGTGGGGCCCTATCTCACCGAGGGGGTCATCGCGGAGATGAACACCGTGGGTTCCCTCCTGCTGCTGGGGCTGAGCCTGGACCTGCTGGGCATCAAAAAGCTGAAGCTGATGAACTACATCCCCGCCATCTTCCTCCCCATCCTGCTCTACCAGTTTTTCTGAGCTTGTAAATCGAAAGCGCCTGCCGCTCGGCAGGCGCTTTTCTGTTGGTTACTCGCTGGCCTGGGGCACCGGGATCTCCGTCCCGCCGATGCGCAGGGCCACAATATCCTCCACATCCAGGGGCACCGGCCACTGGCTGGTGCAGTACATGCTGCCGTCCTCCAGGGTGGTACCACTGCCGCTGCTGGACAGCACCTCCGTGCCGTCGGAGAGGATCGCCTCCACTGTAAAGGTGACGCTGCTGTCGGCCAGGAAGGACAGTCCGGTGGAAGTAAGCTGGATGTCTGTCAACGTGACATCCTTCTCCAGCACGCCGTTATATTCCACCTCACCGTCCTCCCCGTGCCGGATATCCGGCTCCACCATATCGTACAGCACCACGTTGTCAATGGTAATGACTGGGGAGAAGCTCTCCACGGTTAAGGGGATGGAGAACGTCCAAATCCCATTGTAAATGATTTTGTCCTCTCTCTTTACGCGGACCAAAGTGAGATCCTGCATGGAGAGATACAAGGTATAGCCCCCACGATCCAGCTGCACATTATTATGAAAGTTACAGCTAAATTCCAGCAGCATCCGCACAGCACCGTCCTCCGTCAGGCCGATGCTCCCAATACTGTACCCCATGACGCCGGAGGCTCCCTCGCTGGGGTCCGGCTGGATCTCAATGTCCGTCTGGTCAAAGGAATACAACGCTTCCGCATCAAAGTCCAGTCCCTCCACATCCACCAGGGCCCACAGGGCGTCGCCGCCCACGGTGAGGCTGTCCACCGTGACGGTGACATCCCCCACGGTCCGGCTCTCCCCCACCGTCTGGGTGAGGCTGTCGATGAGGAGGGCCTGGTTCTCGCTGATGTTCCCGCCGGTGCGCTCCGCCCACTCCCGGGCAAACCAGTCCCGCAGGCTGGGGCTGGCCACCGCCAGGGCGGTTCCCGCCACCAGCACCACCGCCAGCACAGCGGCT
>CALXDF010000072.1 GCA_944386995.1 uncultured Oscillospiraceae bacterium
CAGCACCGCAGGGTGTTTTTCGGCGCGGCCGGTGTTGAGGGACCCGCGCAGACGGCGGGAGCGGGTGGGCCGCAGAATACCGCGGCCGTCGGAATCGTCACTCAGGCCGAAGAGACGGCGTGCGGACCGGTTCAGGGTAAGGACATGACCCTCTTCATCCAGCAGGATGAGTCCCTCGTCCATACACTCCAGAATCAGACTGACCTTATCCCGCTCGGCACGGATCTCATCGATGTAGGCACTCAGGCGCTCCATCAGCTTGTCGATGTAGCGCAGCAGGGGCCGGACCTCATCGTCCGCCTCATAGGTGGTCAAGGCAGCCTTGTCCTCCGTCTCACCGTCCAATACGCCCTGGAGGGCGTCCCCTACCACAGTCAGAGGTTTCAGCACCATCCGGGCCATGCGGCTGGCCATAATGAGAGCCAGTACCAGAGCCACCAGGGCAGCCACCGCAAAACCGCCCACACTGTCCAACACCAGGCTGTCGATGGAGGAGACAGGCATGGAAGCCCGGCCCACCATGCCGTCGGCAAAGCGCTTTGCCTCGTAGAGCATGGTGGCGCCCGTTGTATCAGAGGTTCGGAGGGCTTCGCCCCAGCCCGTGGCAACGGCCTGCCTGAACTCCTCCCGGTCGGCGTGGTTCTCCATGGCGGCCGGATCGGCCTCAGTATCGGCCACCACGGTGCCGTCGGTGTCAATGATGGTCAGGCGCTTCTCCGGCGCGGCCTGGTAGAACTGCTCAGTCAATCCCTCCGGATCCGTAATGGCGCTCTGCGCGTCCATCAGGATCAGCAGCTCGTGGAGACTCTGCCGGGCGGCGCTCATCTCCCGCTCCCGCAGGACCCAGATACCCACGGCGCCGGATACCAGCAGCGCCACCAGAACGGTGAGAAGCGTGGCGCAGATCAGTCGTTTTTTCATCAGAATTCCCCCCGTACTCAGAGAACCGGGCAGCAGCCGGAGGAATTCCTTCGGCACCACCCGGCTGCCGTTCAGTTCATCTTGTATCCCACGCCGCGGACAGTGGTGATGTACTCCTCCCCCAGCTTCTGCCGCAGGGTCTTGACATGCATGTCCACCGTGCGGGTCTCGCCGGTGTAATCGTAGTCCCAGACAGACTGGAGGATCTCATCCCGGGTGAGGGCTACGCCCCGGTGTGTGGCCAGAAGGCGGAGCAGTTCAAACTCCTTGAAGGTCAGGTCCACCTGCTGCCCGCCCCGGCGGACCACCCGGGCAGCCGGATCGATCTCCAGGTCTCCGCAGCGGATAAGCCGACTCTCCTCTCCCCGGTGGGTGCGGCGGAGCACCGCCTTCACCCGGGCCTGGAGCTCCATAATACCGAACGGCTTGACCACATAATCATCCGCCCCGGCCTCCAGTCCGTTGACCCGGTCCATCTCGGCGGTGCGGGCGGTGAGGAGGATGACAGGCACCCCCTCCCGGTCCCGGTCGGCCCGGAGACGGCGGAGGATCTCCAGCCCGTCCATGCCGGGGAGCATGATATCCAGGATGCACAGCACCGGGCAGTCCTTTCCCTGCTCGCCCTCAAACATGGCCTCGCCGGACTCGTAAGCCCGGACGTTATATCCTACGGACTGAAAATAATAGCGGAGCATCTCCCGGATGCTCTCATCATCCTCAACAACCAGAATCACCTGGGACATGGAATCACCCCACACAAAATTTGCCGGTTCTTCAATTAACCAGCTCGCCGGTCACACAGTAGATGGCCCACTGGGCGATGTTGACCGCATGGTCCGCAATTCGCTCCAGGTACTTGGCGATGATAATCAGGTCAATGGCCTGGTCGGCCTCCTCCCGATTGTCCACAATGAGCTCAATGAGCTCGTTCTTCACAGTCTGGAAGAGCTGGTCCACCTCATCGTCCAGGTTCACGACCTCCTTGGCCCCGTCCACATCCCGGTTGGCGTAGGCGGCAATGGCCCGCTTGACCATCACGCCCGCCCGCTGGGACATGGTGCGGATGTCCTTAGGCGCCCGGGCGGCGCCCTGGCGCTGGAGGAGGATGGAGAGCTCGGCGATGTTGGCGCACTGGTCGCCGATGCGCTGCAGGTCGGTGACCATCTTCAGTGCGGCGGAAATGGTCCGCAGGTCCCGGGCCACGGGCTGCTGCTGGAGCAGCAGGCGCAGGCAGCGGTTCTCAATGTCCCGCTCCATCTGATCCATGTTCTTGGTCATCTCCATGGCGGACCTGGCGTCCTCCTCGTTGGCCGAGTCGAGAGATGCGGTAACCACATCGATGATATCTTCGGCCGCCGCGGCCATGTCGATCATTTCCGCGTTGAGCTCCTGGAGCTCCGCGTCAAAGGTCTTTCTCATAGCAACCTCCTGATAATAGCTGGTTGAAAAGCCTCGCAGAGTCCGCGCCCGCAGGCGCGAAAAAAGTGCAATCCGTTTTCCCCCAGGACATGCGCCCGGGGAAAAACACTTCTCGACCCACAAGTGTGGGATTTGGCTGTCACGGACGGACAAATCCTGCGCGCAGGGGGCCGCATTCTCTTCAAAAAAGCAGCGCAAGCCACTTTTTTGACTTATCCGAACCGTCCGGTGATATAGTCCTCCGTGCTCTTGTCCTTGGGCACCGAGAAGAGCTGGGTGGTGTCCCCGAACTCAATCAGCTGGCCCAGCAGGAAAAAGGCGCACTTGTCCGAGACGCGGGTAGCCTGCTGCATGTTATGGGTGACAATGACAATGGTATAATCCTTCTTCAGATCCCCGATCAGGTCCTCAATCTTGGAGGTGGAGATGGGGTCCAGGGCGGAGGTGGCCTCGTCCATCAGAAGAATGTCAGGCTCAACAGCC
>CALXDF010000073.1 GCA_944386995.1 uncultured Oscillospiraceae bacterium
CTTGTCGGTGTGGTCGCCGATGATCTTGATGGAGTTCTTGTTGGCGCCCACGGTGCCGTCGCCGCCCAGACCCCAGAACTTGCACTCGATGGTGCCCTCCGCCGCGGTGTTGGGGGCGGGAACCTCGGGCAGGGAGAGGTTCGTCACATCGTCCACAATGCCGATGGTGAACTGGCGCTTGGGAGCGTCCTTCTTCAGCTCCTCATAGACGGCAAACACGCTGCTGGGCGGGGTGTCCTTGCTGCCCAGACCATAGCGGCCGCCGGTGATGACGGCCTGGCGGCCGGCGTTTGCAAAGGCGGTCACCACGTCCAGGTACAGAGGCTCGCCCTGAGCGCCGGGCTCCTTGGTGCGGTCAAGAACCGCGATCTTCTTGGCGGTCTCGGGGATGGCGGAGAGGAGACGGTCGGCGGCGAAGGGGCGGTACAGACGGACCTTCACCAGGCCCACCTTCTCGCCGTGGGCATTAAGGTAGTCGATGACCTCGTCGGTCACGTCGCAGATGGAACCCATGGCGATGATGACGCGGTCCGCGTCGGGAGCGCCGTAGTAGTTGAAGAGCTTGTAGTCGGTGCCCAGCTTCTCGTTGACCTTGTCCATGTACTTCTCAACGACCTCAGGCAGGGCGTCGTAGTACTTGTTGCAGGCCTCGCGGTGCTGGAAGAAGATATCGCCGTTCTCGTGGGAGCCGCGCATATGGGGATGCTCAGGATTCAGCGCGTGCTTGCGGAAGGCCTCCACAGCCTCCATGTCGCACATGTCCTTGAGATCCTCGTAGTCCCACACGGCAACCTTCTGGATCTCGTGGCTGGTACGGAAGCCGTCGAAGAAGTTGATGAAGGGCACCTTGCCGCTGATGGCGGACAGGTGGGCCACCGGGGAGAGGTCCATGACCTCCTGGACATTGCCCTCAGCCAGCATGGCAAAACCGGTCTGGCGGCAGGCCATCACGTCGGAGTGGTCGCCGAAGATGTTCAGCGCCTGGGTGGACACGGTACGGGCGGACACGTGGAACACGGTGGGCAGCTGCTCAGCGGCGATCTTGTACATGTTGGGGATCATCAGCAGCAGGCCCTGGGATGCGGTGTAGGTGCTGGTCAGGGCACCGGCACCCAGAGAGCCGTGGACCGCGCCGGCGGCACCGGCCTCGGACTGCATCTCGACAACCTTGACCTGGGTGCCGAAGATGTTCTTCAGGCCGTTGGCGGACCACTGGTCAACCAGGTCGGCCATGGGGCTGGACGGGGTGATCGGGTAGATCGCCGCAACCTCGGAAAACGCATAGGAGACATGCGCTGCCGCGGTATTGCCGTCCATGGACTTGAACTTTCTTGCCATAGAAATACATCCTCCTGTATTATTGATACTGCTTTGGTCCTCCCACCGGGGAGCTTGGGCAAAGCCGGTATTCATACAGATTTACTATACCACGAATGTTGCCGGGTGTAAATGTTCGTTTTCGCTTTTTTGCGTTTTTTTTGAGAATTCTGCTGCCCGGACCGGGCGAAAAAATCTTTTCCGGGAAAAATCTTTCCTACCGGCCCATCTTGTGGTAAAATCGAGGGGAATCCAGCGGATTGCCCGAACCCGGCGGACACCTGCCGCCGGGCGGGGACTTTTTGTGCAAGGGAGGCGTTTCCCCATGGTGGTTACCGTCCGCTCTCTGGGCCTGACCGGTGTGTCAGGATACGGCGTGGCTGTGGAGTGCGCCCTCACCGGGGGCCTGCCGGCCTTCGACGTGGTGGGCCTGCCGGACGCGGCGGTCAAGGAGGCCCGGGAGCGGGTCCGCTCGGCCATCAAGGCCTGCGGCCTGAAGTTCCCGGTCAGCCGCGTCACGGTGAACCTGGCGCCGGCGGCCCTGAAGAAGGAGGGAACGGTCTACGACCTGCCGATCCTGCTGGGGCTCCTGGCTGCCCAGGGGGACATTGATCCCCCGTCGGAGCAGGCGGCGTTTCTGGGGGAGCTGAGCCTCACCGGCGCCCTGCGGCCGGTGCGGGGCGTGCTGCCCATGGCCATGGCCGCTGCGCGCATGGGGCTGCGGGAGCTGTACGTCCCGGCGGCCAACGCCGCCGAGGCCGTCCTGGCCCGGGGCCTCACGGTCTATGCCGTGCCGGATGCTTCCGCCCTGCTGTGCCATCTGCGGGGGGAGGCGCGCCTCTCCCCTGCCCGGCCCCGGAGTTCCGGCGGAGAGGAGGAGCGGGGACCGGATTTTGCCGACGTGATGGGCCAGGAGAACGTGAAGCGGGCGCTGGAGATCGCTGCGGCCGGGGGACACAACATCCTCCTCATCGGCAGCCCCGGTGCGGGGAAGAGCATGCTGGCCCGGCGCCTGCCCTCCATCCTGCCGGACATGACGGAACAGGAGGCCCTGGAGGCCACGGAGATCTGGTCTGTGGCGGGCCTCACCGACCCCGGGCACCCGCTTTTGACCCGCCGGCCCTTCCGCAGCCCCCACCACACCCTCTCCGCCTCGGCCATGGTGGGGGGCGGGACCAGCCCGCGGCCGGGGGAGATCTCCCTGGCCCACAACGGGGTGCTGTTTCTGGACGAGCTGCCGGAATTCCACAAGGATGTGCTGGAGGCCCTGCGCCAGCCCATGGAGGATGGGGAGGTGACCATCACCCGCTCCGCCGGGTCGGTGAAGCTGCCCAGCCGCTTCATGCTGGTGTGCGCCATGAATCCCTGCCGCTGCGGGTGGTACGGCCACCCGTCGGGCCGCTGCCGCTGCACGGGGCAGCAGGTGGAGCGGTATGTCCAGAAGATCTCCGGTCCCCTGCTGGACCGGATCGATCTCCATGTACAGGTGCCCTCTGTGCCCTTTGACGCCATGCGCCGGCGGGAGCAGCCGGAGCCCTCCGCCGCCGTGAAGGTCCGGGTGGACGCGGCCCGGCAGCGGCAGCAGACGCGCTTCGGCGCCCAGGCGGTGTGCAATGCCCAGATGACGCCGGACATGGTGGGGCGGTACTGCACGCTGGATGCCGCGGGGGAGAAGCTGCTTCAGGCGGCCTTTGACCGCATGGGCCTCACCGCCCGCAGCCACGACCGGATTCTGCGGGTGGCCCGGACCATCGCGGATCTGGCGGGGGCGGAGAACATTGCCGCCGAGCACCTGGCCGAGGCCATCCAGTACCGGAACACGGACATTCTCAAGGGGTAGGAGGGCTGCCTGCCCGGGGTCATGTTGCCATGGTCTTATGCGGCTTTCGGCAGCGCCTGCCGGAGGGGGAGGGTGCCCGCCCTCCGGGGAGGAGCGTTTCGTGCTCCGGCGCGACCCACTTTTTCCACGGCGAAAAAGTGGGCAAACCGCCGCTTAGGGGTTTTACCCCTAAGGACCCCGGAGTTTAGCGCTGGGGTCGTGGAGTGTCCTCTTTTGCAGACCGGATCGGCAGCGGGATTACCTACCAGCCCCGGCGCTTTTGGCAGAGCCTGCAAGACGTGGATCTTGTCCATAGAAGCCCCTCCAACGTTTAACAAAAATATATTTCTATTTACAATATGCACCGATTTGTGTGATATATCGATAGGGAGGTCATCACTTGCCGGACGAAATGAAAGCCTTTGGCCAGCGGCTTCGCCAGCTGCGGGAGGAGCGCCATCTCCTGCAGAAGGATATGGCTGCGGTGCTGGACTGCACCACCAACAACTATCAAAAGATGGAATATGGCGATGTGAACGTGCCGGGGAAGAACCTGCTGTTCCTGGCGGACTACTTCGACGTGTCCCTGGACTACCTCACCGGCCGCAGCGATGTGCGCCCCTGCCAAAAGCGCTCGGCGGTGGATGTGCCGGAGATCCTGGCCCATGTGGATCACACCCTTCTGAGCCAGGGGGCCACCTGGGCGGAGATCCGGGCAGTGTGCGACGACGGCGTGCGCTACGGCTGCGCCAGCGTGTGCATTCCGCCCGTCTATGTGAAGGCTGCCCGGGACTACCTGGGAGACAGGCTGCCGGTATGCACGGTCATCGGATTCCCCAACGGGTACGCCACCACCGCCGCCAAGTGCTTCGAGGCCGCCGAGGCAGCGGAAAACGGAGCGGATGAGATCGACATGGTCATCCAGATCGGCGCGGCCAAGGACGGGCGGTGGGAGGATGTGCGCACAGACATCCGCTCCGTGCGGGCAGCTGTGCCCGACCGGGTTTTGAAGGTCATCATCGAGACCTGCCTGCTTACGGAGGCAGAAAAGATCAGACTGTGCGGGATTGTGTCGGAATCCGGGGCGGACTTCATCAAGACCTCCACCGGTTTTGCCGGCGGCGGTGCCACCCGGGAGGATGTTGCCCTGTTCGCCGCCCACGTGGCGCCGGGGGTGAAGATCAAGGCCGCCGGGGGCATTGCCGGTCTCCAGGATGCGGCGGACTTTCTGGCCCTGGGGGCCAGCCGCCTGGGAACGTCCCGCATTGTGAAACTTGTAAAGGAGATGGAACGACATGGAAAGTAAGGAAACACTGTACGAGCTCCAGGACTGTCCCGCCTGCCGGGAGGGCGTGGGGTGCATGGAGCACGAGGGCGGCTGGTGCTGCTATGTGGCATGTATGGACTGCGGCGCCCAGACAGCCCATTTTGCCTACAACAACGAAGCCGAGCGCATCGAGGCGGAGAAGAAGGCTGCCTACACCTGGAACATCGGTAAGGTCATCCGCATGGATCCGGGCGAATAAAGGGGAAAAGGCGGGGGAGCGCATCTCCCCCGCCCGGCTCCGTCCGCAAAAAAGGAAAATTTCCTCTTTACATTTTCCGGCGGTGCTGATATAATACAACACGAAAAGTACATCATGCGCTGTCTCTCCGCCGGACCTCCGGCGGTGCGGAATGGGGTGAGATGCCCCGCGAGTCGGTCACTGTGATCCCTCCTGGGAGAGGGTAAGTCAGATACGCTTGGAGACAGCGGGATTTCTGCCGAAACCGGAAATGTGCCCAGTTTCGGTCTTGCCGCAGGTGCGGCAGGGCCTTTTTTGCACCTTCCGCACCGGCGGAGGGTGTTTCTTTTTGCGGCCCAAGGCCGCGGCCCGGATGGCTGCCGGGCCGCCGAAAGCATGGTTTTCGCGTCCGGGCCGGTGGGGCGGTCCGGGAAAACAGACCTCCTTTAAACGCTCTATATGGAAACCAGACAGGCGCCGGGCTGCAACCACCCGGCGCCTGTCTGGCGTTTCCCGCGCTTCCGGCTTTTTTGCCGCTGCGCAATAGAATCTCCTCTTTTTGTCCATACTATTCCCGAAGCAATGCCCCAAACAACAGAAAGGAGGAGACGGAAGATGAAGAAGTTTTTTGCGCTCCTGTGCGCCCTGGCGCTGTCGGTATCCCTGGCAGCCTGCCGCAGCACCGGCAGCACCCAGAACGGCGCCAATAACGGCGCTGCGTCCAATGGCAGCGCCTCCGGCGGTTCCGCCAGTGGCTCCGCCGGCAGCGACACCGGCGACGGCCTGGTGGACGACATGGAGCGGGGCCTGGAGGACGCCGGGAATGAGCTGGCCCGGGCCGGGGACGACCTGGACCGGATGATCGACAACGGCGACCTCACCGACAACGCCAATCAATAAGCCGAAGCCTTCGCAGCAGCGCGGCCCCCGCTTTTGCGGGGGCCGCGCCTGCGGTCCGTCTCAGTTTCCCTTCAGAGCGGCCAGGATCTGCTCCTTGCTCTGTCCGCCCACCATGCGGCGGACCTCCTGACCATTGACAATCACCGCCAGAGTGGGTACACTCATAATACGGAACTGCTGCACCAGGCCGGGGGCCTGGTCCACATCCACCTTGCATACCTTGTAGGTGCCGTCGCTCTCCCGGGCGATCTCCTCGATCACCGGGGCGAGCATCTGGCATGGTCCGCACCAGGTCGCATAAAAATCTACCAGTACAGGCACGTCGCTGTTGCGCACCTGGGCCATAAAGGTGCTGTCGTTTACTTCCAACACTGCCATGACTTGTCCTCCTTGTGCAAAATCCATCACGATGGCGTAGATGCCAGCATCCTTTATTGTACCAAATCTCACGAAAAATACAATACACATTCCATCGTTCAACGGAAAGGAGCGTTTCCATGCGGGATGTCATCATCATCGGCGGGGGCCCGGCGGGCCTCACCGCCGCCATCTACGCCGTCCGCTCGGGGCTGGATGCCCTGATCCTGGAGGCCGGGCAGCTGGGGGGCCAGGTGGCCGTGTCGGCGGAGGTGGACAACTACCCTGCCGTGCCCCACACCATGGGCTGGGTGCTGGCCAACAGCATGGCCCAGCAGGTCCAGGCCATGGACGTGCCCGTCCGCTACGCCCAGGTGACGGGCCTGGAGCGGGCGGAGGGGGGCTTCCGCCTGTCCCTGGGCGGCGGGGAGGCCCTCACCTGCCGCAGCGTCATCCTGGCCAACGGCGCCAGGCGGCGCAAGCTGGGCTGCCCGGGGGAGGAGGAATTCCTGGGCCGGGGGGTCAGCTACTGCGCCACCTGCGACGGAGCCTTCTTCCGGGGCAAGGACGTGGCGGTGATGGGCGGGGGCAACACCGCCGTGGAGGACGCCATCTACCTCTCCGGCATCTGCCGCAGCGTCACCCTCATCTTCCGCCGGGACCACCTCACCGCCCAGCGCAGGCTGGTGGAGGCGGCGGGGCAGAAGGAGAACCTCCGCCTGCTCCCGAAGTCCCTGGTCACCGCCGTGGAGGGCACAGACCTGGTGGAGGCGGTGGAGGTCACGGACCAGGAGAGCGGCGGGAAACAGAGCCTTCCCGTCTCGGCCCTGTTCGTGGCCATCGGCCTGGAGCCGGACAACGCCCCCTTCGCCCCGCCCCTGGCCCTGGACGACTACGGGTATGTCCTGGCCGGGGAGGACTGCAAGACCAACGTGCCCGGGATGTTCGTGGCCGGGGACAGCCGCACCAAGCTCCTGCGGCAGATCGTCACCGCCGTGGCCGACGGGGCCGTGGCAGCCATGCAGGCCGAGCGATTTCTGCACGGATGACCGGGTTTGCCAAGGCAGACGATCTATGCTATACTGAGCGGGCCGGACATGGGTTTCCGGCCCGCGCCCGCGTTGGGCGAGCTTACAGAAGGAGTTTTGTTTTCCTATGATCCTCTATACCGCTGTTTTCCTGGTCCTGCTGGCCGCCGACCAGATCCTGAAATACTGGATCACCCAGAACCTGGCCCTCTATGAATCCATGCCCCTGATCCCGGGGCTGGTGGAGCTGAAGTACATCCAGAACACCGGCGGGGGCTGGTCCATCCTCTCCGACTACACCTGGCTGCTGAGCCTGCTCACCAGCATCATCCTGGTGGTGGTTCTCATCCTGCTCATCAAGGGGATCATCCGCCATCCCCTGGGCCGGTGGGGCTGTGTGCTGCTGCTGGCGGGGGGGCTGGGGAACCTGATCGACCGGTTCCGCCTGGGCTATGTGGTGGACATGTTCAACTTCCAGTTCATGGATTTCCCGGTGTTCAACATCGCCGACATCTGTGTGGTCTGCGGCATGGCCCTGGCCGCGGTCTACTACCTCTTTTTCTACGACAAATACGACGCCAAGCCCCGGAGGGATGCCCATGGAGATCCATCTGACCGTTGACGCCTCCGCCGCCGGGGAGCGGCTGGACCGCTATCTGGCCGGGGCGGTGGAGGACCTGACCCGCTCGGCGGCGGCGCGGCTGCTGGAGGAGGGGCGGATCCGGTTGAATGGCAAGCCCCTGGGGAAGAACTACCGCCTCCAGGGCGGCGAGGTTCTGACGGTGGACCTCCCCGCGCCGGAGCCCGCAGAGGCCCTGCCCCAGGACATCCCCCTGGACATCGTCTACGAGGACGGTGACATCATCGTCATCAACAAGCCGGTGGGGCTGGTGGTCCACCGGGCCCCCGGCCACCCGGACGGCACGCTGGTCAACGCCCTGCTCCACCACTGCGCCGGCAGCCTCAGCGGCGTGGGCGGGGCCCTGCGGCCGGGGATCGTCCACCGCATCGACCGGGATACCAGCGGCCTCATGGTGGCGGCGAAGAACGACTTTGCCCACCTGTCCCTCTCCGCCCAGCTCCAGGACCACAGCCTCCGCCGCACCTATGAGGCGGTGGTGGTGGGGAACCTGCGGGAGGACCGGGGCACCGTGGACGCCCCCATCGGCCGCTGCCCCACAGACCGGAAAAAGATGGCCGTCACCGAGAAAAACAGCCGGAGTGCCGTGACCCACTATGAGGTGCTGCGGCGCTACCGGGGGTATACTTACATCCGCTGCTTTCTGGAGACCGGGCGCACCCACCAGATCCGGGTCCACATGGCCTACCTCGGCCACCCCCTCTACGGGGATACGGTCTATGGGGCGAAGAAGGCCGCGCCGGACATGACCGGCCAGTGCCTCCACGCGGCGGCCCTGGACCTGACCCATCCCCGGACCGGGGAGCGGATGCACTTCACCTGTCCCCTGCCGGAGGAATTCACCCGGCTGCTCCAGAAGCTGGACAACCTGTCCCAATAGGGGGCACGCCCTTCAAGCCCCGGACCGGGACCGCCGGACGCTCCGGCGGGGTCTCCGCCGTCCGGGGAAATCCACACACTCTCAAAAGGAGAAACCGACCATGAAATTCATCTCCTGGAACGTCAACGGCCTGCGAGCCTGTCTGAAAAAGGGATTTCTGGACTTCTGCCTGGCCGAGGATGCCGACGTCTACTGCCTGCAGGAGACCAAGCTGCAGCCCGGCCAGGCGGAGGTGGACCTGCCGGGGTACCACCAGTTCTGGAACAGCGCGGACAAAAAGGGTTACTCCGGCACGGCCATCTTCACCAAGGAAGAGCCCCTCTCCGTCACCTATGACTTCGGGGAGGACCTCCACCGCCACGAGGGCCGGGTCATCACCGCCGAGTACCCGGACTTCTACCTGGTGTGCTGCTACACCCCCAACGCCCAGGACGGCCTCAAGCGCATCGGCTACCGGATGCAGTGGGAGGACGACTTCCGCTCCTATCTCCTGGAGCTGGATCAAAAAAAGCCGGTGGTCCTCTGCGGGGACCTGAATGTGGCCCATGAGGAGATCGACCTGAAAAACCCCGGCCCCAACCGGGGCAACGCCGGATTCTCCGATGAGGAGCGGGAGAAGATGACGCAGCTCCTCAGCTCCGGGTTCGTGGACACCTTCCGCGCCCTCTATCCGGACAAAACCGGGGCCTACAGCTGGTGGAGCTACCGGTTCAACGCCCGGGCCAACAACGCCGGATGGCGCATTGACTACTTCATCGTCTCCCAGCGGCTGCGGGACCGCATCGCCGCCGCGGACATCTACAGCGAGATCCCCGGCAGCGACCACTGCCCTGTGGCCCTGGTGCTGCGGTAAAAAGCGCAAAACAGCCTCCGGGGCCGCCCCGGGGGCTGTCTGTTTCCGCGCTCCGGCGGGGCAGGCTCTCCAGAGGGGCGGGGCAGGCGCCCGTCTCTCCCCGTGCGGCCATGAAAAAAACCGGGCTCCACCCCCTTCCTGGGGCGGGACCCGGCTCTCTTTTACTGCTCCCGTTTCTGCCGTCGGATGTCCTCTCCGAAGAAGGTGAGGATCTGATACTCCCCCTCGATGCGGGAGAGGGTGGCCGCGCCGTAGCGCCGGCCCATCTCCTCCAGGGAGAGGTTGGTGTTCAGAATCGTCTGCCGCCCGGCCACCAGCCGCTGGTTGAGGATCTGGTACAGGGTGCTGGTGACAAAGGCGGTGGCCATCTCCGTGCCCAGGTCGTCCATGATCAGCAGGTCGCAGTGGAGGTAGCGGTTGATATCCGTGTGGGCGTCCTCGTCAAAGGGGTTCTCCCGACCGAACTTCCCGCTCTCAAACTGGGCGAAGATATGGGTGGCCGTGTCGTAGACCACGGAGAACCCGGCGTTGCTGACCTCCCGGGCGATGCAGGCGGAGAGAAAGGTCTTTCCCAGGCCCGGCGCCCCGGTCATCAGCAGGTTGGTACTCTTGGGGGAGAAGTTGTGGGCATAGTTGGCGCACAGCTCGTAGATGATCTCCATGTTCTCCCGGGGGCTGATGCCCTCGTGGGGCCAGTAGCGCTCGTCGTACCACCGGAAATCAAAGGTGTCAAAGCTCTGGTTCCCCAGGTCCAGGAGCTTGGAGAGCTCCTTGTTCTGCTCCTGGGCGTAGTAGGCCATGAGGCAGCGGCAGGGCCCGGCGTCGGTGAACCCGGTGTCGCCGCACAGGGCGCACCGGGGCTTGTCCTCCAGGGCGTCGTAGGCATAGCCGTTTGCCACCAGCAGCTCCGCCCGCTCCCGCTGCAGGGAGAGGTTCTGCTCCTTCAGCGCCCGGAGGGCCGGCTGGGGGTCCGGGCCGCTGCGGAAGGCGGCGGCGACGCTGGAACCGAAGGTGCTGCGCAAGATCCGGGTGATCTCCTCCGCCCGGGGCACCTTCCGGTAGATCTCCGCCACCTGCCGGCGGTGTTCCGCCTCCCGGCGCTCCTTGTCCGCCCGGAACCGCTCCAGGGCCCGGGCCATGAGTTTGCTGTCGGCGGCCATGGCGCTCCCTCCTTACTTCCGCATGTCCTTCAGGTATCGTTTCATCCGCTCCACATTCTTCCCCGGGGCGGCGCTCCGCTGCTCCTCCGGCTTGGCCGGCCGGCGATCCCCCTCCTCCACCTCCTGGAGGGTGTGGAGGCCCTTCTGGTGCCAGTTCAGGAGGATCTTGTTGAGATAGCCCCACCGCAGCTCCTTGCACTTGAGCATGGTCTTGTCGTAGGCCAGCTCCACGCTCTCCGCCGGGAAGCCCATCTCCGCCCAGCTGAGAAGATAGCGCTCCTCGGTGGGGGCGGGCGCCCGGTCCCCCAGGCGCAGCGCCGCCATGTACTGGCCCACCATGGTGCGGCTCTGGGCATACTTCATCAGATAGTCGTTGGCGCTGCCCAGGTCCAGCAGCCCCCGCCGGGCCCAGGCGTAGCCCTCCTTCTCGATCTGGCGCAGGGTGGGCCGGCGGCCGGACCCGTACCGGGCGGTGAGGCGGTCGGTGCAGTGGTTGACCAGCAGGAAGATCACCTCGCAGGGGAGGCCCAGGTAGTCGTAGAGCCCCAGGAGGATATTCAGGTCCGGGGTGGAGAGCTTTTTGCCCAGCACGGCTTCCACATTGCCGGTGAGCTGGCGGAATTTCTCATCCTGTTCCAGCTGTCTCGCCACATCCTCCCGGGTGTAGTCCGGCCGCTCATCGCTGGGCTCCTGGGTCAGTGCGGGCCGGTGCCCCCCGATGAGGCCGCAGTTCAGCAGGGCTGCCTCCGCCTGGTTCAGCCGCTCCGCCGTCCATTTCAGCTCCTGACGCAGCTGCTCCGGGTCCATGGAGCCCCGGTGCTCCAGCAGCGCCAGATAGAGCAGCGCCCCGTCGCCGCTGCCCGCGGCAATGAGCTGCCGCACCGCGGCGGCGGAAAGGACAATATTCTCCTCCTGCCTCAGCTCCAGGGTGTATCCCACAGGCGCGGCCTCCTTTCGTCAAACAGTACTCCTATTCTACATGATTTGTGTCCTTTCGTAAAGTGGCCGGGAAAATTTTCCGGCCGTACCGGCCTTCCTCTGGCGGAGCGGCCGGCTTGGCCCGTCCATCTTGCCAATTTCTCCCGCATGGGGTATACTGGGCTTACTCTGCTTGCAAAAGGATTGTCTGCTATGGTCTTTTCCAGCTATACCTTCCTGTTTTATTTCCTCCCGCCCCTGCTGGCCCTCTACTACCTGATCCCCCGGCGGGCCCTGGGGCTGCGGAACCTGGTGCTGCTGGCGTTCAGCCTCTTTTTCTACTTTGCCGGCGGCCCCAGGCACCTGCCCCTGATGCTCCTCTCCATCGCCATCAACTATGTGGGGGGCCTCCTCTGCGGCAGGCGGTGCCGGTGGGCCCTGGTCCTCACCATGGCGGTGAACCTGGGGCTTCTGGGGTGGTTTAAGTACGCGGGCTTTGTGGGGGAGAACC
>CALXDF010000074.1 GCA_944386995.1 uncultured Oscillospiraceae bacterium
GCTGCCCGCAGCAGGTACGATTTCCTCACGGTCCCACCACCCCCTCGGCGAAGTTCAATCGGAGGCTCTCCTCCCCGTAGCCGATGGGGATGTCCACCCAGTCGGGCATCTCCCCGTCCTGGATGTCTAGCTGGATCTCATACCAGACGGCCAGGGGGCCGTCGCCGTAGGTGTTACAGAAGTAGTGGCGGTGGGTTTCCTCACTGAAGAGGCCCGGTTCCCACCGGCCGTAGCGGGTGCCGTCGCTGTCCACGGCCTCGTGGGACAAGATCATGTACTGTCCGCCGCTGATGGGCTCCCAGAACCGCCAGGAACTGGCCCGGAGGCAGACGGTCAGTTCGTACTGGAGGGGGGTGAAGTCCTCCTCCGGCCCCTCGTAGGTGACCTCCTGGAGATAGGCCAGGGGCACGGTGAACCGGTAGCCCCCCAGGTCGACGCTGCCGGTGATGTCCCAGTGCTCCAGCAGCCGGCGCGTCCAGGCACCATTGCTTTCCACCGCCTCCGGCAGTTGGGGCAGTTCCACCTCCGCGGCGGGGTATTCCAGGAGGTTTCGGACATAGCCGATTCCGGCAAGGACCGCCCAGGCTAGAAGGATGCCCAGCGTCCACTGGCTCAGCCGCCACAGCCACCCGAGATAGGGCCTGTGGAGCCGGCCCAGGTCGTCGGCAATGGCCGCCGGGTCCCCCATGTCCTCGGTGGCCTGCATCTCCGCGTCGTAGGGGGAGAGGCCCTGGGCCTCGTATTGTTCCTGGAGATCCTGGATGTGGCCCATCAGTTCCCGCCCTACCGCCGCCCGGTCGGGCTTGAACCGGATCTTCCGGGTGGCCTCCTCCACCCATACCGTGGCAAACATGGCTATGCCCCCGCCAGCACCGCGGTCACGGCGCCGGCATAGGTGCGCCAGGCGGCCTCCTTCTCCTCCAGCACCTTGAGCCCCTCCCTGGTGATGCGGTAGTAGCGGCGGGTGCGGCCGTTGGGGGCTGGGGCCTCCCGCCCCTTCAGCAGCTTGTCCCTCTCCATGGCGTGGAGCAGGGGATAGAGGGTCCCCTCCTTCAGCTGGAACACGTTCTGGGAGCGGGCGGCCAGCTCCTCAATGATGCGGTAGCCGTAGAGCTCCTGGTCCTTCAAAACAGCCAGCACCAGCATGGCGGTGCTGCCGGGCTGTACGCCGGTATCGCCTCTTGCCATGTCCATCCCTCCTGTACTTAGATTTTCTAAGTATAGGATACTATGATAATCTAAGTATGTCAAGGGGCGGTGCAGAATTTTCCGGCATAGCGCCTCCGGCAGCGGAAATACTAAGGCGGACGAACAGGAGGGAGCTTGATGAAAAAATTCCGCATGCCCACGGCCTATACGATTTTGTTTTTGCTGCTGATTCTGGTAGCCATTGCCACCTGGATCATTCCCGCGGGAAGGTATGACCACACGGACCTGGGCGCTCCTATTGCGGGGACCTACCACGCGGTGGAGCCCGATCCCCAGGGGCCCGGCGACGTGGTGCTGGCGGCCTTTGAGGGGTTCTACGGCGCCGTGGATGTGGCGGTGTTCATCCTGATGGTGGGGGGCTTTCTGGGGGTGATGCTGGAGACCGGTGCCATTGGCGCGGGGATCACCAACATCATCCGGCGGCTTCACGGCCGGGAGAAGTGGATGATCCCCATTCTGATGCTGGCGTTCAGCCTGGGCGGGACCTCCTTCGGCATGTGGGAGGAGACCATGGCCTTCTACCCCCTGCTGATCCCGGTGTTCATGGCCGCCGGGTACGACGCGGTGACCGGCGTGGCGGTGGTGCTGCTGGGCAGCGGCGCCGGAGTGCTGGGCAGCACGGTGAACCCCTTTGCCACAGGGATCGCCTCGGGCTTTGCGGGGGTGTCCCTGGGGGACGGCCTGGCGCTGCGGCTGATCCTGTATGTGGTGTTCACCGCGGCCTCCATCTGGTATGTCATGGCCTACGCCGCCCGGGTCAAAGCAGATCCTTCCCGCTCGGTGGTGGCGGGGATCGAAAACCGCTTCTCCCATCCGCCCCAGGGGGAGCCCCCGGCCCTGACCGGGCGGCGGAAGGCGGCCCTGGCCATCTTTGCCCTGGTGTTCCTCATCATGGTCTACGCCGTGATCCCCTTTGACGAGATGGGCGTGCCCCTTCCCGCGCTGGGCTGGTGGTTCCCGGTGCTCTCGGGGCTGTTTTTGATCGGGGGCGTGGTCATCGGCCTGGTGTGCGGCCTCTCGGAGGTCAAAACCGCCGAGTCCTTCGTCGCCGGGGCGGCGGATCTGCTGGGCGTAGCCTTCATCATCGGCGTCAGCCGGGGGATCACCGTGCTGATGCAGGATGCCGCCGTCACCGACACTGTGCTCCACTGGGGGGAGCGGGCTCTGGAGGGCAGGGGTTCCTGGGTGTTTATCCTGCTGGTGTACCTGCTCTACCTGCCCCTCTCGGTGCTGATCCCCTCCTCCTCGGGGCTGGCCACATTGTCCATCCCCCTGCTCTCGCCGCTGGGGAGCTTTGCCGGGGTGTCCGGGAGCCTGATCGTCACGGCCTTCCAGAGCGCCTCGGCCCTGGTGAACCTGATCACGCCCACGGCTGCCGTGCTGATGGGGGCGCTGGCCCTGGGACGGGTGCCCTATGACCGGTGGTGGAAGTTCATATGGAAACTCCTCCTAATTTTCCTGGTGCTGACAGCAGCTTTTTTGGCGCTTTCTGCGATTTTGTGAGAAAAAAATGTGTGTTATACTCGAACCAGCCTGAGAGAAACAGCAAAGGAGTATACCGCCTATGCGGGTCATTGACGCACACACCCATATCTTCCCCGACAAGATTGCGGACAAGGCTACCATTGCCACTGCCGAGTATTTTGACCTCCCCGAGCCGCCCAACCACCACGGTAAGGTCCAGGAACTGCTGGACTGTCTGGCCGGGGCGGGCATCGAGTATGCCATGGTCTTCTCCGCCGCCACCACCGAGCACCAGGTGGAGCACATCAACCGCTATATTGCACAGGAGGCCCAGGCACACCCCCAGTTCATCCCCTGCGGCACCATCCACGCCGCCTACGCCGCGGACCACGATTTCAAGGCGGAGCTGGCCTGGATGCGCGCCCATGGCCTCCACGGTGTGAAGATCCATCCGGAGTTCCAGCATTTCAACCTGGATGACGAGCGGCTGTTCCCGGTGTTTGAGGAGATGGAGCGGACGGATATGTTTCTCATCTCCCACACCGGCGATCCCCGGGTGGAGGTGTCCGGCCCGGAGCGGATGGTCCGGGTGGCGACCGCCTTTCCCAACCTCCGGTGTATTGCCACCCACCTGGGCAGCTGGGGGGACTGGGAGGCGGAGCGGATCCGCCCCCTGGCGAAACTGCCCAACATCTATGTGGACATCAGCAGCAGCTTTTCCTATGTGGAGGACAAAGCCCCGCTGCTGGAGATGATGGCCCTCTATGACCCCAGGCACATCTTCTTCGGCTCCGACTACCCCATCTGGTGTCCCCACAAGGAGCTGGACAAGACCCTGGCCCTGGGGATCGAGCCGGGGCTGCTGGAGGACATCCTCTTCAACAACTTCGCCGCCTTTTACCACTACCGCGCCCTGTAAAATACGCCGCCGGGACAGGCCAAACGCCTGCCCCGGCGGCTTTTTTTCGGCCACGCTTTGCCCGCAATCCTTTTGTTGCGGGCCTGTTACCATTTGTCACTTGACTTCCTGTTATACGGCTGTATAATATAAATAGAAAGCGTTATACAATTGTATAATATTGCCAAAAGAGTGGGAGGCAATGGGAAAACGCAGAGGGATCTCAGCCCGGGGCTGCCTGCGCGAGAGCCTCGCGGAAAACGGCCGGATGGAGTGCTGGATTTTGATGGACGGCGCCGGCGGCCAGGTCTGGGATGAAGAGAGGAGGAACAGCCAATGGCACAGGAGATCAAACGGCTGGGCGACGGGGAACTGGATATTATGATGGCCGTGTGGGGAACCAAGGGCTGGGTAAATTCGTCTTATATACAGGAGAAGTTAAAAGCCCACCGGCAGTGGACCTTGCCGGCGGTGGCCACGGCATTGAACCGCCTGGTGGAGAAGGGCTATCTCGCCTGCGAGAAGGAGGGGCGCAGCAACTACTACCGCCCCCTGGTCTCCGAGGAGGCCTACAAGGCCGCCGAGGGGCGGACGTTCCTGGAGAAGCTCTACGGCAACTCCTTTACCGGCATGGTGGCCTCTCTCTACGACAGCCGGGCCATCGGCCCGGAGGACCTGGAAGATTTGAGGAGATTTTTGGACGAATTGGAGGGGAAATAGATGGAACTCCTGCTGAACACCCTGAAGGTCAGCCTCATTGTGGGCTGCGCGGTGCTGATCCTGATTTTGCTCAAGCCCCTGCTCCGCCGCCGCTACCACGCCAAGTGGAAGTACTATGTGTGGCTGGTGCTCTCCCTGGCCATGCTGCTGCCCCTGGCGCCCCGGAGCGGGGTGTGGATGGGCGCGGTAGGGGAGGCGGCCCCCATCCAGATCGAGGTTCCGGCGGTGGTGCGCATGGAGAGGCCGTCCCCGGCCGGTCCGGACGCGACGCCTGTGGAGGCGCCGGAAAGCGGAACGGCGGTCCGGACCGACCCTGCCCCCGCCCAGGAGACGGAGACTCCGCAGCAGGACAGCCAGGCGGCGGAGACCGCCTCCGTGGAGACGCTGCTCATCTGGATCTGGGGGCTGGGTGCGGTACTGTTTGCCCTGTACCACCTGGTGGGGACGGCGGTCTTCTGCCACAGGAGCCTGCGCTGGAGCCGCCCGCCTGAGCGTGCCTTCGTCCGGGAGGCCATGGACGAGACCCTGCGGGAGCTGGGGATCCGGCGGAAGGTGGAGCTGTGGGTGTCCTCCGCCATCGACACCCCCATGATGGTCGGCCTCATCCGACCCCGGCTGCTGCTGCCAACGGAACACTACAGCGAGCAGGAGCTGCGCTTCATTCTGAAGCACGAGCTGACCCACTATAAGCGCCATGACCTGTGGTACAAGCTGGCGCTGCTCTCGGCCAACGCCGTCCACTGGTTCAACCCCCTGGCCTATCTCCTGGTGCGGGAGGCCAACGTGGACATGGAGCTGACCTGCGACGACGCGGTGGTGGCCGGTGCGGACCTGGAGACGCGCCGGGCCTACAGCGAGACGCTGCTGGCCTCCATCCACAAGCAGAAGGGCTTCCAGGCCGCCGCCCTCTCCACCCACTTCTACGGCGGGGCCGAGACCATGAAGGCGCGCTTTCGCAACATCCTGGGCACCGGCAAGCGCAAGCGGGGCGTGGTGGCCCTGTGCGCGGTGCTGGCGCTGACCATCGCCGCCGGGTGCGTGGTGGGCTTTACCAGCCAGCGCACCGTGGAACTGGACGCGGGGGAACTGGCGGACTGGCAGGAGAAACTGAACGGCAACGAGTGGAACGGCTTTGTCACCCACATGTACGGGAGCCTGGATACTCTCTCCCTCTATGAGGTGCTCTACACCGGCGCGGGCATCGCCCACGAGCCCACAGACGAGGAAACTGCGGCCATTACGCAGTTGCTAGGTCATGAATCCTGGCTCATGTACGATCCTATCGTGATTTCACGAGAGGCCCTGGAGGGGTATGTCCTGGAGAAAACGGGCCGAACCCTGGAGGACTTCCCCAACGGGCGGCACTTTGACGACGGGGACTGGACCTATGTGGAGGCTATCGACAGTTACTTCACCACCCACACGGACACCAACTTTACCCGGGTGGAGGTAGTCTCCGGCACCAGGACCGGGGACACCGTCCAGTTGGAGGTGCAGCCTGACGAGGAGTATGGCAGTGCCAGTTGGGACAGCAATGGTTCCGGCACCCTCACCATCACCGACGGCAAGGTGGTCAGTTTCACCAACGACCTCTACACCCCTGTGGAGGCCATGGCCCTGGTGGGGCTCCGGGACCTGGTGGACAGTTACCAGGAGGATATGCCCACCAGCCGCAGTTGGATGGAGAACCTGCACGTCTATAGAACCTATGAGGGGGAAGATGGCGCTTATTACGAGTGGCGGGTGTACTACCACATGGTGCCGGAGAGCACCGAGGGACTGACCCAAGGGATTACAGACTGGCTGGACAGCCAGGGCCAGATGAACT
>CALXDF010000075.1 GCA_944386995.1 uncultured Oscillospiraceae bacterium
CGTTGTAGTTGTTGCTGGGCTGCTGGGTGGTATTGCTCTCCTGGGTCACCTGGTTCTCCTGGGGCACGCTGTCAAAAGTCAGTTCCGTGGTGGCCTGCTGGTTGTTGCGGTAGTAGGTGATGGTCACCGTATCGCCCGCCCGGTAACTGCGCAGCGCGGCCGTGATGTCGCTCAACTGGCTGATGCTGTCATCCTCAATTCCGGTGATGATATCGCCTGCCTGCAGGCCGGCCTTGTCAGCAGCGCCGCCCTCCACCACGGAGTAAACATAGACGCCTTCGCTGACCGCGCTGTCAGGGATCATCCCCGGCTGCAAAGTGCCGCCGGTGATGGCCAGATAGGGCTTATTGGTCACATAGCCGTTGGTCATAATGTCCTCGATCATGGACACCACATCGTTGATGGGGATGGCGAAGCCCAAACCCTCAACAGAGGCGGTAGAGGAGGAACTGCTGGAGAGTTTCGCTGACACGATCCCCACTACCTCGCCGTACATGTTGAACAGGGGGCCGCCGGAATTGCCGGAGTTCACAGCGGCAGTGATCTGGATCATGTTAAAGGGGGTACCGTCCACGTTGATGAGGCGGTTGGTCATGGAGACGATGCCCTCGCTCATGGAGAAGGTCAGTTCGCCCAGGGGGTTGCCAATAACGGCAATGTCATCGCCCACATTCAATTCACTGGAGTCGCCGATGACCACCGGGGTCAGGTTCTCCGCATCGATCTTCAGCACCGCGATATCGTAGTCCTCGTCGCCGCCCACCACAGCGGCGTCATAAGTGGTGCCGTCGTACAGCGTTACAGTGACGTTGTTGCTGCCGCTGATGACGTGGTAGTTGGTGGCAATGTAACCGTCCTGGGTGATGATGAACCCGCTGCCGGAGGAGGCCGCCACAATAGCCTCCTGTCCGAAGATGTTCTGGGTCTCAGAGGCGTTGATGCTGACGCAGCTGTTCACGTTGGCTTTATATAGCTCCGAATAGCTCATCAGCGTCGTCCCGTCTACAGCAACTGTATTGACTTCAACAGGCTGGCGGTTGCTGACATAGACATCCGCCTGCTGGGCCGGGAAGATGTTGCGGGCTGCATAGCCGATGCCGAAGGCCCCGCCTACTGCCACCACGCAGGCCAGCACGATGGCCGTAATCTTCATTCCGCGGCGCTTCTTATTCTTATTGTTTCTGGGCTGCGGATCCGATATAGGACTTTCGCCGCCGGCGGGAACTTCCTGAGCCGCGCTCTCCGGGGTGTCGATGCCGCCTTGTGTTGGCCGATAGAAAGAATCATAATCGTTATACATATTCAAGCCCTCCTTTGGAAGTTGGGATAACGTATTTTCCGCATCTCACGGACTTCCTTGTTTCTATGCTCGCATTATACGGGGTTATTATGTCTAAAATATGAATAAAGTTTGCAATCTTTCTGAACATTTCCAGTTGCCCCCTCCGGGAAAAAACGGTATAATGCAAAAAGCAGGAATAACCTATCGCAGGAGGGCCAACATGCTCCGCATCGACCACATCAAGCTCTCCCCCGGCACGCCGGAGGAGGATCTCCGCCGTCAGGCGGCAAAAATCTTACAGATCCCCGAGAAACACATTTCCTCCCTTCGGATCGTGCGGCGTTCCGTGGATGCCCGACAGGGCGTATCCCTGATCTATTCCGTCCAGGTTGCCGTGGAAAATGAGGGAAAGGTCCTGCGCCGGATCAAAGGCAGCCGGGTCACACAGGTTGTGCGTCAGCGCTACCATCCTCCGGGTCCGGTAAACACGCCGGAACTGCCCCCCGTAGTAGTCGGTGCCGGACCGGCGGGGTTGTTCTGTGCCCTGATCCTGGCACAGGCGGGAGTCCGTCCGATTCTTCTGGAGCGTGGACAGAGCGTGGAGCAGCGTCAGGAGGATGTGGAGAATTTCTGGCGCACCGGGGTGCTGAATCCCTGCTCCAATGTCCAATTTGGCGAAGGAGGCGCCGGTGCCTTCTCCGACGGGAAACTGAACACGGGCACCCGGGACCTCTGTCACCGCTGGATCTTGGGAAAGCTGGTGGAATTCGGCGTGCCGGAGAGCATCCTGATCGACGCCCACCCCCACGCCGGCACGGACAAGCTCCATATTGCGCTGAAAAATCTCCGCCGGGAGCTGCTGCGCCTGGGGACGGATATCCGCTTCGGCCACCAGATGATGGATGTGTCCGTCCGGGACGGGGCCTTGGCCGGGCTGACGGTCTCCGGGCCGGAGGGAGACTACTTTCTCCCCGCCCGGCAGGCAGTGCTGGCTCTGGGCCACAGCGCCCGGGACACGGCAGAGATGCTCTATGGCCATGGCATCCCCATGGAGGCCAAGCCCTTTGCCGTCGGCGTCCGGATCGAGCATCATCAGCGGGACATCGACATGGCCCAGTACGGGACCTATGCCGGACATCCCTGTCTGCCGGTATCCAGCTACAAGCTCTCCTGTCACCTGGAGGACGGGCGCAGCGTATTCAGTTTCTGCGTCTGTCCCGGCGGGCAGGTGGTAGCCGCCGCCTCTGAGGCAGGCCGGGTTGTCACCAACGGCATGAGCTACTACGCCCGGAGCGGCGAAAATATTAACGGCGGACTGCTGGTCAATGTGACCCCCGCCGACTTTCCAGCAGGTCCTCTGGGAGGCATCGCCTTTCAGCGTCAGCTGGAGGCGGCGGCCTTTGCCCTGGGCGGCGGCGGATTCTCCGCGCCAGCCCAGCGCGTGGAGGATTTCCTGGCCGGACGGCCCTCCACCGGGCCGGGGAAGGTCCTGCCCACCTACCGTCCCGGCGTGGTCTGGACAGACCTGCGCCGGTGTCTGCCGGGCTTTGTTGTGGATGCGCTGGCCCAGGCCCTGCCCATCCTGGGCCGCCGGGTCCGGGGATTTGACAGTCCCGATGCGGTGCTGACCGCGGTGGAGAGCCGCAGCAGCTCCCCGGTGCGCATCCTGCGGGACGAAGACCGCCAATCCCCAGCGGCGCGGGGCCTTTACCCCTGCGGGGAAGGGGCAGGCTTTGCCGGCGGCATCCTCTCTGCTGCCGCAGACGGGATCCACACCGCAGAGGCGCTGCTGTCCTCTCTGGGCGCTGCCGGACTCTGAATGCACCACTGTGCCTAAGGCCATCCGCCGAATTCAGCAGCAGGGAGGATCTTGCTGGACAACACAAAAACAGGACCGCCGGAAGCTTCCGGCGGTCCTGCTGTTTGATTGAGAGATCTCAGACCGAATAGGTGCTGGCGGAGGTAGAGCCGCCGTGCCCCGTCCAGTTGGTGTGGAAGAACTGGCCTCTGGGGGCATCCAGACGCTCATAGGTGTGGGCGCCGAAGTAATCCCGCTGAGCCTGGAGCAGATTGGCCGGCAGGCTCTCCGTGGTATACCCGTCAAAATAGGACAGGGCGGAGAGCATGGCCGGAGCAGCCACGCCGTATGTCACGGCGGCGGCAGCCACATTGCGCCAGGAGGGCAGCATCTCTGTGATCTGCTGCTTGAAGTAGGGATCCAATACCAGATTGCTCAGCTCCGGGTTCTGGTCAAAGGCCTCCTTGATCTTCCCCAGGAAGACACTGCGGATAATGCACCCGCCCCGCCACATCAGGGCGATATCCCCGTAGTGAAGGTTCCAGCCATAAGTCTTGGCGGCACTGCGCATCAGGGCAAATCCCTGGGCATAAGAGATGATCTTGGCGGCAAAGAGTGCCTTGCGGATGTCCTCCAGCATAGCCTCCCGGTCGCCGGTGAAGACAGCCGCAGGTTTCTGGAACTCCTTGGCGGCGGTCACCCGCTCCTCCTTCATGGCGGACAGGCAGCGGGCGAACACCGCCTCGGCAATCAGCGTCAGGGGGACCCCCTCGTCCAGAGCGGCGATCCCGGTCCACTTGCCGGTGCCCTTCTGTCCAGCGGTATCCAGGATCTTATCCACCAGGGGCTTTCCGTCGGTATCCTTGTACGCCAGGATATCCCTGGTAATCTCAATCAGATAGCTGTCCAACTCCGTCTCATTCCAGCGGCGGAATACCTCGTGCATCTCGTCGGCGGACATGCCCAGCACACACCGCATCAGCTGGTATGCCTCGCAGATCAGCTGCATGTCGCCGTACTCAATGCCGTTGTGAACCATTTTCACAAAGTGGCCTGCGCCGTTCTCCCCCACCCACTCACAGCAGGGGGCCCCGTCGGCCTTGGCGCAGATAGCCTGGAAAATGGGCTTGATATGGGGCCAAGCCGCCGGGCTGCCGCCGGGCATCATGGAGGGGCCCTTCAGTGCGCCCTCCTCGCCGCCGGAGACTCCGCAGCCCACATACAGCAGTCCCTTGGACTCTACATAGGCCGTCCGGCGGATGGTGTCGGGGAAATGGGAGTTGCCGCCGTCAATCAGGATATCTCCCTCCTCCAGATAGGGGAGAAGACTCTCGATCAGGGCGTCCACCGCACTGCCGGCCTTGACCATCATCATGATCTTCCGGGGACGCTCCAAAGCGTCGGCCAGTTCCTGGAGGGAGTGGGTGCCGACAATGCTCATGCCTTTGCCCCGGCCCTCCACAAACTTGTCCACTTTCTCAACCGTGCGGTTATAAACAGCCACGGTGAACCCCTTGGAGGCCATGTTCATAACCAGGTTTTCTCCCATGACTGCCAGACCGATCAGGCCGATATCTGCTTTCTTCATAGGATTTCTCCTTATATTACTAATATTAGCCGAAATACCCGCCGCCGTTGATATCCAGCATCAGGCCGGTGACAAAGGCGGCCTCATCAGAGGCCAGGTAGCACACCGCGCCGGCGATCTCCTCCGGCTTACCCAGCCGGCCCAGCAGAATGTTCTTCACCTGGTTCTCAATGCGCTCCGGTGTATAGCCCTTCAAAATTTCAGTCTCCGTGGTACCGGGACATACGGCGTTGACCGTAATTTTATAAGGGGCCAAATGCCGGGCCATGCCCCGAGTGATGGCCACCACGCCACCCTTGGCAGCCACATAGGCCATAGAGCCTTCAAACCCGCCGTTGCGGCCGGAGAGGGAGGAGATGTTGATGATGCGTCCGGCACTGCTCTTCTTCAGATAGGGCAACACCTTCTGACAGACAAAGAAGGTTCCGGACAGGTCGATATCCAGCACACGATTCCACTCGCCGTTGCGCTGCATCTCCTCGATGCTGGAGGTGCCCAGGATCCCGGCGCTGTTGACCACAATGTCAATACCGCCGAAGGTCTCTGCCACCTGCTTGACGGCGGCCTCAATACTGTCGTTATCGCCCACATTCATCGCCACGGCAATGGCCTTTCCGCCGTTTCTGCAGATCTCCTCCGCAGTGGCCGCCGCCTTTTCAACATTCAAATCCGCAATGGCCACCTGGGCGCCCAGCTCCGCCAGCTTCTCTGCGCTGGTCTTTCCGATCCCCTGGGCCGCACCGGTGATCAGCGCAGTCTTTCCCTTCAATGAAAACATGGATAATTCCCTCTTCCTCAGATTTTCTCGTACCCAAAGGCAGCCAGAGGATTCCAGCCGTCGTTGATGAACTGATCGGTGGTGCGGTTGGTAGCGCCGAAGGTGATGAACTCCTCCCGGGACATGCCGTCCGGCTCATAGGCCCGGCGGAACTCCGGCATGGTCATCAGCCGGTCGATCACATCCGCGGCCACAGGCACGTTGATCCGCTCCTCCTGGGGCGTGTCGCTGGCAATCAGCTTGGTGATCTTTGGGGCAATGGACATGATCATCTTTGCACCCGCCAGTTCTACGATCTGGTTGGCGCCGCGGCAGCCCGCAGGCATCAGATAGGTAGTGTAACCCCGCTCCTGGAAGATGCCGTAGGCCCGCTTCATACAAGCCAGGCCCGCCTGGACAATGTCGCTCTCCTCCACCTTGGCGCCGCTGTCGTGGGCCACGTCCCGGAGGTAGTCGTCCAGACGTCCTACCATCATCACCGCGATGTTCAGCCCCGGCTTCACGCCGTTGGCTGCAGCCCGCTTCTGCCCGCGCTCCGCAGCCTCGCCAACGGCCAGAACCTGCGGCACGGTGAAGCTGACGGTCGCCGCCACGTTGAGTCCCTGGGCCACGCACTCCTCATACGCCGTGATCCCCGCGTTGGTCGCCGGCAGCTTCACCACGATGTTGGGCGCCCAGGAGGCCAGGGTCTTGGCCTGCTGGATCATGTACTCTGCATCCCCCGTCTTGTTGGGGTTTGTCTGGGCGCAGACATAGCCCTTGCCGGCCACGCCCTGATCAAAAATGGGGCGGACCTCCTGGGCATAGTACCCGGTGACGCACCGGATCAGGGCCTGGACCTTTTCATCACCGCTCAATCCCCGGGGCAGCTGGGCCAGACGCTCTTTCCAGAAGCCCGTATCGCTGGTGAGGGTTGCGTTAATCAGAAAGGGGTTGGTGGTCATGCCGACGGCGCCGTTCCCAAAGGCCTCCTGCTGCTCCGCACGGATGGCGGAGTCGTGCCAATAAATAGACTGGGTCTTGCTGGTCATCCACTGCAAATACTTGTTCTCACTCATAATGCTGATATCTCTCCTGATTTATTCTTTAAATGCCAGTCTTTCGATTTCCGCAGCCCGTTCCATCAGCCTCATGTACTCCAGACCGCGCACCGCACTCTCCATCGCTGTGGGATAGGGCTGATATTCCGCCACAATATACCCCTGATAATTCACATCCATCAACGCATGGTCATAAGCCTTAAAGTCGATCATTCCTGAGCCGGGATATCCACGATTGGAGTCGGAGAAATGCACATAGCCCAGGATGTCCCCATACTTGCGCACCACGTCATAGGGGTTTTTCTCCTCCATATGCATGGAGTGTGTATCAATGTGGAGCTTCACATGGGGCAGGCCCAGCTTGCGGATAAAGCTGCCCACCTCGTCCACGCCGTTGAGGTAGTTGGAGACATACTGCAGGATATTTTCAATCAGCAGTTCCCCGCCCACCTGGCCGGCGTAGGCATCCAGCTGGACCATAGCCTCTGCCAGGCGGTCCAGGTAGACCTGCCGCTCACTCCAGCTGGGGATGTTTCCGCGCATGGTGCCAACCACCACCGGGCAGCCGATCTCCGTACCGAAGTCCAGGTGCTCTTTCAAGCGGTCCACAGCCTTGGCGCGGACCGCGCTGTCAGCGTCGGTGAGACACAGCTGATTGATCAGCTTCTCCAGGCCAGTGCAGATCCCGGAGTACTTCAAGCCGTTGTCCTCGGCAATCCGCTTGAACTCCTTGACATCGTATTCCTTGGGGCTGTGAAAATACAGCTCAACCGCCTCGTAGCCGGCCTGACGGGACCACTCCAGCACCTGCTGAATGGATCCGCGGAATACCGCCGGCACCCGTTCGCCCAGATTTTCCAGGGCGCACTGCACACCGTATCGAAACATATGGCATCTTCTCCTTTCCTGTCGCAGATCCTCTCTCAATGGGGATCCATCAGTTGATTTCCGGAAAAAGATATGAGGTATACGCCACGATATACCTCATATCTCTCCGTGGGCCGCTGGCGTCAGCCGCCCAAATATGCTTTTTTCACTTCCTCGTTGGACAACAGGTTTTCGCTGGTGTCGGACATCACGATCTCGCCAGTCTGCATGACGTAGCCGCGGGAGGCCGTGTTCAGCGCAATTTTGGAGTTCTGCTCCACGAAAAGGATGGTGGTTCCCTCCTTGTTGATATCCCGGACTGCCACGAAAATCTCCTGGGTGATCAGCGGGGCCAAGCCAAGGGAGGGCTCATCCAGCAGCAGCAGCTTGGGTCTGCTCATCAGCGCGCGGCCCATGGCCAGCATCTGCTGCTCGCCGCCGGAGAGGGTACCCGCCATCTGGGTGCGCCGCTCCAGCAGACGCGGGAAGCGGTCGTACACATTTTTCAGGTCGTCCTTGATGTGCTTGCTGTCCTTGCGCAGATAGGCACCCATCATCAGGTTCTCCTCCACGGTCAGCTGGGAGAACACGTGGCGGCCCTCCAGCGACTGAGCAATGCCGAGGGTGGCTACCTTATAGCCGTTGTACTTCTGGATTTCCTTCCCCTGGAAGAGGATCTTGCCCACCACGCCGCGGCGGGCGGTCAGTCCGGAGATGGACTGCATGGTGGTGGTCTTGCCGGCGCCGTTTGCGCCGATCAGGGTAACGATCTCCCCCTCGTCCACGGACAGGTTGATCCCCTTTACCGAGTGGATATTTCCATAGTAGTAGTGGAAATCAATCAACTCAAGCAGCTTCGCCATTACTCATCACCTCCCAGATACGCCGCAATCACGTCGGGATTGTTCTGGATTTCTGCCGGGGTCCCCTCTGCCAGCAGGCTCCCCTGGCAAAGTACATAGATATAGTCGCTGATATTCATGATCAGCTTCATATCGTGCTCCACCACCAGGATGGTATAACCCATCTTCAGAATTCTCTGGAGCAAAACGTCCAGTTCCGCCTTCTCAGTGGTGTTCATACCGGCGGCCGGCTCATCCAGCAAAATCACCTTGGGCTCGCTGGCGAGGCCTCGGACGATCTCCAGCAGGCGCTGTTTGCCGTAGGACAGGCTGCCGGCCCGGTCGTTGGCATACTCGTCCAGCCCCACAAACTTCAGCCACTCATGGGCCTTTTCCACAATCTGTTTTTCCTCTTCACGCTTTTTCTTGGTGTGGAACAGGCTGTCCCAGAAAGTAGCGGTCAGGCGGCTGTGCATCCCCACCAGCACGTTTTCCAGAACGGTCATATTCCAGAAGAGGTTAATCACCTGATAAGTACGGGAGATTCCGGCGGCGTTGATCTTATAGCCCATCTTCCCCTCCAGGTGTTCCCCGTCCAGGATGACCTCGCCCTCGTTGGGGACATAAACGCCGCTGATGCAGTTGAAGAGCGTGGTCTTGCCGGCGCCGTTGGGCCCGATGAGGGCCGTGATCTGGCCGGGGCGGACCTGCATGCTCACATTATTGACGGCTGTCAAACCGCCGAATCGAATGGTAATGTTTTTTGCTTCCAGCATTTCACGCACCCCCTTATTGATCAGACTTCGCCAGCTTGGCGGTTTCCTTGCGCCGCTTCAGGGAGACGATAGCGTCCTTCACACCGCCATACAGGCCGCCGGGCAGCGCCACGATGACGATCAGCAGAAGGATGCCGTACAGCAGCATCTGATACTCCTGCAGGGGACGGATCAACTCCAGCAGCAACTCGATGAAGATCACGCCGATGATGGGACCCACCAGGGAGCCGGTGCCGCCGAAGAGCAGCATGGTCAGGAACAGAACCGACTGCTTCTGCTGGGCGGTGGCCGGAGCGATGTAGCGGATCAGGTGGACATACACGGCGCCGGCAAAGCCGGTGTAGAACGCGCTCACCGCAAAAGCGATGATCTTGTTCTTGCGCACGTTGACGCCCATGCCGTTGGCGGCGTGAGTGTTCTCACGGATGGCCATGAACGCCCGGCCGGTCCGGGAGTGGATCAGGGACTGCTTGGCCAGCAGGAAGATCACGACGAAGAACAGCAGGAAGAAGTACCACTTGGTGTAGTTGTCCAGGAAGGGGATGTTGATGACGTTGATGCCCATGTAGTCATTGGTAAATCCGATGGAGGAATCGCCAATCTTGGGGGACACATACAGGAAGTAGTACACGATCTCGCCGAAGGCCACCGTGGCCAGGGAGAGGAAGTGGAACTTCAGCTTGGAGGCGGGCCAGGCCAGCAGGGCGCCGATGCCGGTGGCCAGCAGGGCGCCGGCGGGGATGGTCAGCCACAGTGGGGTGTTGAAGTAGTTGTTCAGCAGGCCGGAGGTGTAGGCGCCGATGACAAAGAACGCCGCGTGGCCCAGAGAGATCTGGCCGCTGTACCCGAAGAGGATGTCCAGTCCGGAGACGGCGATGACGTACACCAGGATGATGCAGCAGATCATCACGGAATAGTCATTTCCGGCAATCAGCTGGAGGATGAAAGGAAGCGCGAGAACCACGACCGCAACAGCGATGCCGATGGGCAGCTTCTTTTTTGTGCTCAATGTATTGTTCATTCCACTACCCCCTTACACATCCTGGATGGCCTTCTCATTGAAGATGCCGGTGGGCTTGACGAACAGGAACACAATGAGGATGATGTAGGCGATCTGGTTCTTGTATGTACCATCAATGTAGCCGGCAACAAACGTTTCCGCCAGACCCAGCAGCAGGCCGCCGATCATGGCGCCGTACATATTGCCGTAACCGCCGACCACGGCGCCGGCGAAGCCCTTGCGGCCGATGGTGGAACCCAGGGTGGTAAACACGCCGTACATGGGGCCCAGCATCATGCCGGCCAGGGAGGCGATGGAGGCCGCCAGGCCCCAGGTGATGCCGGTGCTCAGGGAGGTGTTGATCCCGCAGGACTCAGCGGCCAGCGGGTCCATAGCGGAACCGCGCATGGCGGTGCCGAATTTTGTCTTGGTCATAAAGAGGTGCAGGGCGATCATCAGGATAATGGAGATGACAAAGCTGGCGTAGGCCTCCGTCTGGTTGGTCACGCCGAACAAAGTCAGGTTGGCCACAGGGAATACCTGGGGGAACCACTGGGTGGTGGACCCGAAGACGGCCTGGGCCAGGTTCTGAATGATGTAGGAAACTGCGATGGTCGCCAGCACGATGTAAATGGGGATCACGTTCTTCTTCAGCAGCGTACGGATGACGCCGCGCTCCAGCGCCATACCAAAGAGGAACGCGGTAATAAAGGTCAGGACCAGCGCCACCAGGATGGGCAGCCCCAGCCACACATAATAGAAAATGCCCAGATAGGCACCCAGGGTCACCATATCACCCTGGGCAAAGCTCATCAGGCCGGACGCGCGGTAAATCAGGCTGTAGCCCAGGGCGATCAATCCGTAGATGCCGCCGATCACCAGTCCGCTGATCAAAAGAGTGAGAAAGGTTTGCACGAACTTGCCTCCTATCCTACAGTATTCCAAAAAGCTCTCTACTGGAAAAGGGGGCGGGCAAATGTATGTACTTTGCCCGCCCCCGTCCCTCAACAGTATTGATTCGGACGCATGGGGTTTGTGCTATCCAGGGTAAATTTGAATCGCAAGCTGCCTGGGTAAAGGTTATCTGTCTCTGCCGGTGGTGGCCAGGTACTCCTCATAGCCGCCGTCAGCCAGCCAATCCTCAACCAGGATATCCTTGCCGCCGACCAGGACGAAGGAATAGAAGTCGCTGTAAGCCTCGCGGCTGCCGTCGGTGAAGTCCATGGTGCCGCCCAGGCCCTCGCAAACCACCTGATGGGTGGCCTCGCGCAGGGACTCGTCGTCATTGGCGCCGGCGATCTTGCTAGCCTCCCACATGGCCATCATCGTGTCATAACCGCGGTAAGCGGACTCGTGAGCGGGCAGTTCGCCGTACTCAGCCTGATAAGCCTCCAGGAACGCCTTCATGTTGGGGATTTCGCAGTCGTTGATGTCGGTGTAGGCAACGTAGGGGTACACATAGAAGATGTAATCGGTGTTGGGGGAACCGCCGGCCACGTTCTGGTACTCAGCGGAGAAGCACTCCTTGCAGCCGATCATGCCCTTATAGCCGCTGTTGCGCAGCTGCTTGACGAAGGGGCCGAAGGTGGTGCCGATCAGGGACATGAACACACAGTCGGGATCGCTGGAGATGATCTGGCTGATCTGGCCGGTGAAGTCGGTGTCCTCGCTGTCGCACTGCTGACGGGTGGTGACGGTAACGCCCTTCTCCTCGCAGGCAGCCTCGAAAGCGTCGGCGGTGGAAGCGCCGGTATCGTCGGTGCCGTTCATGATGGCCACGCTGTCATAGCCCAGTTCCTTGATCAGATCCACATCCAGAGGAGCGATGCGGTTGTTGTTGCAGCTGGCGCGGAAGGTGTAGATCATGCTGTCGTCTTCCATCCAGGTGGCGGAAGTGCCCAGGCCGAAGTTGTACACCTTTGCCTCGTTGATGTAGCCGATGCAGGCGGAAACCTCGTTGGAGTTGACGGAGCCGATGATGGCGTCGTAGTTGTCACCGGAGAGCATCTTCTGGACGACCTTTACAGCCTCCTCGGTGCTGCCCTGGGTGTCGAAGTTCTCTACCACGACGGTAGCGCCGTTGAAGCCGCCCTGCTCATTGATCTGCTTGACAGCCAGCTCAATGCCCTGCTTGCCGGAGTTACCAGCCACGCTGTTGGAGCCGGTCAACTGCAGGTAAGTACCGATGCGGAAGGTCTCGCCCTCGGGCTCGGTAGTGTCGCCGCCCTCGCCGGAGTTGTTGGTGGTGCCGCCGTTGTTGGTGGTGCCGTTGTTGCCGCAGGCCACCAGGCCGAACAGCATGACCAGTGCAAGGAGGATTGCAATCATTCTTCTTTTCATAACATTTTCCCCTTTAATAAATTTTATAGCAAGGAACCTCCAGCCACGCTCTTCCTCCTGTGACTGGTGCTCCCGACTACCAAAACGCCTGTGTCCGGCGAAAGTCGAACACAGCGGCGGATCTCCCGCCGAGCGCGAGCCAGAGATGTTTTGCACAATAAATCCAGGTTAGCTGTAATTAATTTGTGCAAAATGACAGTTGCAGGCGTGTAAAAAATGCCCTGCGAACGGCAGGGCGCTCCGCCCCACGGCTTTCATTGGAATCTGCTCCGTCCCGCCGCGCCGCTCTTTGGCTGAGCGGCGCGGCGGACAGAGATACAAACAGAAATGAAATCGCGGTTTACTGTCTTCAGTCGTTGGTCAGGATGATCTTCACAGCCCGGCCGTCCTTGTTGTTGCGCAGGCGCTCAAATGCCTCCACACCCTGGGACAGATCCATGTGATGGGTAATCATCGGCCGCACGTCGATCCGCTGCTCAGCCAGCAGGCGGACGCAGGTCTTGAAGTCATCCAGAGAATAGATGTAGTTGCCCTTAATCTCCAGTTCCTTAGTGACCACCTTCTGCATGTCGATGGAGACCATCTTGGCAGCGTTGCCGATCCAGACGGCCATGCCGGCATCCTTCAGCGCGTCGATCGAGGAGGCAGCGGTGGGGCTGATGCCCACAGCCTCTACCGACAGGTCGCACATTTTACCGCCGGTCAGCTCGGAGATGGCCTGGGTGAAATCACCGCAGGTACTTGGGTTGACGGTGGCATCCGCCCCCATCTTCTTTGCCAGCTCCAGGCGGAAGTCCGTGGCATCGCTGACGATCACGTGCTTGGCGCCGCGGTATTTCAGCCACAGCAGTACCAGCAGGCCGATGGTGCCTGCGCCTACCACCAGGATGTTCTCAGCGGAGGCGATCTGCTCATCGGACAACTTGCTGACACCGTTGTAAGCCACAGCGGCGGGCTCCGCCATGGAGGCAATATCCGCGCTCACCCCTTCATAGGGGATGAGGTAGGTCTCCTTGGCACAGATATACTCCGTCATAGCGCCGTCGTCCGCCAGGACACCCAGGTACCTGGATGCGTTGGTGCACAGATTCACCAGGCCCTTTTTGCAGTTTTCACATTCCCCGCAGAAGAACTTGGGGAAAATTGCCACCTTCGTGCCCGGGGGATAACTGCCGCCGGCAGGCGCCTTCTCAATGGTGCCGGCGCACTCATGACCCATGATCATGGGAGCAATGCGGCGGCCGGTCTTGCCCAAGAACCCCTCGTAGTCGGAGCCGCAGATGCCGCAGGCGTCAATCTTGATGAGATATTCGCCCTCAGCCGGGGTGGGAACGGGGATATCACGCATCTCCATGTGGAGATCGCCCACATAATAGACTGCTTTCATTGCCGATCCCCTCTCCTCTCCGTCTCAGCGTCTGACGTCGGTGTCAGCCAGGAACTCGTAGTAGCGCACCAGGGAGCTGTGATCCTCGGTCTCGTGGCCAGTCGCCTTGAGCCACTGCATCATCTCCATGACGGAGGCGGTCAAAGGCAGGGAGGCCCCCACCGTGTGGCCGGTCTCCAGCGCGTTGTTCAGGTCCTTGATGTGCAGATTGATCCGGAAGCCGGGCTTGAAGTTGCCGTCCATCATCATGGGAGCTTTGGCATCCATCACGGTGCTGCCGGCCAGGCCGCCGCGGATGGCCTGATAAATGGCCTCCGGCTTCACGCCGGCCTTCTTGCCCAGGACCAGGGCCTCGCCCAGAGCGGCGATGTTGGCGGCCACGATGATCTGGTTGGCCAGCTTGGTGGTATTGCCGGCGCCGATGTCGCCGCACAGAGTGACAGAGGAACCCATCACATTGAGGATGTCCTTAACCTTGTCGAAGATCTCCTCCTTGCCGCCGACCATGATGGCCAGGGTGCCGTCAATCGCCTTGGGCTCGCCGCCGGAGACAGGAGCGTCCAGCATAAAGCAGCCCTTCTTCTCCACCTCAGCGCAGACCTCCTTGGAGGCAATGGGGTTGATGGAGCTCATATCCACCAGGATGGTGCCGGGCTTGGCGCCTTCCAGCACGCCCTTGGGACCCAGGACAGCGGTCTTCACCTGAGGAGAGTTGGGCACCATGGTAATGACCACTTCACTGGCAGCGGCAACTTCAGCGTTATTGGCCGCGCGCTTGGCACCAGCAGCCTCCAGCTCGGCCACAGCGGCCTCTACCAGATCGTAGACCGTCAGTTCATAGCCCGCTTTCAGCAGGTTCTTTGCCATGGGCTTGCCCATAATGCCCAATCCGATAAAACCGATCTTCATAATCCTCTTTACTCCCTTTCAAATTATTCGTGGTCTCGATTTCTTTTACGCATTCCATAATCGCCAGCCGATTATCCTCCAGGTGTTGTGCAACGGCAGTATAGGCCCGCTGGGCGTCCCCTGTCATAATCCCCTGAACAATCTCCTGATGGCGCTGAATGGTCTTTTCCAGAAGGCGGTCCTTCAACAGTCCCTGGTAGATCTTGATCCCGTAGAGCACATCGGAGAACATGATGCTCAGCAACTCGTTATCCGCATATTTGCAGATAGCGGCATGGAACTCAATGTCTTTCTCCGTGTGGTCAATCCCACGGCGGATCAGTCGTTCTACGTCTTCAGCCAGGGCCCGGATCTCCCGCTTCTGTTTGGGGGTTGCCCGCTGCGCACAGGCGGCAGCAATCGTAGGCTCAATCATGAACCGGATGTCCAGCAGGTCTGCCAGCGTCTTATTCCGGTCATATCGGAACGCCAAGCCCAGCGGATCCTCCACCACACCGGCGGAATCCGCCACATAGGTCCCGCTCCCCTGACGGATCACCACAATCCCCCGGGAGCGCAGCGACCGCATGGCCTCCCGAATGGTGCTGCGGCTGACACCCAGCTGTGCCACCAGCTCTTTTTCATTTGGCAGCCGGTCTCCGCAGTGCAGCCGGTTTTCCTGAATGTACTGAATCACCTGCTCAGCAACCTGTTCCGACAACACTACATTGCCCGCCTTAATCGCAGATAGCGGCATGCCGCCCCCCTTATCTCCCGTGTACCCGTTATGCCTTCAACACAGCCTTTACTGCAGCGGCCACATCCTCGGGCATGAGGTGGTACTTTTCCAAAAGCAGCTGATAGTTCTCCGCAGAGCGCCCGAAGGTATCCTGCAGGCCAACCATCTTTACCGGCAGGCGGCTGTCGCACAGCGCCTCGCACACGGCGGAACCCATGCCGCCCATCACATTATGCTCCTCGGCGGTGACAATCCCCTTCACGCCCTGGCAGCACTCCTTCAGTGCAGCTACATCCAGCGGCTTGATGGTGCTGATATTGACCACGCGGACGGAGATTCCTTCCTTCTCCAGCAGCTCCGCTGCCGCCACGGACTGGGATACCATAACGCCGGTGGCAAAGACGACCACATCGCTACCCTCGCGGATCGTGGTGATCTTGCCGATATGATACTCCTCGTTGGGATCGGTATAGACCGGCAGGTCATTGCGGTTGATGCGGATGTAGCAGGGGCCCTTGTGCTCAGCCATGGCCCACATCATCTTCTCCGTCTCCACCGCATCCATCGGGGAGAGCACGGTCATGTGGGGCAGCACCCGCATGATGGCCATATCGTCCACAGACTGGTGCGTCTTGCCGTCGCCGTAGTCCGAGAGGCCGGCGGAGGAGCCGCACACGCGGACGCTCAGATTGGGGATGCAGATGGAGGAGCGGATCTGGTCATAGGCGCGGCCGCTGGAGAACACGGCAAAGGAGTTGACAAAGGGGATCTTCCCTGTCAGCGCCAGACCGGCTGCCATAGAGGCCATATTCTGCTCGGCAATGCCTACCTGGAAATACCGCTCAGGAAATGCCTCGCCAAACATGTAGGACATGGTGGACTTTCCCAGGTCGGCCTCCAGTGCCACCACATTCTCGTACTTCTTCCCCAGCTCTACCAGGGTCTGACCGTATACGGTTCTGCAGTTCTTTTTCTCCATGATCCTCAAACCTCCTTCCGAGCCTTCTCAATCGTCTCCAGGGCCATCTTGTACTCCTCTTCCGTCATGGCGGCGTTGTGGTACTTGGCCTTGCCCTCAGCGAAAGCGAAGCCCTTGCCCTTGACGGTGTTGGCATAGATCAAGGTGGGCTGGCCCTTGGTGGCCTTGGCCTGATCCAGGGCGTTGAGGATCTGTTCAATATCATGCCCGTCAATTTCAATGACGTTCCAGCCAAATGTGGCCCACTTCTCCTTGATGTTGGGAATGGGGAAAACGTCTGCGGTCGGGCCGGTGGCCTGAACCCCGTTGTGGTCCAGGATCGCGCACAGGTTATCCGCCTTGAATACAGCGGCGGCCATAGCGGCTTCCCAGATCTGGCCCTCGGAGATCTCGCCGTCGCCCAGGATGGTATACACACGGGACTCGCTCTTGTCCAGTTTCAGTCCCAGCGCCATGCCTAGGGAGATGGAGAGGCCCTGGCCCAGAGAGCCGGTGACGGCCTCAATACCAGGGGTCAGATCCATATCGGGGTGGCCCTGGAGAATCCCGTTGATGGTCTTGACCTTGGGCAGCTCGGAACGGTCCACATAGCCCAGCTCTACAAAGCAGGCGTACTGCGCCAGTACTGCGTGCCCCTTACTGAAGATGCAGCGGTCACGGGCCGGATTCTTCGGGTCATCAAACACCTTCATGTGTTTAAAATACAAAGCTGCTGTAATGTCTGCCGCTGAGCAGCTCCCGCCCAAATGCCCGACCTTTCCCGCCGGGATCATCTGCAGAATGTCCGCCCGAATGTCTATGGCCTTGCGTTTGACATCTCTGATATCCTGCGCTGTATAGTGCATAGAATTCTTCCTCCTTCTAAATTCTTATTCGCTGGAGATCTGGAAAACAATTTGGCACTTTGCCAAAAACAGGACAGTTTCTTTTGCCGCGCAGCGGTCAAGTTATCTAATGCTGAAGTTATTATACGTCATACCTTTTGATCCGTCAATTTGGGAAAATCCTCAAAAGTCACGCACAATTTTAGCCACAATTCACAGAAGCAGAAGATGAATCGTTTTAATTTCGTACATATCACGCAAATACAAAACAGCGTTTCAATAAGTGAACTTCCGGATGATGCAAACAGGCGGGCAGGGAGATCCCTGCCCGCCTGTTTTTCTCTCGTCAATGATCTTCGGCAGCGCCTCAGCGTTTGACCCGGGCGTTGCCTGCATAGATACTCCAAATCTGTTCTTCGTCCGCAGGCGTGGCATAGTCGGTCAGCAGCGTGACCACCAGCGCGCCGGAGGCCCAGCCGAACTGCAGGCACTTCTCCGGCTCCCAGCCCCGGAGGACGCCGTACAGCAGGCCGCTGACAAACCCGTCGCCGCCGCCGATGCGGTCCAGAATGGGGATATTCCGAGGCTGTTCCACATACCACTGCCCGTCCACATGGAGGATGGCGCCCCAGAGGTTGTCGTTGGCGCTGACCACCTCCCGCAGGGTGGTGGCAAACATGGTGGCGTTGGGGAAGGCCTTCTTGACCTCCTCGATCATGCCTTTAAAGCTGTCGATCTTGGCGCTCAGGTCCTTGCCGCCGGCCTCAGGCCCCTTCACACCCAGAGCCAGTTGGAAGTCCTCTTCATTGCCCACCAGGATATCGGCCAGGGAGGCGATCTCCGTAAAGGCCTTGCGCAGCTCCGTCTCCCGGCCCTTCCAGAAGGAAGCCCGGTAGTTGAGGTCAAAGCTGATGACCGAGCCTGCCGCCTTGGCGGCCCGGGCGCAGTCCAGGCAGAACTGGATGGTGTTGGGAGACATGGCGGCAAAGAGGCCGGACATGTGCAGGATCTGGACGCCCTCCTTGTTGAAGATGCGGTCCAGGTCGAAGTCGCTGGACTTCAAATCCCGGCCCACTTCTCCGGCGCGGTCATTCCAAACCCGGGCGCCCCGCAGGCCGTACCCGCAGTCAGCCACATTGATCTGGTGCCGATAGCCCCAAGGCCCGCCCTGGGGGACCTCCGGCCCCTCGAAGTCGATGCCCCGGGCCCGGTACTCCTGCTTGATGAACTGGGCCAGGGGGCTGTCCTTGACAAAGGCGGTCAGCATCTTGGTCTTCAGCCCCAGAGAGGCGGAAACCCCCAGCACGTTGCTCTCAGCGCTGTTGGCCTGGAGGGTGAATTCCCGGCTCACATGGACCGGCTGGCGGTCCTTTGGGGTGATTCGCAGGCCGACGCTGGTCGGCACCATCAGATGGTATTTGCAGTCCTCTCTCAGTTTGATCGGCATAGCCGTATCCTCCTTGTTCGTGTTGACCTGGTCGTTCAGTCCACCAGGGCGTTGATCTTCAGGTAGCGGCCCGGATAGTCGGACAGCTCCCGCACGGCCTCGGGCACCTCGTCCATGGTAATGACCTTGCTGAGGACAGCCCGGGCGTTGACCTTTCCGCTCTCGATCAGCTCCAGCGCCTCCTCGAACTCCTTTGCGCTGTTGCGGCCGCCCAGCACGTCGATCTCCTTGGTGGTGATGAGGTTGGTGGGCAGGGACGTCTCGCTCTTGGGCCAGCCGGTCAGGACGATCTTTCCCGCGTAGGACACCATATCCAGGCTCTGGCGGATGGCAGACCCGGCGCCGGACATCTCCAGCACCACCTCGGCCATGCGGCCGTTGGTGATCTCCCGGATCTTCTCCAGGGAGTCCTCTCCGGGAATGCAGATGGTATGCTCCACTCCCAGACTCCGGGCATACTCCAGGCGCTCAGCCACCGGGTCGATGATGATGGGGATCGCGCCGTAGGACATGGCGGCCAGGGCAGCCAGCAGGCCGATGGCGCCGCAGCCGTTGATGGCCACATGCTGTCCGGCGGATACCTTGGCCCGGTGCAGGCCGTGGAGGGAGATGGTCAGGGGTTCCGACAGGGGCGCGATCTCCCATGGCATGTCGTTAGGAATGGGCACCAGCATGAAGTCCGGGTGCAGGAAGTACTCGGTCATGCCGCCGTCGGTGTGAACGCCCAGGCACTTCAGGGTCTCGCAGCAGTTGGTGCGGCCCAGGGAGCAGGGATAGCAGCGGCCGCAGTGGAGGTAGGGTTCCAACACCACCCGGTCGCCCTTCTTCAGGCCCTTGGGGTTGTTGTCGTCGATCTCCTCGATGATGCCGGCCAGCTCATGGCCGATAATGCGGGGATAGCTGACAATGGGGTTGACGCCCCGGTAGGCCCCGATATCGGATCCGCAGATGCCCATGGACTTGATGCGGATCAGAGCCATCCCCTGTCCGGGGGTATAGGTGGGTTTCTCGATCTCTTCGATGTAGATGTTCTTGGGCTCCTTGAGATATACGGCTTTCATATCCTTTTCCTCCCTAAATGTCTCTCCGGCTTCCTGCTTATTCTTCGCCCTTGTAGCGGTAAGCGCTGTCAAAGTCCCAGGGAGCGCCGCCGCACAGGCAGCCGCCGTCTACCACATAGTTGGAACCGCTCATATAGCTGGAGGCGTCGGAGGCCAGCAGCACCACGATCCCCAGGATCTCCTCCGGGGTGCCGGGGCGGCGCATGGCGATGCGGTCCCGGAGATAGTCCCCGCGGGTGGGATGGTCCCAGGTCACCTGGGTCAGCGGGGTCAGGATATGGCCCGGAGAGACCGCGTTGGCCCGGATGCCCCACTCAGCCCACTCCACAGCCATGGACCGGGTCAGGGCCACCACGCCGCTCTTGGTGGCGCCGTAAACGCTGCAGCCGCCCAGCATGGCAGTAGCGTTGTGGGAACCGATGTTGATGATGCTGCCCTTGTGCTGTTTCATCATCAGCGGAGCGACAGCGCGGCTGACCATGAACACGCTCTTGAGGTTGATGTCCATGATCCGGTCATAGGTCTCCTCCAGCACATCCATGATGCCCTCGCGCTTATTGATGCCCGCCACATTCACCAGCACATCGATACGGCCGAACTTCTCGCCGATAGCGTCCACAGCGGCCTGGATGCTCGCCTGGTCGGTGACGTTCATCACAAAGGTGTGGCACTCGCCGCCCTCAGCCTTGATCTCCTCATCCAGAGACTTCAGCCCCTTCTCGCTGATGTCGCAGGCGCACATAATGGCACCGATACCGGCCATCCCCTTGGCCAGCTCCCGGCCGATGCCGCCGGCAGCGCCGGTCATCAGCACCACCTTGTTCTCCAGAGAAAACAGCTTTTCCAGATTTTCAGCAATCATGATCTTGTTCCGTCCTTTCCAAAAATATAAATATCGCTGCTGTCAATCAGTTGCCTCTCGTAATGACCAGATCCATGTAATACTGGCAGATCTCCTCGATGATCTCATGGGCGTACCCAGTACCAAACAGCACCGCACCGGTGGCCAGGCCCATGATGGTCAGCTGCGTAAGGTTATAGGTGCCGTATCCCGCGAATTTGATCCCCACATGGTCGGGGATATTGGCGCGCATGATGTGCAGCGTCCGCATGGCGGGAGAACCGCCCCGCCCGCTGGCGGCCTTGACATAGTCCACGCCGGCCTCGGACACGATGCGGCAGCCCACAGCCAGCTCCTCATCGGTGAGCATGGCGTTCTCCATGATGCTCTTGACCTTCATCCCGTGGCCATGGCCGATGGCCACCATGGTCTCAGCCTCCCTGCGGAGGACGTCGTACTCCTTGCCCCGCAGCGCCCCTACGTTGATGACATAATCGATGCAGCCGGGGCGCCCGCGGAGGATGTTGGCCAAGCGCTCAGCCTGGTGGGCTTTGTCCTCCACATCCGCTGCGCCAAAGGGGAAGGCCGGACAGATGCCCGTCTCAATGCCGGTCCCCTCCAGCATATCCGCGATCATGGGGACCCACACAGGGTTGCAGTGGATGCCGTTGACATTGTAGTAGATTCCCTTGCGCACATGCTCCTGTACCTGCTCACGGGACACATCGTGGTTGAGCATGGCGTAGTCGAAGATCTTTCCCAGGTTCTCCCGGGTATACTCTTTGCCGTTGATGATCACACAAAAGCGCTCCCCTCTAAAATGAAATTTTCCTGCTTCGCAAAAAGGTCATACTTCTGTCGTCTGATATTACAAAAAGGCCGCCGCCCTTTTGACACTCTGCACAAAAAGCACAAACTTTCTGTGCAAATCCGTCAAATTTCCTTGCCATTTTTTGTAATCATATGTATAATTTTTCTTGCCGTTAGGTTTATGGTATCCAGATTCCTAACGATTGTCAAGGGTGTTTTTGAATTCTGACTGGAAAGGATGAGACGCAGACATGAGAGGACTCAAGGACAAGGTTACCATCGTCACCGGCGCGGGCAACGGTATCGGCCGCGGTATCGCCCTGCGCATGGCCCAGGAGGGCTGCAAACTGGTCATCGCAGACATCGATATGAAGGGGGCCGGAGAGACCGTCCGCCTGATCCAGGAAGCCGGCGGAACTGCGGAGGCCCGGCAGGTGGACCTGCGCAAGGTTCCCGACATTGACGCGCTGATCGACGGGGTCTATGAGACTTACGGCACCATTGATATTCTGGTCAACAATGCCGGCATCCAGATCCGCGAGTGGGCCACAGATTTTCCCGAGGAGAAGTTCGACTTCCTGATGGACCTGAACCTGAAAGCCTACTACTTTGCCTCCCGGGCAGCCGCCCGCCACATGAAGCAGCAGGAAAACGGCGGCAGCATCGTTTGCATTTCCTCGGCTAACTCCGAGTGCTTCACCACCCGCCGCTCCCCCTATAACATCTCCAAGGCCGCGGTCAACGGACTGGCCGGTACGCTGGCGGTGGAGTGGGGCCGCTTCAACATCCGCATCAACGCTGTCGCTCCCGGCTATGTCATGACCGACATGGTCCGCCAGGGCATCGCAGAAGGAATCATTGACATCGACACCAATCTGAAAGTCATTCCCATGAAGCGCCTGCTCTCCACGGAGGAGATCGGCAATGCCGTATGTTTCCTAGCCTCTCAGGAGGCCAGCGGCATCACCGGGCAGACGCTGTTTGTAGACGGGGGCTGGAGCCGGTGCGGTCTGCCGGAGGAGAAGGATCTCTAATTCTCCCCCGGCATCTGTCCGGTATACTCGGAGGGCCCGCAGCCCATAATGCGGCGGAAAGACCGGTAGAAATGGCTGTAGCTGTTGAATCCGGCGCTTTCCGCCGCTTTGTGCGCCCCCATGCCGCTGCGCAGCAGGGCCGTTACCTTTTCCACCCGCTTTTCCAGAATATAGTTGCTGATGCTGCGATGGGTCATGCTTTTAAAAATGTGGCTGATATAGTAGGTGCTGTAGTTGACCTCCTCCGCCAGTGCCTCCAGGCTTAAGCGCTCAGAGAGGTGGCGGTCGATATAGTGGATCAGCTTGGTGACAATCACCAGCTGCTGGCTGGCTGCGCCGCTGCTGTACCAGCCGGAGAAGCAGTCATTATATGCGTAAGCCAGCAGCTGGTGGATAATGGCCTTAATCAGGATCTCCTGCCCCTTCTCCAGGCGTACGGCCCGGTATTCGTCCATCAGATGCCGGTATTTCTGAAAGGTCTCCTCCCCGATGTGGCAGACAGGGTTCCCCCCTCCGCTCTGGCGGAAAATATCCAGCAGGTTTGCTGTCGGGGTACTGAATGCGGTCAGCAATTCCGGGTCTACCTGCGCCGAGAAGCTTTCAAAGCTCTCCGCAGGGTCCGGGATCAGCATATGGGGGCGGAACATATCTACCGGAACAATGTCCCCATATTGCAGCGGGTACTCATCCTCCCCCACCACAAAGGTGCCGGACTTCCCCAAATAGACAATTAGTTCATAAAAATCGTGGTGATGGAGACAACCCGTCGGTTCGTTCTCATGGTTGTGCAAAGAACTGCTGTAGTCCCCACGATAGGTCGATTTTTTTGGCAAAAACGCAGAAGTCTTCATCCTACCACCTCGTATTTTACTTTATCCACTCCGCTTCTCCTTGTCAATCGCTATTTCCCATCATCGCAAGATGCGCAAATTATATGCCAACTCTGTGCATTGACTTTCCCCCGTCAACTCCCTATGCTAAAGATACACGGACCGGCGAAAAACCACCGACTGTGAGGAAAAACGATAGGAGGCAACCGTATGCCAGTACCTGAAAACAGAATTCGCACATTGCTCAATGCCAACCGTCCCACCGTGGCCACCCGTCTGTTCAATGTCAACCCCTCCTCGGTAGAGGCCGCCGCCTGCTCCGGCAGCTTTGACTATGTGGAGTTCCTGGCGGAATATGCCCCCCACAGTCTGATGGAGTTGGAGAACTTCGTCCGGGCGGCAGAGCTGCACCATATTGGCACGCTGATCAAAATCGACCTGCAAAACCGCCATTATGTGGCCCAGAAGGCCGCCGCTGCCGGCTTCCAGGGAATTCTTTACGCTGACCACAAGACCCCTGAAGAGGTGGAGGAAAGCATCTACTATCTGAGTCCCGACTGTCCGGACGGCGGGCGTTTCGGCTTCCCCAACGGGCGCTGGATCGGCTACAACGGTCACCTGCCCCAGCAGGAGCATGTCCAGATGACCCGCAATTTGGTCAAAGCCTTTATGATTGAGAAGGCGGAGGCTGTGGATAATATCAAGGCAATCTGCTCCATTCCGGGGGTGGATATGGTCCAGTTCGGTCCCTCTGACTACAGCATGAGCCGGGGCTGGAATGCCGCCGACCACGCACAGGAGCTCAAAGAGATCGAGGAATATGTGATCCGCACCGCTCTGGAGTGCGGCGTGGCTCCCCGCTGCGAGTGCGATACCATGGACAAGGTGGAGTATTACCGGGGCCTGGGCGTCCGCCATTTCTGCATCGGCGATGAGCTGCGGGTGCTCAACGCCTACTGGAAGGGCACCTGCGGTCAGGTCCGCAAGCTCGCCGACAGTCTGTAAGCCGTATCGCGTGATGAGAAGGAGGCAGTTTTTACAATGAAGCAGAAAATTCTCCTGTCCAAGCGTGTCCCGGAGGAATGCCTGGCCCCCTATGAGGACCGGTTCGAGTTTACCCTGCCGCCGGATGACACCGCATTTACTTATGAGCGCATCCTGGAGCTTCTGCCCCAGTATGATGGATACCTGGACATTGACCGGGACGCCGACAAGCGGGTAATCGACGTGGCCGTGGACAATGGGGTAAAGGCGATCGCCAACTATGGTGTGGGCTATGACCGCATCGACTGGAAATACGCCACAGAGCGGGGCCTGCCTATTCTCAACACCCCCACCTCCGTTACCGAGGCCACAGCGGAACTGGGCGCCACGCTGATCTTTTCGGTGATGCGGGGCATCGCCCGCTATGACAGTCAGGTCCGCCGCAAGGAGTGGGTGTCCCCGCTGTTCTCTGATCTCAACACCATGATTGCCGGCAGCACGCTGGGCATCGTGGGCTTTGGCCGGATCGGCAAGCGGGTCTGCCGCAAGGCACAGGGTATGGGCATGAAGGTGGTCTATTATGACCAGTACCGCGCCACGCCGGAGGTTGAGCAGGAGTTTGACGTCACCTATCTCCCCTTTGACGAGCTTCTTGCCGTCAGCGACTGCGTCACCCTCCATGCCCCCTACTTCCCGGAAAACCATCACATGTTCAACGCCGAGACTTTCCGGAAAATGAAGCCCACCGCTTATTTCGTCAACACCGCCCGCGGAAAGCTGGTGGATGAGGAAGCCCTGTGCCGCGCACTGGAGAGCGGCCAGCTTAAGGGGGCTGCCATGGATGTGTTTGAAACCGAGCCCAACAGCGTTTATCCCGGTCTCCTGAAGCTGGACAACGTAATTCTGACTCCCCACATCGGCAGTCTTACCATGCGTTCCCGCATGGCTATGTGCGACGAGGCTCTGGCCGGGCTGACCGCCGTGATGGAGGGCAATGTGCCCCATAATGTCGTCAATCCCAGCGTATTCCAGAAGTAACCCTTCTGATCCACCCCCTCAACAGGCCTGTCCCCCGGTTCCTATCCGCCGGGGGATTTGGCCTGTGCAGCGGTTTTTGTTGACACATAACAAACTCTACCGTATAATATTGGTAATTCTCCGGCAATATTGCCGGTTTACCGGATGCCGAAAAACAGCAAGGAGGAGAATTTATGACCAGCCAGATGTTTGATATCACGGGAAAAAAGGCCATTGTGACCGGCAGCACCCGGGGCCTGGGCCGCGGCATGGCGGAAGGCCTGATGGAGGCCGGGTGCGAGGTCTGCATTGTCGGCACCAGCGACAAGGTGTTCGAGGTTGCCCAATCCTACTGTGAAAAGGGCTACGACTGCAAGGGCGTCAAGGCGGATCTGGGTAAGCGGGATGAGGTCTACCGCTGCTTCCGGGAGTGTCTGGAGAAGCTGGGCGGCGACCTGGATATTCTGGTCCTGTCCCACGGCATTCAACGCCGCTGTCCGGCTGCGGACTTCGCCATTCAGGACTGGGATGACGTGATCAACGTCAACCTCAATTCCGTGTTTATCCTCTGTCAGGAAGCCGCCCGCATCATGCTGCCCAAAGGATACGGCAAGATGATCCTGGTGTCCTCCATGAACGCTTTCTTTGGCGGCCAGAATATCCCCGCCTACGCCGCAGCCAAGGGCGGTCTCACCGCCATGGCCAAGGAAATGAGCAATGACTGGCTGGCCAAGGGCATCAACGTCAACTGCATCGCCCCGGGCTATATGGGCACCGACATGTGCGCAGCCCTGAACGACCCCGCCAACCCCCGGTTCCACCAGATCCTGGCCCGGATCCCCGCCGGCCGCTGGGGCACGCCCGACGATATGAAAGGCCCCTGCATCTTTCTGGCCTCCCACGCCAGTGACTATCTGGGCGGTGCGGTCATCCCGGTGGACGGCGGCTACCTGGTGATGTAGGATCCCACTTTCCCAATTTTTGAGGTTCTGCAAAGCGCAAGCAGCGCTGCCCTCCGGCAGCGCTGCTTTTCTCTTTTTCCCATACAGGAGAACCCCTATATGAGGGAAAAACGCCAGCCGGCGCTGATTGCGCTGACTGGCGTTTTGCGTAAAGGGCTGTCGCAGTCCGCCCCGGGTCAGTCGATGATCTCCATGGGACGACCGCAGCAGTAGGGAATCAGGTCACCGGCCTTTACATGCTGGGTCTTGTTGCAGATGGTGCAGTAAACCTCGCAGTCAAAGGGCGCCCGCAGCTCAGGGGCAGCATTGGTTTCCTCCTCGGTCAGCCCATCGATGTGGAAACGGGCCACGTTGGCACCCGCAGCGGGCTCATATGTGCCAATGGGGGAAAGCTTCTTGTTGTCACCCACACAGTTGCCCATCTTGATCCACAGGGCCTCCAGTTGGCTGGTCTCGATGGCGTTTTCCGGAATGAACTCCACAACCGCCTTGTCCATTTTGACTTTCATCGCGCACTCCTCCTATCAGGGTCTCTCTAATGCCTTATTCTGCGGCGAATTGGTCCTTTCCAACGCCGCACAGGGGGCAGACGAAATCCTCAGGCAGATCTTCCCACTTGGTGCCGGCAGCAATGCCGTTATCCGGATCGCCCAGGGCCTCGTCGTAGACATAGCCGCACACTTGACAAACATACTTCATGGTTTTTTCCTCCTCATGTTTTGTAACAGGTTCAATTTTTTCAAAATCCGCAACTCCATGCTTGCAGATGGGGCATACAAAGTCCGCAGGCAGTTCCTCGCCCTCATAGATATAGCCGCAGATGATACAGCGCCATCCCGTCTGCCCCTTCTTCTCCTGGGGCTTTGGCTTGATGTGGGACTGATAATAGCTATAGGTACAACTGGGCACATCGGAGAACTTCTCTCCGCCCGTCACATCCGCAAGAAACATGGTGTGGGTCCCCAGATCGACAGTGTCAAACACCTTTGCCGAGAGATAGCCGTTGGTATCCCGGCTTTGCAGGTACATCACACCATTGGCATCCCGGCGCAGACCCATGTAGTCCTTCATCTTGTTTACGTCCCGGCCGGACTGGAAACCGAAATGCCGGAACGTCTCAAAGGACGCCTCCTGAGAGAGGATCGACACATTGAAAATCCCGGTGCGCCGGATCAGGTCGTGGGTGTAATTTCTCTTGTTAACAGTGACCGCTACCCGCAGCGGGGAATCGGTAACCTGCTGCAAGGTATTGATAATGCAGCCGTTGTCTTTCTCCCCCTCCCGTGCGGTGAGGATAAAGAGCCCATACGAGATCTGGAACATAACCTGGGTATCCATGCAAAGTTCCCCCTCTTTCTCAGTATAGTTTTACTATAGCAAACCTCTCCCCGCGCTGTCTGTTGCAATGGCAACAATTTGGAACACTTTTTCCAAAAAGCGCCAAAATATTTTTCTCTCTCCCGGCAATCCCTATCATAGTCTCTCCTGCTTCCGGTCATTTCATTCCTATCCCCGGCACTGCCGCTCCGGCAAGGTTGTCCTGTGGTCAGCCGGCTGTCATAAAATTTTGAACGGGCTGTGAATAATCTGTGAATCATTTCTCCATGGCCTTGACAGTTTGAAGATCCCTGATAAAATAATACATGTACATGTGAGATTGTTTCTTTTTCTTTTCTCCCTCTCTCTATTTTCTTTGAAACAAAGAACCGGGTGCCAAGCGGTACCCGGTTCTTTGTTGTTTCATCTGACCAAAAAGTGAGGGACCCATCCCCCATTCTCAGCGCTCAAACCTGTGGGTCCGCCACTTCATACAATCCGTCCAACACAGTCCAGCCTTGGGCAAAGGGCCGCATCAGGTTCCAGTACCCCGCCCCATGGCACCCATATTCCGCTACCAGGCGCAGCTTAGCCGCAGTGCTGCGTCCGTCCTCAAACCAGACCACATGGGGATGGCCGTCCCCGGCGGTGTAGAAAAAGAAGGGGGACTGCGCCGTGGCATCATACTCGATCTCTGCGCCGTAGCGTACAGCCAATGCAACCGCCTCCTGGTTGGAGAGGGAGCGTCCCATGGTCTCGCCCCTGCGGAAGGGCAGGGGCCAGTCATAGCCGTAGTTGGGGATGCCAAGAAGGATCTTCTCTGCCGGGATCTCCGTCACTGCGTAATCCAGCACCTGGCGCACCTGCGGGATGGGCGCCACCGCCATTGGCTCACCGGCGGCATATCCCCACTCATAGGTCATCAGCAGCACAAAGTCCGCAGCCGCGCCAAGCCCTGCGTAGTCGTGCCCTTCATATAGGATCCCAGGCTGATCGGCATGCGTCTTGGGGGCAAGTGCCGCCAGAACCGGATAGCCCATGGGGGCCAGTTCCCGCCGGAGGGCTGTAATGAAAGCGACGTAGGCCTGCCGCTCCTCCGGAAAGAGAAACTCAAAGTCCACATCCACCCCCCGATACCCCTTCTGCCGGATGGTCTCCATCACACTATCAAGAAAGTTTTGTTGAATCGCAGGGTCTGTCAGCACCAGGCTGCTGCGCTGATTGGAAAAGTATCCCTCCTCGGTCATGGAAGACAGGTGCATCAGCGGCAGACTTCCCAACTGATCCGCAGCCGTCAGCAGCCGTCCGTCTTCCAGAGGCAGAAGCGTCCCCATGGCGGTAATCCCGTAGCTAAACGGAGTCAGGCAGCTCATATAGGGCAGCTCCGCATCCAGCAGAGATGGGGCGATATAGGGGTAGGCATAGCTGTTGGTGGTGATGGTTCCCAGCTTCTCCCCCAGATACGAGATTACCAGCGTCTCTCCCGGTGTCAGATGCGCCTGTCCCCCCAGCTGGAAGTTGCGCCGGTAGAGCTGGCGCACCGTCACGCCAAAGGTCCGGGCGATGGAGGAGAGGGTATCTCCTTGCCGCACAGCGTACACCTGCCGGGGAAAGCGGACAGTCAGCGTCTGCCCCACAGCCAGGTCCCCCGGATCCGGCACACCGTTGTCCGTCATCAGCCGCCGGGGATCCACCCCGTACTGCCGGGCAATGGAATAGACCGTCTCTCCCCGGCGCACCTCATGAATGATCACCGCACTCACCTCGGCATCATCCTATGCGGCGCCGGGGCCTGCTATACCCGCAAAAAGGTGCGCCGGAGGACATCACGTTCCTCCGGCGCAGTTCAATTTTCATTTCCGGACTTATAGCCCAGCGCCTCAGAGATCCGGCGGGCCGTATCCGCCAGCTGCGGCTTGATCTCCGTCTCAATGCGCTCCGGCGTCATCCGGCTCACCGGCCCGGTGACGCTGATGCCGGCAATGATGCTCCCGGTGTAGTCACGAATGGGACAGGCCACGCATCGGGAACCGATCTCGCATTCCTCGTTGTCATAGGCAAACCCCTCCCGGCCTACCCGCCGCAGTTCTGCCATCAATCCCTCCTTGGTGGTGATGGTATGTTCCGTAAAGCGGGGCAGCCCCTTCTCGCGGATCAGCTTGTCGATCTGCTCCTCCGAATAGGTCAGCAGGCGGAGCTTGCCGTTTCCAGTACAGTGCATGGGGCTGACATTGCCGATGTGCTGCATGCTCATCAGCGTCTGATCCGGCCCCGTAGCCACATCAATATACACCATGGTCATATCGTGCTCCACTGACACGCACAGCCCCTCATGAAACTTCTGGGACAAGTCTGCCAGGAAGGGGTGCGTAATGGTCTGCAGTTCGGTTTTGCTGTTGTGCTGGTTGGCAATGCGGCTGATCTTATAGGTCAGATAGTAGCGGGCGGTATCCCTCTCCTGTGCCACGTATCCGCAGTTCTGCAGGGACGTGAGAAAACGCAGGGTGGTGCTGGCATTCAGATCCAGCGCCGCGCTGATATCCCGCAGGCGCATGGGGTCCCGCGACTGGGCCAGCAGTTCAATAATGGCAAGGGCTTTTTCTGTGGAGCGGTTGCTGCCCGCTCCACCCTTCTTCTTTTCTTCCTCGGGCATGGTGCTCTCCCCCATCCAATTCTTTTCTCCATTGTAGCACAGGGCCGCCCGCTTGTCCACCGAAATTTCAAATAGTAAAACGCACTTTTGTTTTGCTTTCACCGTCCGCTGATTTTCTCCATTGACAGAACACCGGAGACTATCCTACAATAGCGGCAGCAGGCCGCACCTGCTTTTTGAAATACCGCAGGGCGGCCGCCCGGCATTTGCCGGGCGGCCGCCCTGTTCCAGATCCGGATCTCCGGATCACGCAATGACCTTTTGTGTTGCCATATAGTGGAGCAGCCTTCCCGCATCCTCGCTGCAGTTGCTCTGCACACTGACTCGCTCAATCCCGGCTTTCGGCGCCATCCACTTCATCAGCGCCTGGATCTCCTTGTTGTTGCGCAGGTCGCAGACGGATGCGTCGGGCAGGTCCAGATAGACCGGCTCCTGGCAGGAGTCCACAAGCTCAAAAAACTGGTTCATGTCTTGGACGTTGTAAAAGGTCAAGGCAAACTTCCGATTGGACATACAATGCACCTCCTTACGGTTTATGGTGTAAGAATACCGTCTTTAATGTCCGGATACAATAAAAAACCAGACCGCTTCTATCAAAAAACCGCCAAAGAGAGGAGTTGAGCGCTATGCCGTTACAGGATGGAGGCATCAATGTCAGCAGGGATCGCCGGGAACTGAAGCTCCATGGCACCGCAGAGTTCCCCTGCGCCGGATACCGCAGCACCATCACCAATCGGGCCGGTCACCGGATCCCCTGGCACCGCCACGAGGAGATCGAGGTACTCTATCTGGTCTCCGGTTCCTTGGAGCTGTGCCTGCTGGGCCGCACCAACCACCTGCGAGCCGGGGATGGAGCCTTTATCAACACCAATGTGCTCCATATGGCCTGTTCTGTGGATCGGTGTGAGTTGTGTTCCCTGGTGTTCCGCCCCGCTCTGATTGCCGGTGGGGCAGACAGCGTCTTTGAGAAAAAATATGTCCGGCCCCTCACCGAATCCGCCGCCGCCAAGGGCGTGCTTTTGCGGCGCACATCCGAGCGGGATGTCCAGGCTCTTGACGAACTGGAAGCGGCCTTCCAGGCCATGTCCGCAGCAGAAGGCGGGTATGAATTTGCTGTGCGCGCCCATCTCAGCAGCCTCTGGTATCTGATTTACAGCCGGGAGGAGGCAGATATTACCGAGAACCCGGTCCACGCTTCTACGGTGGATGCCGCCCGGCTCAAGGCCATGCTGGACTATATCCACGAAAACTATGCCCAGCCGCTGGCCCTCTCCCAGATCGCCCAGGCTGCCAACATTGGGGAGCGGGAGTGCCTGCGGTGTTTCCGGCGGACCATCAACCTCTCCCCCAAGCAGTACCTCCAGCAGTACCGCATTGCCGAGGCGGCGGTGTTCCTCCGGGAGAGCGCCTTGACGGTGGCGGAAGTAGCCTCTCACTGCGGCTTTGACAGCCCCAGCAACTTTGCTCAGACTTTTCGCAAGTACTATCACTGCTCACCCCGGGATTTTCGCCGGGATTTCCAGGAGGGCCGTCCCGGACACGGCGTGCTCACTGCCGGTTTCAGCGGGCCATCCGCCCCGGTGTGAGTCTCATAAATCGCGGCAGCCCCCGAGCCTTTCGGCTCGGGGGCTGCTTTGCTGCCTGTCAGTTTCTTACCAGTATTACCGGCTTACTTCCATGCCGCGGATGACGTTATCGCTGTCCACCCAGACCGTCACGTCCCCGCCGGCTGCCAGCGCAGCGTTCAAATTGCGGAACCAGACGCCGGCATCCTTATCATAGCAGCGGCTGTCGATCCCGCTGTCCACAGTGTAGAGCACGCCTTTGTAATAGACGCTCTCTCCATTCCTCCATGCACTGGCCGGAACGTTCTTCACCGCATCCAAGATCACCATTTGTGTGATCATCTGGTCGTTGCCCAGCTGGGTAGAGAACCCGATCCACTGTCCGGTGGAGAGGCCCCGATCCACATTAAACTGGCCCAGCGGCGTGCTAACATGGTCTCTGTCCTGAATGATGGTGGTCACCTTGCTGACCACTTCCTCCTGGTTTTCCTCATCATACGTGCTTTCCACTTCCACTCTGACCCGTCCATAGGCAAGGCCCGTGCCGCTTACATTGGAAATCACCAGGACATCCACCTTGCCGGCGTAGTTCTTGTGAGCGGCGCTGATCTGCTCCCGCTCGATCACGCCTTCCGGCAGATCATCATATGCGATGGGCCGCAGCTGTCCGTTGCTTCCGGTCTCATAGATCTGTACATCGCCGGCCAAGGGGGCATCGCCCACCCGTTTATTCGCCACGTAGAAATCACCGTGGACACTCTGACTGCTCATACGGCTGACCGACACGCCGCTCTTATTGGAAGACACTGTCACCAGCTGCCCGGCATAGCGGGTCAGATCCTCCTGACCGGCGCTGGCTTCCAAACCGTTGAACAGCGTCAGCTTTCCGGAGCTGTCCACAAAGCCCAGCGCATTGCCGCGGGCAGAAGCACTGGTGGAAACCCCGGCCACCCGGTTATTATCCGTCAGCAACAGGGTAATGGTCTGTCCCACCCGGCACTTTGCCAGTGTATCCAGCGCACAGGGCAGCACCTCCAGGTAGCCGTCCTCTCTGCTGCCGTTGATCCCCTTTGCCTTGATGCGGCTGGGGGCGGCGGCGTTGGGGTAGGCTTCCTCATAATAAACGGTAATTCGGTTATCGCTGATATAAACGGTGTTGTTGCTGGAGCTGTAGGTTGCCACGTCAAATGCCTCCAGCGCCCGAGACGTGACCTCCTCCCCGTGTTTGTAGATCCGGTAGTCTGTCCGGTCAGTGAGCAGGGCGAATCCGTCGGTACTGCCATTCTGGGCAATAATCACCGCATCGTCAGAGGTGGAAGAACCGATAAAAATGGACTCGACCCGTCCGCGGCCATTGATATACAGCGTGGCCAAGGTGCCCGCACGCAGGTAAGTGAACCGGTCTACGTAGCTGTAGGACTCGTCACCGATATAAACCTTAGCGTCGGTGTCCACCGTGTATTTGGTCCCGCTGGAGTCGGTAATGACCGTTGTCTCCGCCTTGGCGATGGTAATGTTCCGGCTGGTACCCTCGCTGGTGGGGATAAATGTAACTGCCTCATTATCCGAATTGAGAATCACAACACCCTTCTGTCCGGACAGCAGGCCCGAGCCGGGTGTCCCCGCCATGACGTAGTCCTGCGCAGATGTCCGCATGATGGGGTTCCCCGCCGTGTCTCTGGCATTTGCATCCAGCAGGACCGCCTCCTGGGGCGTACCCAGTTTGGTGTAAAACTTGCCACCCTCCTTCTGGTCACAGTTGAGAAGGTTGACAAACAGCTGTGCAGCCTGGGCACGGTTGATGGCAGTGACGGAGGAGAGGTTCACGCCGTCGCACAGGCCGATGGTCATGGCCTGGTCGATATATCCATCGGGCCACACCGCGCTGACATCTTCGTCCTTATAGCCCAGCATCCGCATCAGGATGGTAACGGCCTGGCCGAAGTTGATGGTATTATTGGGGCCGAAGGTCCCGTCGGCATAGCCGGAGATGAGCTTCGGGTCGCTGCGAACCGCCAGGTTCACGTATCCCGAGGCCCAGTACCCCGGCTTGACGTCCGGAAAGATGGTATAGTTCTTATAAATACTAGCCCTGTCCCCCTGGCCCATGGCCTCCACGGCCATCTTGCAGAACTGGGCGCGGGTCAGGGTACCCGTGGGATTGAACGTCCCGCTGGACATGCCGTCCACCACACCCATCATCTGGAGCACCTCCACATTCTGAGCAGTGGTCATGTCAGTGACATCGCTGAACCCGCCGATCGCCGACGCCGTCGGCGCCATGGCCGGTGCCATTCCCAGCGCCAGCACCAACGCCAGTGCCAGAGAGGCCAGCCGCTTTTTCCAATGTTTCATGGTCTTTCCCTCCTTATTCCGCCCGCAGAGCCTCCACCGGCTGTAGGCCGGAGGCTTTGATCGCGGGATACATGCCAAAGATGATGCCCAGCACCACAGAGAACAGCAGCGCCCCCAGCGTGATGGTCACCGTCGGCCATAACGGCTCTGTGAAATGCAGGATAAATTTCCCGCCCAACAAAGTCAGCATGGTTCCGAAAATCACCCCGATGATGCCGCCGATGCCGCAGATCATGCCCGCCTCGATGAGGAACTGGGCCACGATGCTCTTCCGCTCGGCGCCGATGGCCCGGCGGATCCCGATCTCCTTGGTCCGCTCGGTCACTGTGACCAGCATGATGTTCATGATGCCAATGCCGCCCACGATCAGAGAAATTGCAGCAATGCCGCCCAGCACCATGCTCATAGCGGCAGCGGCCTGGTTGCTCTGATTGATATACTGCTGCTCGTTCTGGGCGTAAAAATATCCCTTGTTGTTATTCCAGTCGTTCGGGTCACCGCAGATCCCGGTGAGGAACCCGGTCAGCCGGGTCACCACTTCATCGGCGGTGGAACTGCTGGACGCTTTCACATAGAAGTCCGACATATACAGGTCCTGCCCCAGAGTCCTGGCAGCAGTATAGGGCAGCACGATCACATTGTCAATATAGCTATTGTCGCTGTTGGCCATCTTCTCCACATAGGTCCCGATAACGGTAAACGGAGTTCCGTTGATCCGGATCTGCTGTCCAACCGGATTGGTCAGATCGAAGAAGTTCCGGGCTGCCACAGCCCCCATGACGCAGACATTGTGGTACTCATCTACATCGATTTTGCTGATGTCCCGCCCCTGGTCAACCTGAAAGTTGTTGACAATGGAGTATTGATCGCTGCCCAGATAGACTTGGGGCGACTGCTCCATGGTAGCGCTGTTTTTGGTTCCGTAGGTTATCGTCACATCCCACAAATTGGCATTGGGGGTGACGCCGTCTGCCAATCCAAGACTGCTGAGATAAAGGCAGTAGTCATACAGGTCGTCGAAGACGCTGGTACCATTGTAAAGCGTTGCAGAAACAGTGACCTTATTGGTTCCCTGCGCCTCATAGAGCTCCATGGTCATTTTGTTCTGTCCCATGAGGACCGAAACGATGGCCATTACCGACGCCACGCCGATAATAATGCCCAGCATTGTCAGGAAGGCGCGGCCCTTGTTGTTATTGATGGACTTGAAGGCCATTTTGAAAGCCTGACCCAGTTTCATAGCCAGTCCACCTCCTGCTCCTGGTCTTGAATGATCCTGCCGTCGCTGATGCGCACCACCCGGCGGGCAGTGGCAGCGATGGAGTTATCATGGGTGATGAGGATGATGGTGCTGCCCTCCTTGTTCAGTTCCTGGAGGAAGCGCAGCACCTCCTTGCCGGTGTGGCTGTCCAGGGCGCCGGTAGGCTCGTCGGCCATGATGATGGGCGGATGGGTGGCAATGGCCCGGGCAATGGCCACCCGCTGCTGCTGGCCGCCGGACATCTCCGCCGGGTGATGGCGGTAGCGCTCCGCCACCCCCACCCGCGCCATGGCGTCCATCACCAGCTCCCGCCGCTTGAAGGCAGAGACATTCTGGTAGATCAACGGCAGCTCCACATTCTCATAGGCTGTGAGGGACTGGATCAGGTTGTAGCCCTGAAAGATAAACCCCACCTGCTTGTTGCGGATGTGGGAGAGCTGTGCATCGTCCAGCTCCCGCACATCCTGCCCGTCGATGCGATAGGTCCCCCGGGTTGGGATGTCCAGGCATCCCAGGATATTCATGAGGGTGGACTTGCCGGAGCCGGACTGGCCCACCACCGCCACAAACTCCCCCCGGTCAATGGCGAGGTTCACTCCGTCCAGGGCCCGCACCTCCGCTTCGGTTCCCTCGTTGTAGATCTTATAGACATTTTCGATATCAATCAGCATGCTGACACCTCGTTTCCCCCATCAGCCGTAGGAGTTGCTGCGCAGCATCTGGGTAAAGACCACATCCCCTTCGTTCAGGCCGGAGATGATCTCTACATTGTTCTTGTCGGAAATGCCGGTCTCCACAGGCACGGCGTAGAATCCTTCCGCCGGAACACCCACGGTGCTGCCGTCCACATCCACAGCATTGTCCGGCCGCTGGTCGGTCTGAAGGAATACCACGCTGAGCGTCTCGCCCGTCTCGGCATCCGGAATATACTTTACACACTGGATCGGCAGCACCAGGCAGTTGTCGCTCTGACTGGCCACCAGGCTGTAGGTAACCGAGGCGCCGGTATACATCTGTCCCTCCGGATTATCCACCAGAATGGTGGCGGTATATGTAGCCACGCCGTTGTTCATCTCCGGACTCAGATTCACCTTGTCTACGGTGCCGCTGAACTGAGTTCCCCACTGATCGATGTCCACATACATTCCCTGCTTGATATAGGCAATATTCCGCTCGTCCACCTTGGCGGTGACCTCAATGACGCTGGTATCAGAGATGTTGATAACAGCCATCTTCTCCGTGATCTCCTGGCCGGGGCTGATAGCAAGGCCGATGACTGTACCGGCAATGGGGGCCACTGCATTGAGGTTGGCAAGATTCTCTTCCGCCTCTGTCAGGGACTCCTTGGCCGTGCGCAGGGCCTCCTCGGCATTGAAGATGGCCGTCTGGTTGTCGTCGCCGCTGATGCGCATCAGGCTCTGGCCTGCAGATACATCCAGGAAGTTCATCATATCCACCCACTGGATCTCCCCGCTGACTTTCGTCTTGACGTCTACCGTCCGGTTGTACTCCAGTTTTCCCTGCTCATAGGGATAGATCTCCTGGCCGTTGGAAGAGATCACGGCGCTGGCCAGCATATCCTTGGTCAGTACACCGGGGTTATCCAGCTCAATAATCGCTTGAAAGAGCTTGGAACCCTCGTCAGAGATGCGGCTGACCTTGTTGACTTCCACCACGCGGCCTTCCCGGGACTCCATCACCGCCGGGATGGAGACCGTGACCTTCTGGCCCACATAGATGTCATTCTCATAGGCGTAGCTGTAATACTGTTCCAGGCGCATCACATGGTCATCCACCAGCTGGGCGATGGTGACGTCGCTGCCGATTTCCTGGCCAACCTCATACTCGTTCTCAATCCCCATGAGCTTTCCGGCGAATTCCGCCGTCACCGTCAGATTGTCGGCGGCCTCATACAGATTGTTCAATTCCTTTTCCCGGACCTCCACCTCGGTACGGGCCTTGTTCACCAGGTCCTGGGCTGCTGGGCTGTCGATGGAAAACAGGGGCGTCCCCGCCTCCACCACGTCACCCTCGTTGACATATACATCCACAACCGTACCGGCGGTGGTAATGGTAATGGATTCCGACTGCTTGGCATTGGCCGTTCCGCTGCCCTCCACAGTACTGGTGATGGAGCCGACCGTCACCATGTCGGTCAGGATCTGGGAATCTCCCTCATTGGGGGCAAGCAGCTTCACCATTCCCCAGATCAGCCCGCCGGCCACCACGGCCAGCACCAGGATCATAATCAGCCGCTTGCGCTTCTTCGGACTTTTCCAAAGGCCCCGCAGGGGGCCGGACTTTTTTTCCGGTGCCGTGCCGGCACGCTCCTCCTCTACTACCGGTGTGGTCTGGGGAGTGGTCTCCTCAGTCTCAGGAGTATGGATCAAATCATTCATATACACGCTTCCTTTCCTCTGCCGGAGCAATTGACTGCAAGAGCGATAGTACGGTAACCGCACCCGTTTCGTCAACTACAATTCCGCTACAAAAGGGTTACAATTCCGGTAACAATCACGTCTTGTCCCGATTGTACCACAGATTTTGCCCAGATGCAGTCGGAAAACTTTAAGATTTTCTTAAGGTTTTGTTCTCCCAGTCCCGGCGCTCTTGTTCCTTGTGAATATAGACGGATTTTTCTCCGCGGATGTTCCCTCCGCCTCCACAAATCGTTCAAATTTTTCACTTGACAAGAGGCGGTCTCTGTGCTACACTGCACCCATACAAACCAGTGAGAAAGTGTAAGTAGCGCAGGAGTGTACCTTGCAGAGAGCCGCTGTTGGTGGAAATGCGGCAGGGATGGCCTGGGTGAATGGGCTTTCGAGGGCGGACCGAATGTGGCTGCATTATTAGGCGAGCCGGAGGGGATCTCCGTTATCAAAGCCGGCGTATGGTAGTACGCACTAAGTGGGCGGGAATTTCCCGTCAAGCCGGGTGGCACCGCAGAAGTGAGTCGCTTCTGTCCCAGCACAGATCTGCTGAGGGACAGGGGCGTTTTTTGTTGCCCTGACAGGCGACCTCTCCTTGTCCTGGCAGCAATTTTGAAAGGAGAACACAACCATGAGCGAGAACAAGATCCCTTACAAGATTTATCTGAGCGAGGATGAGATGCCGAAGGCCTGGTATAATCTCCGTGCGGACATGAAGAACAAGCCGGCCCCCCTGCTCAACCCCGCCACCCATCAGCCCATGACCCGGCAGGAGCTGGACGGCGTGTTCTGCGATGAACTGGTCCAGCAGGAGCTGGATAACACCACCCCCTACTTTGAAATTCCCCGGGAGATCCGGGACTTCTACAAGATGTACCGTCCTTCCCCCTTGGTCCGGGCCTACTGCCTGGAGGAGGCCCTGGACACCCCTGCCAAAATCTACTACAAATTTGAGGGCAACAACACCTCCGGTTCCCACAAATTGAACTCCGCCATCGCCCAGGCCTACTATGCCAAAAACCAGGGGCTCAAGGGTGTCACCACTGAGACCGGCGCCGGCCAGTGGGGCACGGCTCTGGCCATGGCCTGCGGCTACCTGGGCCTGGACTGCAAAGTTTATATGGTCAAATGCTCCTATGAGCAGAAGCCATTCCGCCGGGAGGTCATGCGGGTCTATGGAGCCAGCGTCACCCCCTCTCCCTCCAACACCACCGCCGTGGGCCGCAAAATCCTGGAGAAGGACCCCAATACCACCGGCTCCCTGGGCTGCGCCATCAGTGAGGCTGTGGAAGCGGCCACCTCTACCCCGGGCTACCGCTATGTGCTGGGCAGCGTTCTCAACCAGGTGATGCTCCACCAGTCCATCATCGGCCTGGAGAGCAAGATCGCCCTGGACAAGTACGGCGTCAAGCCCGATATCATCATCGGCTGTGCCGGCGGCGGCAGCAACCTGGGCGGCCTCATCGCCCCCTTTATGGGCGAGAAGCTCCGGGGCGAGGCGGATTACCGCATTATCGCCGTGGAGCCGGCCAGCTGCCCCTCTTTCACCCGGGGCACCTTTGCCTATGACTTCTGCGACACCGGCATGGTCTGCCCCCTGGCCAAGATGTACACCCTTGGCAGCGGCTTCATTCCCTCCGCCAATCACGCCGGCGGCCTTCGCTACCACGGCATGAGCCCGGTCCTCAGTCAGCTCTATCATGACGGACTTATGGAAGCCACCTCTGTTAAGCAGACCGACGTGTTTGATGCCGCCGAACGTTTTGCCCGGGTGGAGGGCATCCTGCCCGCCCCCGAGTCCAGCCACGCCATTAAAGTGGCAATTGACGAAGCGCTCAGGTGCAAGGAGACCGGCGAGGAGAAAACGATCCTTTTCGGCCTCACCGGCACCGGCTACTTCGATCTCTATGCCTATGAGGCTTTCCATGACGGAAAAATGAGCGACTATATTCCCACGGATGAGGAGATCGCCCGGAGTCTCAGCCAGCTGCCCCAGGTGGACTGATCGCTCCCCCGGTGCGGTCGGCTGTGATCGCTGCAATCCTTGTAACAGAAGAGAATTCCCATCCGTCTGCGGTGGGGGAGGTCATTGCCTTCCCCACCGTTCTTCTGTTTTCGTCAGGCCGCATCCGGTTCCGTCCCTTTGTACAAATTGACGGAAATTTTTTCTGAAAATATTCTGCGACTTGTCCTTGCAAAATTTCGCGTTTTGGAGTATAGTGCTAGTAGTTAAAAATATGTCAAAATGAGATTGGAGCAAACGACATGGAACACATCCATGAACATGATCATCCCCACACCCACTCCCATGACCATCCCCACCCCCACGAGCATGTGCATGCCGGCGAGGGCGAGGGGAAGGTGGTCGCCGTCCTCAACTACATGCTGGAGCACAATGTGCACCACTGCGCAGAACTGAAAGAGATGGCCGCCACGCTCTCCGGTGAAGCACAGCACCAGCTGTTCCATGCCGTGGAAGCGTTTGAGGAGGCAAACGGTCACCTGGCCCGGGCGGTGGAGGAACTGAAAAAGCAAGAACACGAAAAGGAGTGAAGTACCATGTGTCTTTCCACTGTTTATCGCAACAGTAAATCAGAGGACAATATCTGCGCCAAATATGTGGCAAAAATTGATGTCGACGGCAACAAGCTGACCTTTACCGACGTTCTGGGCGAGATTACCCAGGTGGAGGGCAAGCTGGTATCCGCGGATCTGACCGCCGGTGTGGTGGTCTTTGCCGCCGCCTGAGGATCGGCAATGCCCAAATACGAACTGTGCTGCGAGATTTTCAATCAGTGCAGCAACAATCAGATGCGGGATATCTCTTTTGAGGAAGTGTCTGTGGAGGACCCCGGCGCCTATGTCCGGACGATGGAACCCCGCGCCGTCATTGAGGAGGAGGTTCTTTCTGACGGCTCCCATATCTACCATACAGACACGGCAGGCCTGCGGAAGCGGTATAGTTTTACCCCTCTGTAAGGGCAGATGGTCCCACAGCGACAGGCGTTCCCCGGCACTGCCGGAGGTCTGCCGCTGTGTGCCGCGCCTGGAGGCCCCCCGCAAACCCGCCAGTCCAGCGGTGCCATGGGGCTATCCTCCCTGTTTTCCTGCATTTCCATGACAATTTTATATGGAGGTCTACTACCATGAAGATATCCGATATTTTTGAAGAGCGCGCCGCATTCTCCTTTGAGGTTTTTCCCCCCAAGACTGATGTGGGCATGGAGAAGCTCTGCGGAGAGGGCGGTGTGCTGGACAAGCTCTACACCCTGAATCCGGACTACATCTCCTGCACCTACGGGGCCGGAGGCACCAATGTAGGCAAGCAGCTGGACGTGCTGGAGAAAATCCAGAAAGACGGCAAGTGCGCTCCGGTGGCCCATTTCACCTGCGTGGGCAACACCAAGGAGGGCATGAAGGAGCAGCTGCAGACCTATCTGAACAACGGCATCAATCATATTCTGGCCCTGCGCGGCGACCTTCCCTTCGGCTGGACCGGCACGGGCGGCGACCTGCACTACGCTACCGAGCTGGTGAAGTTCGTGCGCCAGGAGTTCGGTGATCAGTTCACCATTGCCGTAGCCGGCTCTCCCGAGGGCCACATTGCCTGCCGCAGCCTGGAGGCGGACATCTCCTTCCTGAAGCAGAAGCAGGACAACGGTGCCGACTACATCATGACCCAGCTGTGCTGGGATATGGACCAGTTCAAATACTGGCTGGAGGCCATCCGGGCTGCCGGGATCTGGCTGCCGGTGGATGTGGGCATTATGCCCGTTCTGGACATGGCCGCTACCATCAACATGGCTCTCAGCCGCAACGGCTGTGTCATGGACCGGGAGCTGTGCCGGATCATCTCCAAGCACTGGATCTTCCCCAACCCCTTCGACAAGGAGCCCTTCGACGCTGCGGCGGAACAGAAGAAGAAGGACTTCAAGGAGGCCGGCATCGAGTACACCATCAAGCAGATTGACGAGTACCGCGCCTGTGGCATCGACGGCATTCATCTCTACGCGTTGAATAAGTTCGACGATGTGGCCCGTATTGTCAAGGAGAGCGGCATCGTTGATCTGATCTGATCGTCCCTACATACCCCGCCTGCCTCTCCGTGGCCCGGCGGCGGTAATCCGGCCCGCCGCCTGCGCGGCAGGCGGTGCGCCGAAAAAAAGGAGTCCTGATTTATGACACAAACCATTGCATTTGCCGGCAAGGGCGGCGTGGGCAAGACCACGATCTGTGGGATGCTCATTCAGTACCTGTGCCGCAAGAAGGACGGGGCCGTTCTGGCCGTGGACGCCGACGCCAACTCCAACCTCAACGAGGTGCTTGGCGTTGAGGTGGACATGACCCTGGGAGATATCCGGGAAAACATTGCCCGGGCGGACATGGCCAATCCCAGCCCCATTCCCGCCGGCATGACCAAGGCCGACTATGCCGACATGATGTTCGGCAATGCCCTCACGGAAAACGACGACTTCGACATGCTGGTGATGGGCCGCACCCAGGGCAAGGGCTGCTACTGCTATGTCAACGGCATCCTCTCCGCTCAGGTGGAGAAATACGCCAAGAATTACCGGTATGTCGTGGTGGACAACGAGGCAGGCCTGGAGCACATCAGCCGCGGGATTCTGCCTAAGGTTGATATCATCCTCCTAGTCAGCGACTGCTCCCGCCGGGGGATCCAGGCGGTGGGCCGTATCAACGAGATGATCCAGGAACTGAACCTGGGCGTCAAGGAGGTCAAGCTCATTGTCAACCGCGCCCCCGGCGGCGTCCTCAATGACGGCGTCAAGGAGGAGATCGCAAAACACGGTCTCACCCTGGCCGGCGTGGTTCCCCAGGACGAGACTGTCTACGAATACGACGCAGAGGGCAAGCCCAGTGTGGACGTGCCCGAGGATGCGCCCATCAAACAGGCAGTTCTGAAAATTTTCGAGGGTCTGGGCCTGTAAGCTGTTTTCAATTGTTACCCCATTTGTTTCAAATTTCCATAGAGCCAACAAATCATTGAAGGGAGTAAACCACTATGCCGTTTGCAAGAAAGCCTCAGGTATTCAGTGCCTCGATCAATGAGCTGACACTGGGTACCGGCGACAACGCCATCACCTTAGGCGGCCAGAACGTGTACAACCTCTACACCTTCGACGGCCCCATCGCCAATGCCCCCAAAATTGGCATCGACGTTTCTGACGAGGCGGAGCAGCCCTCTCCGGGTCTGACCGCCTTCTACGAGGGCTGCACCACCATGGCCGATAAGGCCAAGAAGGCCGCTGCCCTGGAGCACGTGGATTTTGTGAACCTGCACTTTGCCTCTGCCGACCCCAACGGCGCCAACAAGTCCGTGGAGGACTGCGTCGCCGACGCCAAGGCCGTGGCCGAGGCTATTGACAAGCCCATCGTCATCTCCGGCTGCAAGAATCCGGAGAAGGACGCCGAGCTCTTCTCCAAAATTGCTGAGGCCCTCCAGGGCAAGAACATCCTGGTGCTCAGCGCCCGCGAGGAGAACTACAAGGGTATCGCCGCCGGTGTTGGCCTGGCCTATGGCCAGAAGGTGGGCGCTGAGTCCGCCGTGGATATCAACCTGGCCAAGCAGCTCAACGTCCTGATCACTCAGATGGGTCTGGACGGCAAGAACATCGCCATGAACGTGGGCAGCGCCGCTGCCGGTTACGGTTTTGAGTATGTGGTGTCCACTCTGGAGCGTGTGAAGGCCGCTGCTCTGGGGCAGAACGACAACACCCTGCAGATGCCCATCATCACCCCTGTCGGCAGCGAGACCTGGGCCGTGAAGGAGGCCACCGCTTCCGTGGAGGACGCACCCGAGTGGGGCGGCCAGGAGGAGCGCGGCATTGACATGGAGGTTGAGACTGCCACCGCGTGCCTGGCTTACGGCAGCGATGCTGTCATCCTCAAGCATCCTGAATCCATTAAGACCGTTTCGCAGCTGATCGCTGCTTTGATGTAAGGAGGGCGTAAACCATGGCTTTAAAAGGTCTTGACATTTTTAAACTGACTCCCAAAACCAACTGCAAGGACTGCGGCAGCCCCACCTGCATGGCTTTCGCTATGAAGGTTGCCCAGGGCGCTGTTCCCATTGAGAAGTGCCCCCACATGTCCTCCGAGGCTCTGGCCACCCTGTCCGAGGCCACTGCGCCCCCGATGAAGTCCTTCAAGCTGGGCGATCATCCCCTGGGCGGCGAGACTGTGCTGAGCCGTCACGAGAAGACCCTGGTCTCCAAGACCCTGTACGGCGTGCAGGTCTGCGACTGCATGGATGCCGCCAAGCAGGACGCCGTGATCGCCGCTATCCCCACTGTGGATTATGAGCGAATCAGCGAGCGGATGTACGTAGAGACTGTGTCCGTGCGCCACAGCGCCGACAAGAGCGCCGACGACTATGTGGCTCTCATCAACAAGGTCAAGGGCCTGGGCCGTCCCCTGATCCTGGACTGCACCGATGTGGACGTGGCTAAGGCCGCTGTTGCTGCCGCCGCCGGCTGCGACTTCATCCTCAACGGCGCCAACGAGGACAATTACGCCGACATGAGCGCCATCGCCAAGGAGGCCAAGGTCCTCCTGGGTGTCCGCGCCGCCTCCCTGGACGCCCTCCATGACACCGTGGAGAAGCTGGAGGCTGCCGGCAACAAGGATCTGATCCTGGATGTGGGCACCGCCTCCATCAAGGACGCCTATGCCAATGCCATCGAGATCCGCCGGGCCGCTCTGAAGGACGGCGACCGCACCTTCGGTTATCCCTCCATTGTCAACGTGGCCGCTATCGCCAACGGTGATGCCCACATGGAGGCCGCCCTGCTGAGCCTGTTCACCTGCAAGTACGGCTCCATTGTCATCTGCTCCGAGATGACCTACGCCAAGGCCCTGCCTCTGTACGGCCTGCGCCAGAACATCTTCACCGATCCTCAGAAGCCCATGAAGGTCACCCCGGGCATCTATCCCATCAACGGTGCCGACG
>CALXDF010000076.1 GCA_944386995.1 uncultured Oscillospiraceae bacterium
ACCCCCCGTAAATTCCCGGGGGTTCTTAGGGGGCGGCGGCCTTTGTTCCCCGCCGCAGGCGGGGGAACAAGCCGGACGCCAGTCCCCTAAGCGTGTTTTTGGGTACTTTTTGCACGGACAAAAAGTATCCCTCCGGAGGAAGGCTCCTCCTCGTTCCGCCAGCTCTGGCGGCAAAAGCAGGTCGCGTCCGGAGACGCGAAACGTCTCCCGTCCTTCCGGCAGGGACTGCCGACGCTCAGAAAAGAAAATGGGGGGTGGATGTCTCCCCCCACAATGGGGGGTGGAACCGCCCTCCCCTGCGGCCAGGGGAAGCCACTCTTTGCCTGGCGGCAAAGGCAGGTCGCGTCCGGAGACGCGAAACATCCTGCCGGCGGAGGCCGGAGGCGGTAATTTTTGAATATTATGAAAATTCCCCCAACTTTTCCTTTACCCCCCGGTAAACTGTGTTATACTATAATGTGAATTGATATGCCGACTCGGGACGGCCAAACAGATCAGAACAGAGGAGGAACGCCCCATGGAAAATAAGATTACCATCAACATCTGCGGAGAGGAGTACACCTTCGCGGCGGAGGAAGCTCCCTCCTACATGCAGAAAGTGGCTGCCATGGTGGATGCCAAGATGAGTGAGATTCTCCAGACCACCCACGTCAGCATCACGGATGCGGCGGTGCTGGCGGCGGTGAACATTGCCGACGAGTATCTCAAGAGCCAGAGCAGCGCCGAGAACCTGCGCTCCCAGCTCAAGGGCTATCTGGACGAGTCCACCAAGGCAAAGAATGAGGCCTCGGAGCTCAGGCGCGAGGTGTTCCGCCTCCAGCAGCAGTTGGAGAAGGCCTCCAAGTGAGCATGGAGCTGCTCGCCCCCGCCGGCCATTGGGAGGCCATGGCAGCCGCCGTTCAGAGCGGCGCAGACGCAGTGTACATGGGCTTCGGGGACTTCAACGCCCGCCGGGGCGCCAGGAATTTCACACAGGAGGAATTCCGGCAGGCGGTGGACTACTGCCACCTGCGGGGGGTAAAGGTATACCTCACCCTCAACACCCTCCTCACCGACCGGGAGCTGCCGGCGGCGGAGGAGCACCTGCGCCTGGCCTCCCGCTGGGGGGTGGACGGCGTCATTGTCCAGGACTGGGGCCTCCTGGCCCTGGCCCGGGAGGTCACCCCCGACCTGCCCCTCCACGCCAGCACCCAGATGACCATCCACACCCGCTCCGGGGTGGAGGCCTGCGCCGCCGCGGGGATGCGCTGCGCGGTCCTCTCCCGGGAGCTGAGCCGGGACGAGATCGCCGCCATCTGCGCCGAAAGCCCCATTAAAATCGAGATCTTTGCCCACGGGGCCCTGTGCATGTGCTACTCCGGCCAGTGCGCCATGAGCGCTCTGATCGGCGCTCGCAGCGGCAACCGGGGCAAGTGCGCCCAGCCCTGCCGCCTGCCCTATGCCATGGACGGCGGGAAAATGGGCCGCCCCCTGAGCCTGAAGGACGCCTGTCTCGCCGACCACCTCCTGGAATGTGGGGAGATGGGGGTGGACATCCTGAAGCTGGAGGGGCGGATGAAGCGGCCGGAGTATGTGGCCGTCGTCACCGGCATCTATGCCCGCCTCCTCCGGGAGCGCCGCGCCCCCACGAGGGAGGAGCTGGGCCGGCTGGAGGCGGCCTTCTCCCGCAGCGGCTTCACCGACGGCTACTGGCAGGGGAACACCGGCCCGGCCATGTTCGGCACCCGGCCGGAGAACGCCCCGGAGCCAAAGGACCTGTTCGCCGCCGCCCGGGCCGCCTATGAGAAGGAGGATCAGCGGCTGGTGGAGGTGTCCTTTTCCTGCACCGTCGCCCCCGGCGTGCCCGCGTCCCTGACCGCCTCCGACGCCGACGGCCACACGGTGAGCGTTGCCGGGGCGGTGCCGGAAATCGCCCGGAACCGTAGCCTGACCGCGGAGGAGGCGGCGGAGCGCCTCCAGAAGACCGGGGGCACCGCCTTCACCTGCAAAAGCGTCCGGGCGGATGTGGCCGAGGGCCTGCGCCTGAGCGCCAGCGCCCTGAACGCCCTGCGCCGGGAGGCCCTGGAGGAGCTGACCCGGGTGCGCACCGCGCCGCCGCAGCGCCGGGAGGCGGAGGCCTCCCCCCTGCCCCGGGTGGAGAACCCCGGGGGCCTGCCGGCCTTTACCGTGTCCCTGGCCCGCCCGGACCAGCTGTCAGCGGACCTCTTTTCCTGGCCGGCGGCCTGGACCTCCCTGCCCCTCCAGTACATCGCAGAAACGGATGTGGCCCCCTATCTGGAACGGACCGGATTCTCCGTGGAGCTGCCCCGGATCTGGCGGGACGGCGACGAGCCGGAGATCCGCCGCCTGCTCTCCCTGGCCAGGGAGCGGGGCTACCGGGGCGTCCAGGTCCACAACATCGGCCAGGTCTCCCTGGCCCTGGAGAGCGGCCTCACCCCCCGGGGGGATCTGGGGCTCAACGTGTTCAACACCCGCGCCCTCCAGTTCCTGAAGGAGATGGGCCTGGAGAGCGCGGCCCTGTCCTTTGAGCTGCGCCTGGAGCAGATCCGGGACATCCAAAAGGTCCTGCCCTGCGAGGCGGTGGTCTACGGCCGCCTGCCGCTGATGATCACAGAAAACTGTCTCCTTTCCAACCAGTACGGCTGCAAAAGCCGCGACCTGCGGGGTCCCTGCGCCGCCCCCCATGGCCTCACCGACCGGCGGGGGGAGGCCTTCCCGGTGCTGAGCGCCTGGGGCTGCCGCAGCGAGATCCAGAACGCCAAGACCCTCTTCCTGGCGGATAAGGAGGACTGGAAGCGCCTGGGCCTTGCCTATGCCCGGCTGCGCTTCACCGATGAATCCCCGGCGGAATGTGCCGCCGCCCTGGCCCGGTATGCCGGCGGGGAGGGGACCTTCTCCCCCGCCGCCTTTACCCGCGGCCTGTACTACCGAGGAGTGGACTGATGCCCAGATTTTTACCCAACCTGTTTTTCCAGCGCAAGAAGCCCTACCGCCCCGATGACGACGCCAATCTGGAGGTGACGCCGGACTACCGGCGGCGCCTGGGCGCGCTCTACGGGGTGCTTCTTGCCTGCATCCTGCTCTTTGTGGTGACCCTCTATAACGCCCAAGTGGTCAGCGGGGCCGACTACTATGCCACCTCCGCCAGCCGCATCGCCCAGGAGGAGCCGGTGGAGGCCAGCCGGGGTGTGATTACCGACCGCAACGGTAAGCTCCTGGTGTCCAACCGCCAGGTGTATACCGTCACCTTTGACGAGAGCGCCCTGGACGAGGGGCAGGATGAGAATCAGGCCATCCTCCGGCTGCTGGAGCTGCTGGAGGACTATGGGATCCAGTGGGAGGACACCTTCCCCGTCACCTCCGGCGCGCCCTTTGCCTACACCCTCTCCGGCAGCGCCACCCGGCGCAGCCATCTCCAGGCCTTTCTGGAGGATCTGGGCTGGTCGGACAAGGAGCTGACCGAGGAGAGCCCCCTCCCCTGGCTGACAGCCCAGGCCATGGAGGCGTCGGGGCGCACCTCCGCCTCCCTGGGGGCGGACGTGCTCATCGAGATGCTCCGGGAGCACTATGGCATTGACCCCGCCCTCTCCGATGCCGACGCCCGGAAGATCATCGGCGTGCGCTATGAGCTGGATCTGCGCGCCATCATCAACGCCACCTCCTACCTGGCGCCCTATGTCATGGCGGAGGATATCCCGGTGGAGGTGATCTCCATCCTTACCGACGGGCGCTACGCCGGGGCCGTGGTGGAGACGGAGTCCGTCCGCCAGTACCACACCGAGGCCGCCGCCCATGTGCTGGGCCGCATCGGCAAAATCCAGAGCTGGACCGACGAGCTGGCCCAGGCGGGCTACCAGATGGACGACCTGATCGGCCTGAGCGGGGCGGAGCAGGCCTTTGAGGAATACCTCCGGGGCACCGACGGCACCCGGGCCATCACCACCAACGAGGAGGGCCGGATTACCGCCGAGCTCTATACCAAGGAGCCCCAGCCCGGGGGCAATGTGGCCCTCACCATCGACATCGACTTCCAGGCCCAGGTGGAGGAGATCCTGGCCCAGGCGGTGGCGGAGATGAACGCGGAGGACGAGGACGAGACCCGGGGCGCGGCGGCAGCGGTGGTCCAGGTGGGCACCGGCGACGTGCTGGCCCTGGCCTCCTGCCCCACCTTCAGCCTGTCCGACTATGACAGCGCCGCCAACCTGGCCAATCCCGCCTCCCCCGAGTTCAACCGGGCCATCCAGGGCACCTACGCCCCCGGCTCCACCTTCAAGCTGGTTACCGCCGTGGCGGGCCTGGAGAGCGGGGTCATCACCCCCACCACGGAGATCCGGGACCGGGGGATTTACACCTTTTACAACGACTATCAGCCCCAGTGCTGGCTCTACCGCCAGAGCCGGGCCACCCACGGCTCCATCAACGTCTCCCAGGCCCTCTACCACTCCTGCAACTACTTCTTCTATGAGGTGGGCCGGCTGGTGGGCATTGAAACCCTGGACGAGTATGCCGCGGCCTTCGGCCTTGGCCAGAGCACGGGCATTGAGCTGGGAGAGCGCACCGGCGTCCTGGCCGGACCTGAGTACTCCCAGTCCCAGGGCCAGATCTGGTATGACGGCAGCACCCTTCAGGCCGCCATCGGCCAGAGCGACAACCTCTTCACCCCCCTGCAGCTGGCCAACTACATCGCCACCCTGGTGGGGGGCGGGGACCGGTACGCCGCCCACCTGCTCAGAAGCGTCAAGTCCTATGACAACACGGTTCTGGAATATCTCTACGATGAGGGGCCTGTGGACACGGTGGAGATGAGCGAGAGCACCCTTCAGGCGGTGAAAAAGGGTATGGGGGACCTGGTGACCTCCGGCAGCGTCTCCAGCTATTTCCAGTCCTGCATCGTCTCCGCCGGGGCCAAGACCGGCTCGGCCCAGACCGGCGGCGAGGTGGCCAACGGCGTGTTTGTCTGCTTCGCCCCCTTTGAGGAGCCGGAGATCGCCGTGGCCATTGTCATTGAAAAGGGCGGCAGCGGCAGCGCCCTGGCCTCCTCGGCCGTCTCCATTCTCAACGCCTGGTTCGGCGCCGGGGATGTGGGGAGTGCAGTGCTCTCGGAGAATACCCTGCTGCCCTGACAAAAAATAACTACTATTTGTAGTTTTATATTCATAAAATACGGTTTGTAAAGGATTTTCCCATGGCAGATTTGATTTTAGCCTCCCAATCCCCCCGGCGGCAGGCGCTGCTGCGGCAGATTGGGCTGACAGATTTCACCGTCCTGGCCACTGCGGCTGACGAGTCCTATGACCCCCTCTGGTCCCCGGAGGAGCTGGTGGGCCGCCTCTCCGAGCGGAAGGCCGCGGCGGCGGCGGGGCAGACCGGGCCGGGCGCTGTGATCGTGGCCGCGGACACCATGGTCTTTTTGGATCGCGAGCGCCTGGGGAAGCCCGCGGACGAGGCGGACGCGTTCCGCATGCTCTCGGATCTCTCGGGCCGGGAGCACACGGTGCGCACCGGGGTCACCGTCCGGCGGGGGGCGGTCTCCCGCACGGAGGTGGAGGCCACGGCGGTGCGCTTCCGGACGCTGACGCCGGAGGAGATCCGGCGGTATATCCGCACCGGGGAGCCCATGGACAAGGCCGGGGCCTACGGCATCCAGGGCCTGGGGGCTCTGCTGGTGGAGGGGATCCGGGGCGACTACTTCAACGTGATGGGCCTGCCGGTGCTGCGCCTGGCGCGGATGCTGCGCGGCTTTGGCATCGACCTCTTTCTCGGACGGGAGGAAGCATGAGACGGTTTTTTACCAAGCACGGGCTGATGGTGCTCTCCGCCGCCGTGGCGGTGATGGTGATTCTCAGCCTGGTGACCTTTTTTTCCAACAACACCAATGCCCTGACCAATGTGGTCAATGTGATTGCCTCGCCTTTCCGCTCACTGAGCACCTCGGTTTCCACCTGGATCGACGACCAGATCCGCTTTGCCTCGGACTATGACGCCCTTCAGGCGGAGAATCAGGCCCTGCGGGAGGAGATCGCCGCGCTGGAGGAGGAGCTGCGCCGGGCCCGCTCGGACAGCGAGGAGAACGCCACCCTCCGGGAGCTGCTGGACCTGCGGGAGCAGCGGCGGGACTTCCAGCTGGAGTCCGCCCGGATCACCGAGGGGGACGCGTCCAACTGGGCCTCCGCGGTGACGCTGAACGTGGGCACGGACTACGGCGTGGAGATCGGGGACTGCGTCATTACCGCAGAGGGGTATCTGGTGGGCACCATCACCGCCGCGGGGAGCAGCTGGTCCACCTGCACCACCCTGATTGACACCCAGGCCGCCTTCGGAGCAAAGGTGTTCCGCACCGGGGAGGCGGCGGTGGCCCAGGGGGAGTTCTCCCGCATGGGCGAGGGCCTGCTGGAGCTGCAGTACCTGTCCGGGGACAGCGGCGTCATGGTGGGGGACCTGATCGTCACCTCGGGCCTGGGGGGCTATTACCCCTCGGACCTGGTGATCGGCTATGTCCGGGAGATTATGACGGATGACGACGGCCTGGCCCAGTATGCGGTGCTGGAGCCGGCGGCGGACCTGGAGGCCCTGCGCCAGGTGTTCGTGGTCAAGGACTTTACCATCGTGGAGTAAGGAGGGCGCCCTGTGCCCAGAAGCTATCTCATTTTCAAGTGGGTGGTCTACAGCCTGTGTACGCTGCTGCTGGCCCTGGTGCAGATGTTTGTGCTCAATTATGTGTCCGTGGCCGGCGTGATCCCCTTCCTGCCCCCCATGGTGGTGGGTGTGGTGGCCTCCTATGAGGGGAGCCGGGCCAGCCCCGTCTATGCCCTGGTGTTCGGCCTGCTGTGCGACCTGGCCCTGGCGGGCGCGCCGGCGGGGTTCTATACCCTGGCGTTCACCCTCTCGGCGCTGGCGGCCTCCCTGCTGGCGGAGAACCTGTTCTCCCCCGGCATCCTGTGCAGCTTCATGTCCGCCGCCGTCTGCTACCTGGTGACGGCCCTGGGCCGCTGTGCCGTGTTTCTCACCCGGGGCACGGCCTCCCCGGCGGCAGTGCTGCTGGAGGCGGGAAAGGAATACTTGGTGACCCTGCCCTGTCTGGTGCTGGTGTTCCTGCTCCTGCGGCAGGTCCACCGCCGTACCACCGTGGACTACTGAGCCCCTTCCGGGGCCATCTCCCCCGGCCCGGCCGGGGGGAAAGCCTGCCCTTCCGCCCTGCGGGGCCGGGCGGCTGACTTCTTGTGTTTTAGGAGCGATACCCGTATGTTGGACCGTACTGTCTATTTCTCCCGGGATTCCCGGTATAAGGATCCCTTCGGCGCTGTAACCCTGGGCCGGGAGGTCCGCTTTACCCTGCGCCCCTATAACTGGGAGGGCTTTACTGCCTGTACCCTGCTGGCCTGCTGCGAATTTGCGGGCGCCAACTGGGAGATCCCCCTCGCCCCCGCCGGCAGCGAGGGGGACCGCCAGCTGTTCACCGGCGTCTTTACCGCCCCGAGAGAGCCGGAGCTGGTGTGGTATGCCTTCCGTTTTCGCCGCCGCAGCGGCGAACAGGTCTGCCTGGGCGTGGGCGGCTACTGCAAGGAGGAGGCCCTGCAGCGCTGGCAGCTCACTGTCTACGACGGCAGCTCCCCTACGCCGGACTGGTTCGGCCGGGGCGTGACTTACCAGATTTTTCCAGATCGCTTCTGCCGCTCCCGGATCCCCGACCCGGCCGGCATGGTGGGGGACCGGCTGGTTCATCAGAACTGGAACGAGCTGATGGAGTACCTCCCCGACGAGCACGGGGAGATCCGCAACCGGGACTTCTTCGGCGGGGATCTCCAGGGGGTGCTCTCCAAGCTGGACTATCTGGAGGAGCTGGGGGTCACCACGCTGTACTTCTGCCCCATTTTCGAGGCGGACAGCAACCACCGCTACAACACCGCCGACTACAGCACCATTGACCCAATGCTGGGCACGGAGGAGGACTTCCGCCTCCTGTGCCGGGCGGCCCATAAGCGGGGCATGAAGGTGATGCTGGACGGGGTGTTCAACCACACCGGCAGCAACAGCCTGTACTTCAATGCCAACGGCTTCTATCCCACCCTGGGGGCCGCCCAGAGCCGGGAGAGTCCCTACTATTCCTGGTACAACTTCCACCGCTGGCCGGATCAGTACGACTCCTGGTGGGGGATTCACACCCTGCCGGCGGTGAATGAGAGCGATCCGGCCTATGTGGACTACATTATTACCGGGGAGGACTCCATCGTCAGGCGCTGGCTGCGCCTGGGGGCGGATGCCTGGCGGCTGGACGTGGCCGACGAGCTGCCGGACTGGTTCATTGAGAAGATCCGCTCCGTGATGGAGACGGAGAAGCCCGGCTCCTTCCTGCTGGGGGAGGTGTGGGAGGACGGCAGCAATAAAATCGCCTACTCCCAGCGCCGGCACTACCTCCTGGGCCACGAGACCCACGGCCTGATGAACTACCCCTTCCGCACCGCGGCCCTGGCCTATCTCAAGGGGGGGCCTGCCCGGGACTTTGTGGAGTCTATGGAGACCATCCGGGAGAACTATCCCCCGGCGGCCTTCTACTCCGCCATGAACATGCTGGGCACCCACGACAACCCCCGGATTTTGACGCTGCTGGGGGCTGCGCCGCCGGAGCCCCTGGCCCAGCGCACGCAGCGGGCCCACTACCGCATGAGCCACCAGGAGCGGGACCAGGGCCGCCGCCGCCTGATGGTGGGCGCCCTGCTGCTTTACAGCTTCCCCGGCTCCCCCACCGTCTACTACGGGGACGAGGCCGGTATGGAGGGGTTCGAGGATCCCTTTAACCGGGGAACCTTCCCCTGGGGGGAGGAGGACCAGACGCTGCTGGCGTTTTTCCGCCGGCTGGGGGCCCTGCGCCAGACCCGGGTCTCCCTTCAGCGGGGGAGCATCCGCTATCTCTACAGCGAGGGGCAGGGCCTTGCCTTCTCCCGGGAGGCGGGCGGCGAGGTGACCCTGGTGGCCCTGAATACCGGCGAGCGGCCCATTGAGATGTCCTTCGACTGGTCGGCCCCCCTGGCTGCCGACGCCCTCTCCGGTCAGCAGTTCAATGCCTGGTTCGGCCGCCTGCGGATCATTGTCCCGCCCCTGGACGGGCTGATGCTGACGGAGGTCAACCGGTAATCCGGCGGTTTTCCGGTCCGGCGGTGTTTCACGTGAAACACCGCCGGTTTTTTCTGCCCGGGGCAGCTGCTCTGCCGGGGGCTGGCCCCGGAGGCGGAACCGCACCCGGCGGAGGGCGGTTCCGGTTTTGCCGCCGCAAGGAGATTTTCCGGCGGCTCCTTTTGCCGTCCCGGCGCCTGCCCCCTTCCGCGGCTCGCCTCACCGGCCCGGGCGTCCGGCCGGCAGGCTGGGGGGCGCAGCCTCCCCCGGCGGGCTTTGCCGGGGAAAGGCTGTTCCGACGGCGGCAGCCCTCCGCCGCCTTTGACGGCAGCGGACAGAGCGCCCGGAAGATCTCCCGGGAGGGAGTGTTTCACGTGAAACACCACTCCCCTGCCGGTATTTTGCCCCAAAGCAGGTATCTTCACATTTTCTCCGGCTTTTTTAAGTTTTTTATTGGAAATCCAGTTGCAAAGCGGCAAATCTGTGATATACTGAATGGGACAGCAGATCCAATCTCAGTTCCCCAGGAGGTGCTTTTGTGGCAAAAATCATCGCCATCGTCAACCAGAAAGGCGGCGTAGGCAAGACAACAACCTGCGTCAATCTGACGGCCGCTCTGGCAGAACGGGGCAAGCGAGTCCTCCTGTGCGACTTCGATCCCCAGGCCAACGCCACCTCCGGCATGGGGGTGGACAAGACGCTGTCTCTGGGCGTATATGACGCAATCATTAACGATGTGCCCGCGGCAAAGCGGGTGGTCTCCACCCGGTACGGGGATGTGCTCCCCTCCAGCAAGGGGCTGGCCGGGGCGGGGGTTGAGATGATCAGCCTGGAGCACCGGGAGTCCCGGCTGCGGGATGTGCTGGCGCCCCTCTCCCCCGACTACGATTATATTTTCATTGACTGCCCGCCCTCCCTGGAGCTCTTGACGCTGAACGGCCTTTGCGCTGCGGATACCATCCTGGTGCCGGTGCAGGCGGAGTATTTCGCCCTGGAGGGGCTCAGCGACCTGATGAACACGGTGCGCCTGGTGAAGCGGGGGCTGAACCGCCGTCTGGAGCTGGAGGGCGTTCTGCTGACCATGTATGACAGCCGCACCAACCTGGCCATCCAGGTGGCGGAAGAGGTCAAGCGCTATTTCCCCGGCAAGGTCTATGCCACCGTGATCCCCCGCAATGTCCGTCTCTCCGAGGCGCCCAGCCACGGAAGGCCCATCAACGCCTATGATCGGACCTCCCGGGGAGCGGAGGCTTACGGCGCCCTGGCGGAGGAATTTCTGCGTAAAAATCGCTGAAACAGCGGATTTTCTGAACCTTTGGAAGAAAGGAGCAATACCCTATGGGGAAACCCTCAGGTCTGGGCAAGGGGCTGGCGGCGCTGCTGGGCGATGAATTTACCGCAGCGGATCCCGTCATCTCCTCCCTGCCAGTATCCCAGATTGAACCGTTTTCCGGGCAGCCTCGGAAGCATTTTGACCCGGAGGCCCTGGCGGAGCTGGCTGACTCCATCCGGGAGCACGGCATCATCCAGCCGCTGACGGTCCGGAAGCTCAGCTCCGGATACTATCAGATCATCGCCGGCGAGCGTCGCTGGCGGGCGGCCAAACAGGCGGACCTGAAAGAGGTCCCGGTGGTCATTATCGAGGCTGACGACCGCAAGGCCATGGAGCTGGCCATGATTGAGAACCTCCAGCGGGAGGATCTCAACCCCATGGAGGAGGCCGAGGGGCTCCAGGCCCTGATGGATCAGTATGACATGACCCAGGAGCAGGTGGCCGAGCGGGTGGGGAAATCCCGCAGCGCCGTGGCCAACACCCTGCGCCTGCTGGGGCTCAGCGCCCCCGTGCGCCGGCTGCTGGAGGAGAACAAGCTCTCCGCCGGCCATGCCAGGGCCCTCCTCCCCCTGCCGGGCAGCGTCCAGGTCCATGCCGCCCAGACAGTGATGGACCGGGAGCTCAGCGTCCGCCAGACGGAACAGCTGGTCAGGCGGATCCAGACGGCGGAGGACCCGAAGCCCTCCAGGACCCCCCCGGAGGTGGACTATGTGGCCGAAGCGGAGCGGGATCTCTCCAACCGCCTGGGCCGGGCCTGCCGCATCGCCCACGGGAAGAAAAAGGGCAAGGTGGAGATCACCTACTACGGGGTGGACGATCTGAACGCCCTGCTGGACGCCCTGGGAAAACTGGAGCTGGGCTGAAAGAGACAGGTCCTGTTTCACGTGAAACAAGGGGAGTCCTCTCCCCTGCCGCTTGAAAACAATGCGGGGTCTCCCGCAGGAATATGCAAAAATGAGGTAACACACCATGCTGGATATCAAATTCATCCGGGAAAACCCGGATGTGGTAAAGGAAAATATCAAGAAGAAGTTCCAGGAGCAGAAGCTCCCCCTGGTGGACGAGGTCATCGCTCTGGACGCGGAGAACCGCGCCGCCATCAGCGAGGCCAGCGACCTGCGCGCCCAGCGCAACGCCCTCTCCAAGCAGATCGGCATGCTCATGGGCCAGGCCAAGAAGGATCCTGCCAAGCTCCAGGAGGCCGAGGCCGTCAAGGCCCAGGTCAAGGCCCAGGCCGACCGCCTGGCGGAGCTGGAGGAGAAGGAGACGGAGCTGGCGGCGAAGATCCACCACATCATGCTCCAGATCCCCAACATCATCGACCCCTCCGTGCCCATCGGGCCGGACGACAGCTGCAATGTGGAGGTGCAGCGCTTCGGGGAGCCGGCGGTGCCGGACTTTGAGATCCCCTACCACACGGAGATCATGGAGCGCTTCGACGGCATTGATATGGACGCCGCCGGCCGGGTCTCCGGCAACGGGTTTTACTACCTGCTGGGGGATATCGCCCGCCTCCACGAGGGGGTGCTGGCCTATGCCCGGGATTTCATGATCGGCAAGGGCTTCACCTTCTGCATCCCCCCCTTCATGATCCACGGCAACGTGGTGGAGGGCGTCATGTCCCAGACCGAGATGGACGCCATGATGTACAAGATCGAGGGGGAGGATCTCTATCTGATCGGCACCAGCGAGCACTCTATGATCGGCCGCTTCCTGGACCAGATTATCCCGGAGGAGAAGCTGCCCCAGACCCTCACCTCCTATTCCCCCTGCTTCCGCAAGGAGAAGGGCGCCCACGGCATCGAGGAGCGGGGCGTGTACCGCATCCACCAGTTTGAGAAGCAGGAGATGATCGTCATCTGCAAGCCCGAGGACTCCATGAAGTGGTATGAGCAGATGTGGCAGTACAGCGTGGAGCTCTTCCGGAGCATGGATATTCCGGTCAGACAGCTGGAGTGCTGCTCCGGAGATCTGGCGGACTTGAAGGTCAAGTCCTGCGATATCGAGGCCTGGTCCCCCCGCCAGCAGAAGTACTTTGAGGTCTGCTCCTGCTCCAACCTGGGCGACGCCCAGGCCCGCCGCCTGAAGATGCGCGTCAAGGGCGCCGACGGCAAGATGTACCTGCCCCACACCCTGAATAACACCGTGGTAGCGCCGCCCCGGATGCTGATCGCCCTGCTGGAGAACAACCTCCAGGCCGACGGCAGCGTGAAGATTCCGGCGCCGCTGCGGCCCTATATGGGCGGCCGGGAGATCCTGGTCCCCAAACACTGAAAAATGCCGCCGCGCCGGCGGTGAAAAGTCCGGGGCCTGCCTTGCAGGAGCAGCGGACAAACGGGATTCGTGCCCCGGCCCCCCTCCCCTGCGGGAGGGCTTTGGCAGGATGGGCTGTCAGTTGATCTGACAAATTTCGGCAGATTCTGCCGGTCGATTTCAAGGAAGGAGAAACAGCGGGCATGCGGGAAATTTTAGAGGCGGGCCTCCCCGCCCTGGGGATTGATGTGTCCTGCATCTCCAACCTGGAGAAATTCAGCACCATGCTGCTGGAGAAGAACCAGGTGATGAACCTGACCGCCATCACCGAGCCCGCCCAGGTGGCCACCCTCCACCTGCTGGACAGTCTGTCCGTTTTGCGGGGGGCGGATTTCTCCGGCAGGCGCGTGGTGGACGTTGGCACCGGCGCCGGATTCCCCGGCATGCCCCTGGCCATCGCGCGGAGCGATGTCTCCGTGACGCTGCTGGACAGCCTGGGCAAGCGGGTGCGCTTTCTGGAGGAGGCACGGCAGGCCCTGGGCCTGGAAAACGCCGTCTGTGTCCACGGCCGGGCGGAGGAGTTTGCCGGAGACCACCGGGAATCCTTTGACATTGCGGTGAGCCGGGCGGTGGCCAATCTCAGCGTGCTGTGCGAGCTGTGCCTGCCGCTGGTGAGGGTGGGCGGCGTGTTCCTGGCGATGAAGTCCACCGGCTGCGAGGCGGAGGTGGACGCCGCCGGACGGGCCATCCGCCTGCTGGGCGGCGCGCTGCGGGAGAGCCTGGATTACGTCATCCCCGGCACAGACGTGACCCACCGCCTGGTGGTGATCGCCAAGGTCTCCCCCACGCCCAAGAAATATCCCCGCGCGTTTGCGCAAATCAAGAAACAGCCCCTGTAAAGGGGTCCCTGCCGGAGAGAGGAGGTGATGGGATGGGGCAGGTTATTGCAGTTGTCTCAGGAAAGGGCGGCACAGGGAAGACGTCTCTGGCAGCTCATGTTGGGCTTCATTTGGCGGCCCTGGGCAATCTGGTGCTGTGCCTGGACTGCGACATGGGCCTTCGGAACCTGGATCTGGCGCTGGGCATGAGTGACCGGGCGGTGATGGATTTCACCGACGTGCTGGCGGGGCGCTGCACCCTGCAGGAGGCTGCGGCAGCCCACCCGGTGCAGAAGAATCTGTTCCTGCTCACCGCCCCTTCCCTGATCCGGAGTGTGGACCGGGCCGCATTCGGCCGCCTGATGAATGAGATCCGCCGCCGCTTTGACTACTGCCTGGTGGACGCCCCCGCGGGCCTGGAGGAGGGATTCCGCCTGGCCATCACCGGCTGTGACCGGGCCATTGTGGTCACCACCACCGACCCCACCAGCCTGCGGGATGCCCAGCGCACCGTCCAGGAGCTGGGCGCCCTGCCCCGGGGCAAGGTCCACCTGGTGGTCAACCGCTGCAAGAAACGGCTGATGAAGCATCTGCACCAGACCATTGACGACGCCATTGACGCCGCGGGACTGCCTCTGCTTGGGGTGGTGCCGGAGGACGAGGCCCTGCCCCTGGCCCTGGGCCGGGGCATCCCGCTGGTATTCCAATATAACCGCTGTGCCGACACCGCCTACCGCAACATCGCCCGCCGCCTGGCCGGCGAGAGGGTGGCGCTGATGAAGCTTTGACCCGACCCTTCCCTGCGCGCCTGTATTTGTATGTGTGCCTTACCACAATGAAAGGAGAACTTCATGTATATTGCGCTGATGTCGCATGACAACAAAAAAGACCTGATGGTGCAGTTCTGCTCCGCCTACGCGGGGATCCTGAGCCGTCACAACCTGTGCGCAACCAACACCACCGGCCGTCTGGTGGCCGCGGAGACCGGCCTGGACGTGCATCTGTTCCTGTCCTGCCAGCATGGCGGCTGTGAGCAGATCGGCGCCCGGATCGCCTACAACGAGATGGATATGGTCCTGTTTTTCGTGGATCCCAATGATGACTCCATGGAGAAGGAGCTGCTGTATATCTCCCGCCTGTGCGACCAGAACAACATTCCCTTTGCCTCCAACGTGGCCACCGCGGAGATGCTGGTGCTGGGCATGGACCGGGGCGACCTGGATTGGCGCAACATCGTCAACAACAAGAACCGGCTGCTGAAGTAACGGGGCGGCCGGGCTTGACATTTCTCCCCAAAACACATACAATAACAAATTGATGGCGCTATGACCGGACAGGAGTACCCTGCTCCGCCGCCACAGCAGAGAGCATCGCCGCGGCTGGGAGCGATGCTGGCGGCCCAGGGGAAGACAGTCCGTGAGCGCGGGCGGAAACGCCCCGGCCGGCCCCCCGCACAATCAGGGGTCAGGAAGGCTGCGCCCATTTTACCAAAATGGACGCGGTGAAGGTGGGTGGCACCACGAAGTATAGAGGTTTCTATGCTCTCGTCCCATTGCGTTGGCGGTGGGATGGGAGCATTTTTTTGGCTGCCCGGGGCGAGGGCGGGGAGCGTTTGCCCGCCGGGGCAAGCGGGGAGGGACTGCGTCCCTCCAGGGGCATTCCACCCCCCTTTTCTTTTCGTCATGCCGAAGGGCGGGGACGTTTCGCGCCCCCGGGCGCGGCCGGTTTTTGCCACCAGTCTTGGCGAATAGAGAGTGTGCCCACCCTCCGGGGGGAGCGTTTCGCGCTCCGGCGTGACCTACTTTTGCCGCCAGGCAAAAGTAGGCAAAAACTGGCTTAGGGGCTGCGGCCCCTAAGAACCCCCTTGATATACAGCACAGCGCACTTCTCTCTTTCCGGCGCGCGGGCGTCGTCTAGCCCCTGCGCCCCTACCGGGCCTCAGGCCCTCCCGTGTGGACAGCCAAGCCATTTCTCCTCTGATACCGCGCCTGGTGCGGCGGGTAGCGGGAGCCCCAGCCCTTTACTGCAAGTTGCCGCCGCACCCCAATGGCACTTCCTCGCCACTTCCGGCCTCACAGCGCACCATAAACAGCAAGAGGAAAAGAGGAGTAACTGCTCTCTTGTCTTAGCGGGTCGGGATCCCCGCCGGAGCCCAGCGCAGCGGGTCCGGTGGGGAAAGGACACCCGCCCGCAGGCGGGCGTTTCGGAGCGCAACCGCCGCAAAGCGGCGGCGCTTAGCGCGGAGATGGCGCAGTGGAGCGAGGGCGTTTTCGCCGTCAGGCGGAAACAACCGATGCGCAACTTGTGCCGACGCGGCCGTCAGGCGCAGTTGGACGAGTGCCGGGATTCGTAGGTAATCCCGCTGCCGATCCCGTTGGTGAAATAAACCCCTCCGCGACCCTGTTCCAAAACCCGGGATCCTTAGGGGTGGAACCCCTAAGTGTGTTTTTGGTGACTTTTTGCACAAGCAAAAAGTTACCCCACGGAGTGCGGGAGCACTCCCCTCCCCGGCAGGGCTGCCGGAACAGGCGTGGGCTGCGGTACAACCGGCCAAACCTGATAACAATTTGAAGAATTAAATCAGAATCAATTACAATAAAGGAGCAAAACTATGGCAAAAATGACCCCCCGCACCCTATCGGGCTTTATGGAACTGCTGCCCGGCCCCCAGCAGCAGATGGAGCGCATCATGGAGATCCTCCGCCAGACCTACGCCCTCTACGGCTTCACCCCCCTGGACACCCCCGTCATCGAGAGCAGCGAGGTGCTGCTGGCCAAGGGCGGCGGCGAGACGGAGAAGCAGATCTACCGCTTTACCAAGGGAGACAGCGACCTCTCCCTCCGCTTTGACCTGACGGTCCCCCTGGCCAAATACGTGGCCCTCCACTACAGCGACCTCTCCTTCCCCTTCCGCCGCTATCAGATCGGCAAGGTCTACCGGGGCGAGCGGGCCCAGCGGGGCCGGTTCCGGGAATTCTACCAGGCGGATATCGACATCATCGGCGACGGGAAGCTGGACATCCTCAGCGAGGCGGAGATCCCCGCCATCATCTACCAGGTGTTCACCCGCCTGGGGCTCCAGCGCTTCCAGATCCGGGTGAACAACCGGAAGATCCTCAACGGGTTTTACGCCTCCTTAGGCCTAACAGACAAGTCCCAGGACATCATGCGCACCGTGGACAAGCTGGACAAGATCGGGCCGGAGAAGGTGGCGGAGCTCCTCACCGGGGAGGGCATCGGCCTGACGGCGGAGCAGGCAAAGGAGATTCTGGACTTCATCGCCATCCGGGGCACCAACAGCGAGGTCCTCGCCGCCCTGGAGGCCTACCGGGGCCGGGAGCCCCTCTTTGACCAGGGCCTGGACGAGCTGGCCACGGTGGCCAGGTACCTGGGGGCCTTCGGCGTGGACGAGGGCCACTTTGCCGTGGACCTGACCATCGCCCGGGGCCTGGACTACTACACCGGCACCGTCTATGAGACGGCCATGCTGGACCACCCGGAGATCGGCTCCATCTGCTCCGGCGGGCGGTACGACAACCTGGCGGAGTACTACACCGACAAGCAGCTCCCCGGCGTGGGCATCTCCATCGGCCTGACCCGGCTGTTCTACGTGCTGGGGGAGCAGAAGCTGCTCAACGAACACCTGAACACCGCCCCGGCGGACGTGCTGATCCTGCCCATGACCGAGGACCTCTCCCCCGCCATCGCCCTGGCCACCCGCCTGCGCAGCGCCGGGGTCCGCACCCAGCTCTACGGCGAGCAGAAGAAGTTCAAGGCCAAGATGAACTACGCCGACAAGATCGGCGTGCCCTATGTGGTGTTCTTGGGGGAGGACGAGGTCCAGGCGGGCCTGGTGGCCTGCAAGGACATGGCCTCCGGGGAGCAGACCAAGCTGGGCTTCGAGGCCACCCTGGAGCGGATCCAGGCCGGGCTCAGGGAGCGCAATCAGGGCAAGGTCATTGTGGAACCCTGACAGCCCCCAGAATGATTACAAATCCGTATAGTTATCCGGAATCATACAAATTGTTATCACTCCGCCGGAATACAGGCCGGATAATTTTGATAAAATCATACAAATTGTTATCAACAGAAAGGAATCGACTGCTATGAAACAGAGCCGCACCCACACCTGTGGGGAGCTGCGTCTTGGCGACGCAGGCAAGACCGTCACCCTGGCGGGCTTTCTGGAGAACGTCCGGGAGGTGGGCCAGAACTTCGCCTTTGTGGTCCTCCGGGACTTCTACGGCACCACCCAGGTGGTGGTGGAGACCGAGGACATGATGAACAGCATCAAGGGCCTCAACAAGGAGACCACCATTCAGGTCACCGGCACCGTCCGGGAGCGCAGCAGCAAGAACCCCAACCTCCCCACCGGTGAGATCGAGGTGGTGCCCACGGACATCAAGGTCCTGGGCCGCTGCATCTACAACGAGCTCCCCTTCCCCATCAACCGCAGCCGGGAGGCCGATGAGTCCATCCGCCTGAAGTACCGCTACCTGGATCTCCGCAACCCCGCGGTGAAGCAGAACATCATCCTCCGCTGCAACGTGGTCTCCGCCCTGCGGCAGGCCATGACCGAGCAGGGCTTCCTGGAGATCACCACCCCCATCCTCACCGCCTCCTCCCCGGAGGGGGCCCGGGACTACCTGGTCCCCGCCCGGAAACACCCCGGGAAGTTCTACGCCCTGCCCCAGGCGCCCCAGCAGTTCAAGCAGCTGCTGATGACCGCCGGCTTTGACCGCTACTTCCAGATCGCCCCCTGCTTTAGGGACGAGGACGCCCGGGGCGACCGCTCCCCCGGCGAGTTCTACCAGCTGGATCTGGAGATGGCCTTTGCCACCCAGGACGACGTGTTCGGCGTGCTGGAGGAGGTGCTGCCCCCCATCTTCGCCAAGTTCGGAACCTACAGCGTGGCCTCCTCCGCCCCCTTCCGCCGCATCGGCTATGTGGAGGCCATGGAGACCTACGGCTCCGACAAGCCGGACCTCCGTATTGACCTGACCGTCACCGACGTCACCGGCCTGCTTGCCGACTGCGGCTTTGAGGCCTTTGCCGGGAACACGGTGAAGGCCATCGTGGTCACCGACTTCACCGCCACCCGCAAGCAGATCGACAAGCTCTGCGCCGACGTGGAGGTCCAGGCCGGCAGCAAGGCCTACTGGTTCCGCACCGA
>CALXDF010000077.1 GCA_944386995.1 uncultured Oscillospiraceae bacterium
GCGGTACCGATGGAAATGGTCCAGCCACCCATGGAGATGGCATACACCAAGGCCATGACCACGACAAAAATGGGCAGGGCCAGGATCCGGTTGGTGACAATCTTGTCAATTTTATCGGAGACGGTCAGGCCGCCCCGGTTTTTCTTCTTGTAGCAGCCGCCAATGATGGACCCAATCCAGCCGTAGCGCTCGCTGGTGATGATGGACTCGGCGTTGTCGTCCATCTCGTCCTCGCAGGCCTTGATGTCCTGCTCCACATGCTCCAGATCCGCCTTGCTGATTTGGAGCTGCTCAATCACCTTGTCATCCCGCTCGAAGATCTTGATGGCATACCAGCGCTGCTGCTCCTCCGGGATATTGTGGAGCAGATACTCCTCGATGTGGGCCAGGGCGTGCTCCACAGAGCCGGAGAAGGTGTGCATGGGGATGGTTTTCTTTCCGCTGCCGGCCACGGAGATGCACTTCTCCGCCGCGTCCATGACGCCGGTACCCTTCAGGGCAGAGATCTCCACAACCTCGCAGCCCAGCTCCTTGGCCAGCTGCACCGTGTTGATTCGGTCGCCGCTCTTGTTCACCACGTCCATCATGTTGATGGCCACCACCACGGGGATGCCCAGCTCGGTGAGCTGGGTGGTGAGGTAGAGGTTCCGCTCCAGGTTGGTGCCGTCCACAATGTTCAAAATCACATCCGGCCGGTCATTCACCAGGTAATTCCGGGCTACTACTTCCTCCAGCGTGTAGGGGGACAGGGAGTAGATTCCGGGCAGATCCATAATGGACACATCCTTATGTCCCTTCAGGCGGCCCTCTTTTTTCTCCACGGTCACGCCGGGCCAGTTGCCCACGAACTGCGCTGAACCGGTCAGCGCGTTAAACAGGGTTGTTTTCCCGCAGTTGGGGTTGCCCGCCAACGCTATTGTTATTGGCATGATTGATTTCCCTTCCTTCCACAAAGTTCCCTTGAGCGTTAGTTTTCCCTAACTATATCTCCAAAAAAGCGGGCGGTCCCCCGCCCTGTGCCTGTGCGGCCTCCGCCGCTCAACTGACCTCGATCATCTCAGCGTCAGCCTTGCGCAGGCTCAACTCATAGCCGCGGATATTCACTTCAATGGGGTCCCCCAGGGGCGCAACCTTCCGCACAAAGATCTGCGTACCCTTCGTGATGCCCATGTCCATGATCCGCCGGCGCACAGCGCCTTCCCCATTGAGCCTGGTCACCACCACAGTGTCCCCGACCTTCACTTCCTTCAGGGTTTTCATGAGATTCTCCTTCCTTCCATTTACCACCGCTCCCCCCCGGGGAACGTGGTCTTTTATATCACACGAAGTGGACAATGCACTCCCTGCGGTATACAGATCTTCCGTGCCAAGGCTTCTCAGACCATAATTTTGCAGGCCATCTCCTTGCTGATGGCCACCCGGGAATCCTTGACCTGCACAATCACGTTTCCGCTGATCTCGCTGACCACCGTCACCATCTCCCCGGCCACAAATCCCAGTTTCTCCAAAAACTGCCGGGTCTCTGTGCGCCCCCCCACCTGTTTGATATATTTCTGCTCGCCAGCGCGGGCCAATGTCAACGGCATCATATTTCCTCCTAACCACCGGCGGGCATCCCCGTCTGCTCTTGGGTTAGCACTTTCTAACTCGCGCATATATTAGCACAGACTAACTGTCTTGTCAATACCCGGAAATAAAAAATGCTGCAAAAGAAAAAGGGGGCTCCCCCCCTTCTCCTCCCCGGCACGCGCCGGGTTATGTATCCAGCTCTGTTTCCGCCGGCTCTGCCAGCCCCAGTTTCACCTGTCCTCCCTGCCCCAAAGCATCCATACACTCTCCGTACTGGATCGTAAAGGTCTGGGTTCCCAGCGCATAAGGCCCCAATTCATACTCCGAAAAGGTCACCGTCATCCCATCCTCCCCAAAGCAGACACTGCGGGTATTCCACTGGGCCACCGTACTCTCATATCCTTCGGAGTATCCGGCCAGGATCTCCGGATCCAGGTGCTGGATGTGATCCAGCAGCAGGTCCGTCACTGTAGCGCGAAACAGCTCCGGGTCATCCGCCACTTCCAGCGGATCAATGTACTCCCCCCTGCTCAGGTCAAAGAGACGGCTGAAGTAGGTCTGGCTGGGGTGTGCGCCGCCCATATAGTTGTAATTATAGAAAGACACCGAATAAATGCCGCCCATCTGTGTGCCCTGTACGCTCAGCTCATCGATATAGTAATGCCCGCCGTCTCCCAGACTGGAGGAGAGGCGATCGTCAAAGGAGGCCCATTGGCCCAGCTCTTCCCCGGTTTCCAGCTGGTTGTCCAGGACCTCCCGCATGCCGGCGTTAAAATTTTCCGCGACCTGAACCTGACTCTCGTCTGCATCCTCTGCCGTTTTCATCTCGAGGATCTGGTACTGATAGGAGGCCAGCAGGTTTCCCTCGTCGTCCGAGTATTTATCCGAGGTCTCTACGGTTTCAAACCAATAGGCCGGGCCGGTCTCCTCCTCCGGCTGCTCCGGTTCCTCCGGCAAAACCGCCTCGTTGGCGCAGGCCGCGAGGGGCAAAACGAATGCGGCACTCAGAAAGAGGGCCAAACATTTTTTCATCATCGTCACTGTGATTCGCTCCTTTCTTTTCCCGCCCGGGCGTCCCGCTTTCTCTGCGGCTTGCTCAGGGCAGAATCACGGGAGAGGCTGTGTATTCCCATCCCGCCGGACCCGGCACCGGCCAGGTCAGGGTATATTGATCCGTGCAGCGGCTCTCCGCTGCCAGGCATTGCTCCGCTCCCGTTCCCAGATGCCGGACATCCCCCGGCTTTGTCAGGATTGGAAGGGCAGCATGCGCTTTCATCTCCCGCAAAAGCCCACAGCCCCGGCTGTTGGCAGCCAGCACCCGCAGATAGGGGGGCGTTCCACTTGGTCTCTCCAGCCCCAGCCAGGCTGCCAGGGCCATCCGCCGCAGACGGGCACGGGGATACCGCTTGGTCTTTGCCAGGTCCAGCAGCTCCTCCAGGGTGGAAGAACGCCGCACCGCCTCATAAAACCGGTGGTAAAGGCCTTCATTCCCTCCGTCATAGGCGCGGAAATCCTCCTCCCCCATGGCCCGAAGCCGAGAGAGGATCATCCGCTCGCAGGCAGCCTGGGATACCGGAGCATGTCCGGCATCCATCTCCCTCCGGAGGACGGCGGCGCTATCCGGCGGTACCAGGCGCTCCCACGTCTCGCCGGCCAGGATGCGCCGGCGGATCGCAGAGGCCGAGGCGACGGGGCCCGCAGCATCACTGTCGTGCGCTGCGCCCACCCGCAGGACGGTCACCGGCGTTACATCCGCCCCAAGAGCGCGGACCGCCCGCAGATATTCCACTGCCAAATTGTTGTTGGGCTGGGACAGGCAGTCGGCTGCATCCCCCAGGAGTCTGCGCGCCGCCGCCTGTCGGGCGGCCGCAAAGGTCATCCCCTCACCAAGGAAGCCGCGCAGCTGCGCCTGATACGCCTGTCCATCCATGCATTCCGTCAGGCGCTCCAGCTGAGCCAGATCGCCGCACTCACTGCCAAAGCACAGGTGTGTCACCACCCCGGTTGCCGCCAACAGGGACACGCCGCCCCGGGCAAACACCTCTGCCGTGGCGGCAGCCCAGGCCGTGGGCAGCTCCAGCACCAGGTCCACCCCGCAGCGGACCGCACTCTCCGCCCGGGCGTGCTTGTGGAGGAGTGCCGTCTCCCCCCGCTGCACGAAGTTCCCGCTCATGACCGCCACCACGGGGCTGTCCGCGCCCAGAAGGCGGCGGACCCGGTCAATCTGATAGGCGTGGCCCTGATGGAAAGGGTTGTACTCCGCTATGATCCCAACGACCGGCAAGGGCAGTCTCCTTCCTTGTAAAAATCACGTAAATTTTTGAAAAAAAGGTTGTATCTCCCGGAAAAATGATCTACAATAGTACCCGTTTGAGTCTCGCAGAGCACGCATACCCCCGCCGCCCGGCTTTCCGCGGCGTCCGGCGGCCCAACAAATTTTCCGGCAAGAGGGGAATTTTCAAGAATTCCACCCCAAAGAACCCAACAAAAACTTGCTTTTTTATTCGTTACGCATTACAATAGTTCTGCATGTATTTTACCTGCTCGCTGCGCAAAATGCAAGAGACAGAGCAGAAACAAAAATGACAAAGCAATAACAATTTAGGACAAGGAGAAGTAGTACCCATGAAGATTCTGGTTATCAACGCCGGCAGTTCCTCCCTCAAGTACCAGTTTATGGAGTCCGAGGGCGGCGAGGTCTTTGCCAAGGGCCTGTGTGAGCGCATCGGCATCGACGGCCGCCTGACCCACAAGGTCCCCGGCCGGGAAGATGTGAAGCTGGACATTCCCATGCCCACCCATAACGAGGCTATCCAGGCCGTTCTGGACATCATGGTGGATCCGGAGAAGGGCGTGATCCAGTCCACTGATGAGATCGCTGCGGTTGGCCACCGTGTCCTCCACGGCGGCGCCGCCTTTACCGAGAGCTGCATCATTGACGACGCCTGCATCGAAGCCATTGAGAAGTGCATCCCTCTGGGCCCCCTCCACAACCCCGCCAACCTGATGGGCATCCGTGCCTGCCAGAAGATTATGCCGGGCACTCCCCAGGTGGCCGTGTTCGACACTGCTTTCCACATGACTATGCCTCCCAAGGCTTACATCTATGCCATCCCCTACGAGTACTATGAGAAGGACGATGTCCGCCGCTACGGGTTCCACGGCACCTCCCACCGCTACGTGTCCGCCCGGGCCATCGACATGCTGGGCAACCCCGCCCACAGCCGGGTGATTTCCTGCCACCTGGGCAACGGCTCCTCCCTGGCCGCCATTGTGGATGGTAAGGTGATGGATACCTCCATGGGCCTCGGCCCTCTGGCCGGTTTCCCCATGGGCACCCGCTCCGGCGATGTGGACGCCACCATTCTGGAGTACCTCATGGGCCGCTACAACTATGACATCAAGGAGATGCTGAACATCCTCAACAAGAAGTCCGGCGTGCTGGGTATCTCCGGCGTGTCCTCCGACTTCCGCGATCTGGATGAGGCTGCTGCTCAGGGCAACGAGCGGGCAAAGCTGGCTCTGGACAAGTTTGTCTACGAGGTGAAGAAGTTCATCGGCGCTTACACCACCGTCATGGGCGGGGTGGACGCCATCGTGTTCACCGCCGGCATCGGCGAGAACTCCATCGACCTGCGCCGCCAGATCTGCGAGGGTCTGGAGTACATGGGCATCCACATGGACGCCGAGAAGAACAACGTCCGCGGCAAGGAGTGCGACGTCTCCGCCGCCGACAGCAAGGTGAAGATCTTCGTCATCCCCACCAACGAGGAGCTCATGATCGCCATGGATACCGCCTCCCTGTGCGGGAAGTAAGCCGCAGGCACCAGAATTTTTCAGCCCTCCGGGTTCATCCGGAGGGCTGATTTTTTTGGTTTCCGCGAAAAGCGTTTGGAAAAGGTGCCATCCGGTTGCGGATACAGGAAAATTGTGATACGATTGGGCCAGAATCTCCACCGCGTCTCTAAACCAGCCTGATACAGGCGGAAACAGGAGGCCCCCCTATGAAAAAGATGTCCGCTGTCCTCGCCCTGTTCCTTCTCGCCGCCGCTCTGACCGCCTGCGCCGGGACGGTGCAAAACGCCCGCCAGGAGGATACCGCCCCGCCCAGCACCGGGGACGCCGGTGCATCGGATCCGGCTGCTATAGTCCCGTCCCTCTGGACGGAAACGGAGATCCGCTCCCTGTTTGAGGAGAAAACCGCCGGCAAGGGCTATACGGTTCTCCACTGCGCGGTGGTGGACGACGGGGCCTATGATCGGGTTGGGGTTGTGCTG
>CALXDF010000078.1 GCA_944386995.1 uncultured Oscillospiraceae bacterium
GGCAGCCGGTGGCAAGGCGGAGGTGAAGTAATATGATCCAGACAGTACGCAAGGCGTGGGCCATACCCGAACTGCGGAAAAAGATCATCTTTACTCTCCTGATTCTCCTGATTTACCGCATCGGTAACGCGATCTCCGTCCCGTATGTCAACGTGGCGGAGTTGGAGACCACCCTGAACAGCATGGGCACCACTTACCTGGGCCTGCTCAATGTGATGAGCGGCGGTGCTTTCGCTATGGCGACAGTGTTTGCCCTGGGTATTCAGCCCTATATCAACAGCTCCATCATCATCCAGCTGCTGACCGTGGCGATCCCGCCCCTGGAGCGGCTGGCCCGGGACGGCGGGGAAGAGGGCAAGAAGAAGATTCAGGCCATCACCCGCTACGCCACAGTTGCCATCGCCCTGCTGCAGGCCTTTGGCTACTATATGATGATGAAGAGCTACAACCTGCTGACGACCACCGGCGTGTGGCCGGCCATCGTCATCATCGTGTCCTTTGTGGCCGGTGCGTCCTTCCTGATGTGGCTGGGTGAGCAGGTCAACGAGTTCGGCGTGGGCAACGGCATCTCTATGATCCTGTTTGCTGGTATCATTTCCCGTGTGCCTTCTGCCGTGAGCAGCATGATCACTGGTGTACGCATTTGGTCCGGCGTTCGCAGCGGCAGTCTGACTGCTGAGACGGTCCAGAGTACCCTCGGGTACACCGCTGAGCAGGCGGACGCTTATCTGAACCAGGCAATGGCCCCGTGGGTGATCCCCCTGATCCTGATCGGTGTGCTGGCCCTGGTGGTTCTGATCGTATTTGTCAGCGATGCTGAGCGCCGTATCCCCGTACAGTATGCCAAACGTCAGGTTGGCCGGAAGATGTACGGCGGCCAGTCCTCCTATCTGCCCATGAAGGTGAATATGTCCGGCGTTCTGCCTGTCATTTTCGCCCAGTCCATTGCCACACTGCCTGTGACGATCTGGACTTTTATCGGCATCCCTGAGGAGGGTACGGTAGCCTACTCCATCTATCACGCCATTGATGCACAGTCCGTCCTTTATATGGTGGTCTACTTCCTGATGATCATTGGCTTTAGCTACTTCTACGCAACCATTCAGTTCAATCCCGTTGAGATTTCCAACAACCTGAAGAAGAACGGCGGGTTTATCCCGGGCTTCCGTCCGGGCATCCCCACCAGCCAGTTCATCTCCAAAGTGTTGTCCAAGATTACGCTGTTCGGCGCCATCTATCTGGGCATTGTGGCCATCGTTCCTCTGATCGCTGGCAAGCTTCTGCCCATCAGCTCCCTGGCTATTGGCGGGACTTCCGTCATCATCGTGGTGGGTGTGGCGCTGGAGACGGTTCAGGCACTGGAATCTCAGATGCTCATGCGCCAGTACAAGGGCTTCCTGGAATAAGGAGGAGAGCAGATGAATCTCATTTTATTAGGTGCCCCCGGTGCCGGAAAAGGCACCCAGGCGGAAATCCTGTGCAAGAAGTTGGGGATCCCCAGCATCTCCACCGGAAACATTTTGCGCGCCGCCATCAAGGACGGTACGCCTACCGGGCTGAAGGCCAAGTCCTACATGGATGCAGGCCAACTGGTGCCTGACGAGGTCATCATCGGAATCGTGGGCGAGCGGCTGAGCCAGCCGGATTGTCAGAAGGGATGCATCCTGGATGGGGTGCCCCGGACGATCGCCCAAGCCGAGGCTATTGAAAAGGCCGGAATTCGGATTGATGCTGTGATCTCCATTGAGATCTCTGAGGATGAGATTCTGCGCCGCATGAGCGGCCGCCGGGTCTGCGAGGCATGTGGTGCCAGCTACAACGTGGAAGCCGTGCCCCCCAAAGTCGAGGGGATCTGCGACAACTGCGGTGGTAAACTGATCCAGCGGAAGGATGATACACCCGAGACCGTCAAGGCGCGCCTCGAGGTTTATCATAGAGAGACAGAGCCTCTGGTGGACTTCTACGCCAAACGGGGCCTGCTCAAAGCGGTGGAGGTGGCCGACAACAAGGAGGCTACCAACGCCAAGATCCTCGCTGCGCTGGGGTTGAGGCTATGATCACGCTGAAATCCAGGCAGGAGATTGAACTGATGCGCCGGGCCGGAAAAATTACCGCGGCAGCCCGTGCTTTGGCAGGGAAAATGGTGACCCCCGGCGTAACAACCCACGAAATTGACGCAGCAGTGTACCATTTCATTAAATCTCAGGGAGCTGAGCCCTCCTTCCTCCACTACCAGGGATATCCGGCCAGCGTATGTATCTCTGTCAATGACGAGATCATCCATGGCATCCCCGGCAAGCGGGTCCTCCACGAGGGGGATATCGTGTCTATCGATGTGGGGGCATATAAGGATGGGTTCCACGGCGATTGCGCAGCCACCTTTCCCTGTGGCAAGATTTCTCCGGAGGCCAAGAGGCTCATTGAGGTGACCCGCCAGAGCTTTTTTGAAGGGCTGAAATTTGCCAGGGAGGGCTACCGGATCCCGGATATCTCCCGCGCCGTCCAGAACTATGTGGAGGCCAATGGCTTTTCTGTGGTTCGGGAATATGTGGGTCATGGCGTGGGCCGGCAGATGCATGAGGCACCGGAGGTGCCTAACTATGTGGTTGGCCACGGGGAGCGCCCAAGGCTTCTCCGGGGGATGACGATCGCGGTAGAGCCTATGGTGAATGCCGGAGGCGCAGGTGTCAAGGTGATGGGTGACGGCTGGACCGTGAAAACCGCAGATGGTAAGTGGTCTGCCCACTACGAGAACACCATTTTGATCACCGACGGAGATCCGGAGATCCTGACGGACCCGGAGAGCGTCACGGAGTAGATGGATATGGACATTGCGCAAGCAGACATTGTCAGATCCATTGCCGGCAGGGACAAGGGAAAACTTTTCTTCGTCCTGCAGGACGGGGGAGACGGCTTCCTCCTGTTGGCAGACGGCCGAGAACGGCGCGTGGAGCGACCGAAACGAAAAAAGCACAAGCATGTGCAAGCGACTAGGGCGCCTTCGACCCGGACGGCCGAAAAAATCAGACGCGGAGAAGCGGTCAGCAACCGCGAACTCCGCAATACCCTCGCGCAGCTGCGCGGGGCAGGTAATCCAGACCAGGAGGGATAG